>NZ_LPVX01000002.1:0-185941 GCF_001613785.1 Thalassospira sp. MCCC 1A02491 | reverse complement strand
TGATCGCTGCGGTCAGCGTGGTTTTACCGTGGTCAACGTGGCCGACGGTGCCAACGTTAACGTGCGGTTTTGTACGCTCAAACTTTTCCTTGGCCATTGCCCTCAGATCCTATATCCGAACCAAAAAAACACGTAGAAACCCACCGCACGAGCCGACGGGTTGCATCATAAAATTGGAGCGGGTGAAGGGAATCGAACCCTCGTCGTAAGCTTGGAAGGCTTCTGCTCTACCATTGAGCTACACCCGCATATTTTTATCTGCGAGCTCTCGCGAGGGCGAGAGAGTGGTGGAGGGGGCAGGATTCGAACCTGCGTAGACTAAGTCGGCGGATTTACAGTCCGCTGCATTTGACCGCTCTGCCACCCCTCCATCAGGGTCTTAACGCCGTCCGGGTTTTGAGCCCGGCCTCGTTGCGGCGAGGGAGGGAATACGGTGGAGGGGCATGTGTTGTCAACAGCAAAAAAAGCACGAAATCGTATTTCCTTTCCTATATGTTCCCCAAGCTCTGCTTTCAGAGTCAAACAAAGTGCATTCAGTTCCTTACGGCCCGGAGGTTTCCGCCATTATGTCGCGTCGCAACAAATCACGTTCAGGAAATCGTCATCAAGGTGACAGCGGGCAGGACAACCTCCCGCACAACGATGAAAACCGCGAAGGCAATTCGCGCCGTGGACGAAAGCGCGGCCGCGATGGCGGGTCATCGGGTGGAAATTCACGCCTGATTCTCTTCGGGCGTCACCCTGTGATGATGGCAATCGCCAATCCGCAACGCACGATTCACAAAATCTGGGCGACCGAAAATGTCCGCGATGAAATTGTCGCCGCCCTCGCTGAGGCCGATCGCAATGATGTTGCCGTCGATGCCGCCGGCCGTACCGACCTTGATGAAATGCTGCCACCGGGGACCGTTCACCAGGGCATGGCCATGCATTGTGCCCCCCTGCCCCAGATTTCAGTCGAAGAACTGATTGCCGATCACAGGGATTCGGAACAATGCACCGTGCTGGTTCTTGATCAGGTCACCGATCCGCACAATGTCGGCGCGATTCTGCGTAGTGCCGCGGCCTTTGGCGCATCGGCCGTGATTGTCCCGGACCGCCATGCACCGCCTGAAACCGGTGTTCTGGCCAAATCGGCAAGTGGCGCGCTTGAAACGGTTCCCTATATCCATGCAGGCAACCTTAATCAGACACTCGAAAAGCTTAAAGGTGCCCATTTCTGGCTGGCCGGTATGGATGGCTATGCCGAACAGACCCTGGCCGAAGCCAAATTGCATGGCCGTGTGGGGATCGTCATGGGATCGGAGGGCGAAGGCCTGCGTCGCCTGACCCGCGAAAGCTGTGATTTTCTGGTCAAGCTTCCGATGTCTGATCGCATCGAAAGCCTTAATGTGTCCAACGCCGCCGCGGTTGCGCTTTACGAGCTCTATCGCACCAAAAGCTGACCGCCCATCCACTTGCCATCCCAACGTACGGGGAATGCTGTTGTGCTCAAGCTGGACCACCTTACTGTGATCGCGCCGACCCTGGCGGAAGGAGTCGATCACGTTAAAAGCTGCCTTGATCTGGATATTCCGTTTGGAACCCGTCACGATTACATGGGCACGCACAATCATCGTGTTCAGCTGGGCGACAATGTCTATCTGGAAATCATCGCATCCGATCCGGTCGCCCATCGCCCGGATCGACCGCGATGGTTTGGCCTCGATAACCCGAAACAGGTCCGGGCCGATTGGGAAGCGGGCAAGCGCCTGCGTGACTGGGTTGCCAGCACCACCAGCATTGACAGTGTTCTTGCGCAATATGACGGCATTTTCGGCGAACGTGTTGACCTTCCGTTCGACAATCCGACGTTCAGTTTTGCCATCCCGGCAGACGGGTCGCTGCCGCTGGCCGGGGCCGTGCCGTCGCTTATTGATCACCGCAATGATCCGACCTCGATGGCCGAGATTCCCGACCTTGGCGCCAGACTGCAATCACTAACACTGGCGCACCCTGATCCGGATGCGATCAGAACACTTTATAACCGTCTTTCGATTGATCGTCCGCCTGCGGTCATCAAGGGGCCCGATCTTTGCTATCGGGCGCTGATAACCACCCCTGCCGGTCAGAAGGAACTGCGATAAACACGGGGTTCGCAGGGGCACGGAAACCATTTGTCAGTTTCGGCCTACAAGCACTTGATTTCCCCGGCGGCCCGGATTATGTTTCGCGCCGCTCACGCCGGCATAGCTATAATTGGTAGAGCAGCTGATTTGTAATCAGAAGGTTGGGAGTTCGAGTCTCTCTGCCGGCACCATTAAAAGAAACCCCGCAAGCACATGCTTACGGGGTTTTCTTTTGTCTGGGCGGTCCGGTTATTCCGGCAAGCCGTCAAGCCGCCCTATTTCGTGCAGATCATCATCCCAGCCAGCCTTGCTGCCCAGCATGATATGCGCATCAGGGCGCTTTATCACGTCACTATCAAGGCACCCCGCCGGCACGACAACCAGACGACCGCCAAACTGTTCGCGCGGCACCGCCGCACCGCATGTCTGACAGAATGATTTTTCGTGCCGTGTATCGGGCACAGTATAGGTCACAACCTTGTCCCTGCCAGAACGCCAATCGAGCTTTGCCTGCCGGGAAAACAAGTTCGCGGCATATGCCGATCCCGTGTCTTTGCGGCAATATTGGCAATGACACAAAAAGAAACTGTCAAAGCGACCGGTAACCTCGAATGTCACCGCCCCGCACTGGCAACTGCCGTGATGTTTCTCTGTCATCTGCTGATCCCTGAATGTCTGTTGCCCGCAATTTGTCCGCAAACAGTTCGGGCGGTGCATGATATCAATATACGCACCGCCCGTCGAAAGACCATTCTGTTCAGGATGCCGCGCTGTCAGCTATCCCGTCTGGATGACGCATAACGTTCCGATTCTTTATAATAATCATCGAACCCGATACGGTTGCGCAGATCGGCCCAGTTCATCAATTTTTCATCACGCGGCTGACCGGCCTTCATGGTTTGCAGGCATTCCACCATCGCCTTCATGGCGGCTGCCATCAGCGACAGCGGATAGGCCGCGATTTGATAGCCGATATCCTTGAGCTCTTCGGGCGACAGATCCGGGGTTTCACCACCTTCGACGATATTGGCCATTTTCGGCCCCGGCAGTTCGGCGCACAGGGTGCGCATTTCATCAACACTTTTGGGTGCTTCGACAAACAGGATATCTGCCCCCAGTTCCTTGAACTTCGCCGCACGGTCAATCGCCTCGGACAGGCCATGCTGATGACGGGCATCGGTGCGCGCCAGAATAAGAATATCGGCCCCGGCATCCCTGGCATCCACCGCCGCACGGATACGGTCAAAGGCCTCGTCGCGGCCGACAACTTCCTTGCCCTTGGTATGGCCACAGCGTTTGGGCGCCAATTGGTCTTCGATCATCACAGCCGCACAGCCCGCCTTGGCAAAGCCGGTCACTGTGCGTCTAACATTCATGGCATTGCCATAACCGGTATCGCCATCGCCAATCAGCGGGATCGAAATGGCATCGGTAATGTTGCGCGCCTGATCGAGGACCTCGCCATAGGACATCAGACCAAGATCGGGTTCGCCAATCCGGGCGGCCGATGTTGCGAATCCGGACATGAAGGTCAGGGCGAAGCCTTCCTGTTCGATCAGCTTGGCAGAAAGCGCATCAAAACAGCACGGCATGGTGATCAGATCGCCGGTGGCAAGCAGCGCACGCAATTGATCGGCAGGTGTCTTTATATGTGTCATCGGTCTTTACAGCTTGAATGGGATATAGAGTGCAAGGTCGTGCCAGACGTACAGAATAGCTGCTGTCACGAACATCAGGATCAGGAACGGTGCGACGCCACTTGCCACCTCGCCCAGCCGGGCCTTGGCCACCGACTGGATGACATAAAGGTTCAGCCCGACCGGCGGCGTAATCAGGGCACATTCAACCATGATCACCATATAGACCCCGAACCAGATCGGATCGAATCCAAGCGCAAGTGCAGCTGGCAGCAGAACCGGCGTCATGATCAGCACCATCGAAAGTGCTTCGAACACCAGCCCCATCACCAGCAGAACCGCTGTCACCACCAGAATGAAACCAAGGTCGGTATCGATTCCCTGGGTGATCATCATCGAGATGTCCTGGGGGATTCGGTAAAGCGTGATCGCCTTGCCAAAGATTTTGGCCCCGGCAATGATCAGAATGATCGCAACCGTGGTTGCCATGGAATCGAATACCGCCTTTTTAAGCGCATCCCATGTCAGAACCCGCATGATCGGGCCGGTAATGATCAGCGACGCGGCAAAGCCGATCGCTGCGGCCTCGGTCGGGGTAAAGGCCCCCGAATAGATCCCCGAAATAATCAGAACAGCAAGGATCACGGCAGGCAGCGCCTTGAGCGTGGCCCGACGGCGTTCAGCCCATCCCTGTTTGGGTTCGCGTTCCTGTCCGCCCATGCGGGCATAGACCATCGAAAACAGGATGAAGAAAACCAGAAGCGCGATCCCCGGACCGATCCCGGCAAGAAACAGCGAAATCACCGATTCTTCGGTCACAAAGCCGTAAATGATCATCGGGATCGATGGCGGGATCAGAATGCCCAATGTGCCGCCCGCCGCCAGAAGGCCATAGACGAATTTCTTGTTATAGCCGCGATTGATCATTTCCGGGATGGCGACCGTGCCGATGGTGGCTGCTGTTGCAACCGACGATCCGGAAATGGCGGCAAACACCCCGCATGACAGGATGGTTGCCACCGCAAGACCGCCCGGCCAATGCCCGACCCAGGCGCTGACCGCTGCAAACAGGTCATTGCCCACCCCGGCACGCAACAGGATATTCGACATCAAAAGAAACAGCGGCACCGCCAGAAGGATAAAGCCATCAAGCGTTGACAGAATCGCCTGTGGCGCCATCAAGGGCGAAAAACCGCCCAGCAACAGCATGGCAAGCCCGAGCCCGCCAAGTGCAAAGGCCACCGGAACACGCGCCAGCAACAGCGCAAACATCGCCGCAAGGGTCAGAAGAATGGTCATTCGTGTGCCCCTTTCGGAATATCCTTGCCGCGCAGAAGGCCGACGATTTCAATCACCGCCTGAATGGCCAGAAGCGCAAAGCCGATGGCAACGGGAAGTTCCGCCACCCAGGCCGGAAGATCAAGCATGGTGCCGCTGGTGCGCCCGCGCTCGAAGCTTTCATAAAAGATTTCCCAGCCCTTGTAGGTCACCATCACCGAAAAGGCGAAAATGCACGCCATCGCGGCAATTTCGATTCCGCGCTGGGCTGTGGGTGAAAACAGACGGGTGACCGCATCAACCGCAATATGGCGGCGCGCTGCCAGCGCCCAGGGCATGCCAAGCAACGCCCCCCAGATCAGGCAAAGCTGTGAAAGCTCAGCCGCCCAGATCGTCGGACGGATAAAGAAATAACGGGCAATAACTTCATAAGTCAGCATGCAGCCTGCCAACACGAACAGGATGGCGGCAGCCCATGCCAGAAAAAGCATAAAACGATCAAACATCGTAAAACAAATGCCGTTACCCGGGTGGCTGATCATGCGCGACCGTGAAACGGACATCTCCTGATCTCGATAAAGGGGCGGGAAATCATCATCAATTGCCGACCGGGTGACGGAAGCGCGAAACATGGATCGTCATGATCGGCGGCATGGCAAGTGATGACATGATCACATTCAAAAAGATCATCCGGTCCCGCACCGGAAATTGGGCGGGACCGGCTTTATGATCAGAACTTCTGCGCAGCTTCAAAGACCTGCTTGCCGAGATCACCGGTATGGGCAAGGAATGCCTCGTAAACCGGTTTCGCAGCTTCGCGCCATGCAGCCATTTCTTCCTCGGTCGGATGATAAATGGTCATGCCGTTGGCCTTGGCTTCGTCAAAGGCAGCAGCTTCGATTGCCGACATGCGATCACGCACATCGTTTTCGGCATTTACCGCCGCGGTCGAAATGATTTCGCGCTGTTCATCGGTCAGACCGTTCCAGAATTCGGTATTCACAACCACGATGAATTCGATATCGGCATCGTTGGTGGTGGTCACCGTGTCCATGACTTCCCAAAGCTGACGGGATTTGACGCCCGACATGCCGGTCATGCCGACATCAACCGTGCCACGCTGATAGGCGATATACTGCTCGGACCCGGAAATCAGGGTCGGTGCACCACCAGCCGCAGAGATGAAATCACCCTGGGTTTTCGAGAATACGCGAACTTTCTGACCTTTGAGGCCATCCGGACCTTTGATCGGGCCGCCATTCGACAGCATGATCGATCCGCCATATGCCTGCCACCACAGAACCGTGGCACCGGTATCGGCGATCGCCGCATCAAGCGGTGCGCGAACCGGGGAATCCGGGGCAACGGCCTTGCGGACCTTTTCTTCGGTATCGAGAAGGAACGGCTGATAGAACACGTCAACGGCCGGAACGTCACCGACATAACGGGTCAGCGATGCCACACCCATTTCGATCGCGCCAGAACCGACGGCTGCGGGGACTTCTTTATCTTTGTAAAGCTGGGCCGAGTCATAAATCTGAACTTCGATATCGCCGTTCGATTTTTCCTCGACCTCGTTCTTGAACATCAAAAGGTTCTGGCCAAGGTGGCTTTTCATCGGCAGCTGCAGCGAAATGCGCAGGGTCAGATCAGCCGCATGCACAGCACCGGAAAATCCGACGGCCGTCATCAGGGCCGCGGCGAGGGCAAATTTCTTCATAATGGACTTCCTCCAGGAACTTTTATTCTAATTCTTAATGCCGGACCGCAAAGATGCGCCTATTTTTTGGCGCGGTTCAACATGTTTCGCACGGTATGGGCGATCTATCAGAAAACCCTTAGTGCGGCGCACAACCTGCTGAAACCATGGAATAAAGGGAGTCCGGGCTGTTCCGGGCAGAAATTTCCGCAATGCAACAACACAATTCGCTCCGCACGGTCAGGACCGGCAGTCGAATGTGGCATGCCAGAATGTTTGTTTTGAATACAATTCAGAGAATCGCGCCCAGTTTCAAACGGCTAGGCAAGCTTCTATTTGCCCTGCTCACCCGGCCCGGGACGTTGATATTGGCAGGCGTTTATACATCACGGTTGTCGCACTGAGCTTTTCGGAAAACGGATCGCGGGCAAATTGCGGAATGACCCCGGCAGTTTCAAAGCCAAGCGATGCATAAAGTGTCTCGGCACTGTCACCGGTACGGGTATCAAGGGTCAGCAAACTGCGTCCCAATTCCCCTGCCCGCCTTTCGGCGGCCTGCATCAAAAGACGGGCAATGCCGCGTCGGCGACAATCGGGATGGACCATCAGTTTGCTGATATCTCCGCGATGGGCCTGATTGGGCATGGTATCGATATCAAGCTGCACCGTGCCAACCACCCGATCATCATCAAGGGCGACGAAAAGCGTTCTTTTGCCCCCGGCCACTGCCGGGATGATCCGGTCGCGCCAAAATGCCACCGCCTCGGATATCGGGAAAGGCTCGATAAAACCGATGCTGGCCCCGTCATGCACACAGGCATGCAGCATCGCGCCCAATGCCTCAAGACGATCGGCAAGCGCATCCGCATCAAGGGTGATGATGCGTGGTGGGGTAGTCCGGTTGGTCTGGCCCATGATCGCGATGCTTTCAGATTGGTTATTCGACAATAAACAGGTGATAGTGCGCCCCGGAGGTAGCCGGGGTTTCAAACACATTGCCGCCACGCAGCTGATAGCGCAGGCAATCCCCCGCCCCCAGTTCATGGCGCTTGCCATCCACCGTCAGGCTCAGCATGCCGTCAAGCATCACAAGATGATGTTCCAGCCCGTCGCGTGGCGATCCGCCATATTCAATCCGCGTGTCCGGATCAATTTCGACCTCCAGGACTTCACCCGCCAGATTGCGCGATGTTGGCGATACCAGACGGCGGCGATATCCGGTTTCCGGGTCGGTCCAGATTTCCTGATCCTGGCGTCTGACCAGTGGCGTGAAATCATCTTCGACCATCTGCATCAAACGCGACAACGTGACGCCAAAGGCAACGCACAGCTTGCTCAGAACACTGGCGGTCGGACTGACATCACCATTTTCAATGCGCGACAGACTGGCCCGACTGACCCCGCTGCGCTTTGCCAGTTCATCAAGCGACCAGCCGCGTTCCGAACGCAGCATGGCAAGACGTTCAGCTATTTTCTGATCAATCATGTCACTACATCTCAATTCCCAATTTTGGAATAATATCCCATTTATGAGAAATCGTGAAGCCAAATCAATCCACCCCGACCACGATCAAATCCGGGCACGCAAATTTGGATGCACGGCCTGTTTCGGAATTAGGCCTCAGTTAGATATAGTCCCCTTTTGATTAGAGCCCCTGCTTTACCCCCAACGGGATCAGACCGACCTGATCATCACCGAAGGTAAAAGCTCAGAGACTATTTTGGGGGTCCCAACGGAACGGGCTATACCCCATCAAGATCAAAACCGGCCCGGGTCCAGCTTTGGATGCCGCCCTTAAGGTTGCTGACCGCGCAATCGACGTGGGGCAGAATGGCATTGGCCGCGCCAAAGGATCGCTGTCCCACCGCACAGACAAACACCAGATCGGTGTCATTTTCATCGGTCAGGTCAACCAGTGCCGAAATGTCAAAATTTGATGTCGGCATATTGATCGCGGTTTCGATATGGCCGGTGGCGAATTCATCGGGTTCACGCACGTCGATGACAGTCACCGCGTCCTGGCCGATCAGAAGATCAAGCTCGTGGGGTTCGACAAATTTTACAGCACCATCGGTCATTTCATTCTTCCTGCTGGGCGGCGCGACCATAACCGCCGCCGGTTTCGCGATTGGTGCAGTGATAACGTCCGACCCGCCGACTGTGCAAACGCAAAATAATTTTGACAGGTCGGATCACGGGCAACTGCCTTGCCCTCAGCCCGTTCCGGTCACTCAACCGTGATCACCCGAATGGAAATTCTTTCGCCAATACCTGTATCTTACCTTGCGGAACAGGTCGCTGCTTCCCAAGTCATTTAATAGGACATTTTCCAGCGGCAACGATCCGGGTCATGGCGACAGGTCGACGCCCATTCAGGTCTGAAGTCTTTATCAAAGGGCTGCCGAAACGGGGCCGAAAGACAGCAACCCAAAGTAGCAAATATTAACTTGCGAACCGGCAAAGACAACAACTTCAAACTCTTGGCAACTTCTGCCGATTTTAACCAGAAGCTAAATAGTCTTCGTTAAAATATTTACCGTCTGGCAAATGAACTTTTGTACCATTTGCTGACGTATACAGAATCAGGCGGCCATCAACAGGTCTGCTGCAACGCAAAACAGGCAGGACAGGAAACGATCGTTCGATACCAAAGGGATAACGTTTGAAAGGAGACCGCGCCATGGCTGAAGACAAGGACATCTTCGAGCTGTATGCGGAAGGGTATGACGGAAAGCAAGAAACCGAACTGACCATCCGTGACTACCTTAATCTATGTCGCGAAGATCCAACGGCCTATGCCTCGGCCGCGGAACGCATGATCACGGCGATTGGCGAACCGGAACTGATCGATACATCGACCGATCCCCGCCTTGGCCGTATTTTCCTGAACCGAACCATCAAACGTTACCCTGCCTTTGCCGATTTCTTTGGCATGGAAGAAACCGTCGAACGCATTGTCGGCTTCTTCAAATATGCAGCCCAGGGGCTCGAGGAACGCAAACAGGTTCTATATCTGCTCGGCCCGGTTGGCGGTGGCAAAAGTTCGCTTGCCGAACGGCTCAAGGAACTGATGGAACGCGAACCGATCTATGTTCTGAAGGCCGGGGATGTGATCAGCCCGGTGTTTGAAAGCCCGCTTGGCCTGTTCAACCCGGCCAAAATGGGTGACGCCATCCAGGACAAATACGGCATTCCCAAACGTCGCCTGACCGGGCTTATGTCACCCTGGGCGGTCAAGCGTCTTGACGAATTTGGCGGCGATCTTTCCAAATTCTCGGTGGTCAAGCTGATCCCGTCGCGCCTGCGTCAGATCGCAATCGCCAAAACCGAACCGGGTGATGAAAACAATCAGGATATCTCGTCACTGGTCGGCAAGGTCGATATCCGCAAACTTGAATATTTCAGTCAGAACGACCCGGATGCCTATAGCTATTCCGGTGGTCTGAACCGCGCCAATCAGGGCTTGCTTGAATTTGTCGAAATGTTCAAGGCCCCGATCAAGATGCTGCATCCGCTTCTGACCGCAACCCAGGAAAGCAACTATATCGGCACGGAAAACCTTGGCGCCATCCCGTTCCAGGGCTTGATACTTGCCCATTCGAACGAAGCCGAATGGCAGACCTTCAAATCCAACAAGAACAACGAAGCCTTCATTGATCGTATCTCGGTGATCAAGGTCCCCTATTGCCTGCGGGTTACCGAAGAAACCATGATCTATGAAAAGCTGCTTCAGGGATCCGAACTTGAACAGGGTGCCTGCGCGCCCGGAACGCTCAAGATGCTGGCACAGTTTTCGGTCCTGTCGCGGTTGCAGGAACATGAAAACTCCAACCTTTATTCCAAGATGCGGGTTTATGACGGCGAGACATTGAAGGATGTCGACCCCAAAGCCAAATCCATGCAGGAATACCGCGATACCGCCGGTGTCGACGAAGGCATGGACGGCATTTCCACCCGGTTTGCCTTCAAGGTTCTGTCTGAAACCTTCAACCATGACACCCACGAAGTCGCCGCCGATCCGGTGCATCTGATGTATGTGCTTGAACAGGCGATCCGGCGTGAACAATATCCCGAAGAACGCGAAAAGGATTATATGGACTTCATCAAGTCCGAACTGGCCCCGCGTTATGCCGAATTTATCGGGGCGGAAATCCAGAAGGCCTATCTCGAAAGCTATTCCGATTACGGTCAGAACCTGTTTGATCGCTATGTGTCCTATGCCGATGCCTGGATCGAGGATCAGGACTTCAAGGACCCCGATACCGGACAGCTTCTTGATCGCAAGATCATTGATCAGGAACTTTCGAAAATCGAAAAACCGGCCGGCATCGCCAATCCCAAGGACTTCCGTAACGAGGTCGTCAAATTTGCCCTGCGCGCACGTGCCAATAACAAGGGCAAAAACCCGTCCTGGACGTCTTATGAGAAACTGCGTGATGTGATCGAAAAACGCATGTTCAGCCAGGTCGAAGACCTTCTGCCGGTGATTTCGTTCGGTTCGAAAAAAGACAGCGAAACCGAAAAGAAACATAACGAGTTCGTCAAACGCATGATCGATCGAAGCTATACCGAACGTCAGACCCGCCGTCTGGTCGAATGGTATATGCGCGTTAATAAGGCCGGCTAAGCCACGCCCTCGGCTTACCGACCCTGCCGGGCGGTTTCTCCCTTGTCCGCCCGGCTTTTATCCCGTCGCAGGATGGGCACCCGTTTGCCCATCCTGTCAAAGACCAAAGGCCCAAGCGACCTGCACATGACATGACGGCCCCTTATCCCGGCATGTCGGTCCAAGGATGTGAATGCCCATGCTGTATATCGTTGACCGCCGCAAGAACCCGACAGGCAAAAGTCTTGGCAACCGACAGCGTTTCATGCGCCGGGCCAAGGCCCAGATCAAAAAAGCCGTCGAAGACACCATCCGGTCGCGCGGCATCACCGATATCACCAGCGGCGATCAGATCACCATTCCCGGCAAGACATTGAAAGAACCCGGTTTCCACCATGCCGGACGGGGCGGCAACCGCAACTATGTCCTGCCCGGCAACAAGAAGTTCGTTCAGGGCGACCGCATCGCCCGCCCGCAAGGTGGTGACGCCGGGGCTGGCGGATCACAGGCAAGCCCCGATGGCGACGGCGAGGATGATTTCCAGTTCACCCTGACCCGTGATGAATTCCTTGATATCTTTTTCGAAGATCTCGAACTGCCCGACCTTTTGAAAAAAAGCCTGAAACAGACCACCGCGTTTCGCAATGCGCGTGCGGGCTTTTCGGTTGAAGGCACGCCCGCCAACCTGAGCCTTGTGCGCACCATGCGCAATTCACTGGCCCGGCGCATCGGCCTGAAACGGCCCAAAACCGCCGAAGTCCGCGAACTCGAAGAAAAGATCGCAGCCCTTCAGGCCAAGGCCGAAAAACGCCCCAATGGCAAACTGACCAAGGCCGACGAAGACAGCCTGCACGGATTGCTGGCCGACCTTGAAGAAGCCAAACGCCGCATGAAGGCGATCCCGTTCATTGATCCGATCGATACCCGCTATAACCAGTTCCAGCAAATCCCCGATCCCAACACCCAGGCGGTGATGTTCTGTCTGATGGATGTATCGGGATCGATGTCCGAACAGATGAAGGAACTGGCCAAGCGGTTCTTCATGTTGCTGCATCTGTTTTTGCATCGTCGCTACGAACATGTCGAAGTGGTGTTCATCCGTCACACGTCACGCGCCGCCGAAGTTGATGAAGAAACCTTTTTCTATTCGCGCGAAACCGGCGGCACCATTGTTTCCACCGCCCTTGAGGAAATGAAAAAGGTGCTCAAGGACCGCTATCCCACCGATCAGTGGAACATCTATGCCGCACAGGCATCCGATGGCGACAACTATTCCAATGACGGCGCCAAATGCACCAGCCTGCTGGCCGAAGACCTTTTGCCGAAATGCCAGTATTACGCCTATATCGAAATCACCGATGAGCGCGAGGCCGAGATTTTCGCCGCTGCCGAAGGCGAAACCGCCCTGTGGAAGGCCTATGCCCCGCTGGCATCGCACAATCCGCGCTTTGCCCTTAAACGGGTAACAAAGGCCGCCGATATCTTCCCGGTATTCCGGGAACTCTTTGCCAAAAACCGCACGGAGGCACGGCTATGAGCACCAAAACCAGATCCTCCGAAACGGATAATCGCAAACTGCTTTTCACCAGTGCCGACTGGGATTTCGAAACGCTGAAGGCGACCTATGACGCGATTGAAGACATCGCGATCAATGAACTCAAACTTGATGTCTATCCCAACCAGGTCGAAGTCATCACCTCCGAACAGATGCTTGATGCCTATTCATCGATCGGCATGCCCTTGATGTATCACCACTGGTCGTTCGGCAAACGCTTCGTGCGCGACGATGTCATGTATCGCAAAGGCTATCAGGGGCTGGCCTATGAAATCGTGATCAATTCGAACCCCTGCATTTCCTATGTGATGGAAGAAAACACCATCGTCATGCAGGCGCTGGTCATGGCCCATGCCGCGTTCGGGCATAACCATTTTTTCAAAAACAACTATCTGTTCAAACAATGGACCGATGCCGAAGGCATTCTGGATTACCTGCAATTCGCCAAGGGCTATATCGCCAAATGCGAAGACCGGTACGGCTTTGATGCGGTTGAACGCGTACTTGATGCCGCCCATGCCCTGATGGAACAGGGGGTTAACCGTTATTCCCATCCGGAAAAGCCCAATCTTGCGGTCGAACTGGAACGTGAACGCGAACGGGCCAAATACGAAGACGAAACCTATAACGATCTATGGCGCACCCTGCCCCAGCCCGATCAGGGCGATCAGGATATGGACGAGCTCAAACGCAAAATGCGGATCGAGGAACGCCGCGCCCAATTCGGCCTTCCGGAAGAAAACCTGCTTTATTTCCTGGAAAAAAATGCACCGTCGCTTCAGGCATGGGAACGGGAAATCCTGCGGATTGTGCGCAATATCGGTCAGTATTTCTATCCCCAGAAACAGACCAAAATGATGAATGAAGGCTGTGCGTGCTATGTGCATTACGCCATCATGAACAGCCTGTATGACAGGGGCCTGATTTCAGAAGGTGCTATGATGGAATTCATCGATTACCATTCGCGCGTCGTGTTTCAGGCCGAATATGATGATCCGCGCTATTCCGGGTTCAATCCCTATGCGCTGGGCTTTGCCATGATGCAGGATATCCACCGCATCTGTATCGATCCGACCGACGAGGACCGCAAATGGTTCCCCGATATCGCCGGGAAGAATGAGCCGGTGGAAACGCTCAAGGAAGCCTGGGCACATTACCGCGATGAAAGCTTCATCCTGCAATTCCTGTCGCCCAAACTGATGCGCGACATGCGGATGTTCATGATCGATGATCAAAGCACATCCCCGCATCTCGAAGTCGCGGCCATTCATGATGATAACGGCTATCGCAAGGTCCGCCGGTCACTGGCCCGGATGCATGATATTTCGGTGCGTGAACCCGACATGCAGGTGGTCGATGTCGATATCCGCGGTAATCGCCAGCTTTATGTCCAGCATACCGAACATGAAGGCATCCGCCTTGAAAAAGCCGAAGCCCAGATGACGCTTGGCTATATCGGGCAATTGTGGGGATATGGCGTGACACTTCAGGCGGTTGATTATGAAACCGGCGAAATCCTTCATGAAATGAATTACACGCCCGAAGATCTGGCGACTTCCTGATCTTGTGACCGACGGTCTATGCCCCGCCGCCCAACTGGGCCGCCCAACTGGTTTCAAGCCCGCCTAATAGCCTTCCCAATAGCTGTTGGCCACCGCATGGGTTTGCGACGACATATAGGGATTTGGGATGCGAAATACCTTGCGCTTGCTGTCACGGATCAGGCGCAATGACCGGGCAATTCCCGGATCGGAATAGAAATTGCGCATGAAGGCCCCGTTCTCATAGGCCGCCTGCAACCCTTCTGTGATGATTGCATGGCGGGCCCGGTCATCGGCCCGCACATAGAAAAAGAAATCCAGCGGATAGATCAGAAGGATATTCTGATCAACAACCAGGTCCATCCCCGCATCAAGGGCCAGACCGATTTCGGCATGAACTTCATGGGCCCCGCGATTCAAAAGATCGAACCGCCCGTGATCAAGCATCCGCCACAGATTTTCATATGTCGCCTTTTCCACACAAAATCCGTTGGTTTCAAGGATTCTGGTATCCAGCCAGTCCGCGCCCGACCCGATACAATGACCTTTCAGATCATCCAGCGTCTCGACTTCATTAAGCGCCTGGGCCATATCGGGCCGGGTCACAAAAACCCGATGCCCCAGAATACCGCGGGTCAGTGGCACATAGACCTGGGAAAAATCCTGCTCGAATTCGGGGCGATAGCCCGCAAACATCACATCGATCTGGCCATCTTCCATTTGCTGCATGATGCGTTTGGCCGTCGCCCCGTCAAAGGCGATATATTCGACCTGATGGTCCCCGCCCGCATGATCAAGGGCAAGTTCAAGCAACTTGTACTGATAGGAAAAAGGCCCGCTTTTCGGGTCACCGACAAGTGCGATGCGGAATGTCTCGGCCTGCGACGGCTTTGAAATTGCAATGCCAATAACAAACAATCCCAGCGCCGGGACAATCAACCATTTGCAAAATTTAAGCACGCCGTTCCTCAAACCCGGAAACATGAACAACATCTACCTCTGGTAGATTGGGATCACACCCCATCAATTAAAGTCCCGACCGGTCGCACAGTCTTATGTTTTGGGCATATGTTTTGGCCCGACAACACCGCGGCCCAGGGCACGGATCGCCGCAACTCCATTCGCAGATTTTTTGTTTCGACTGTGCAATTTTTCTATTTGGATCAATTGGTAAATTCTAATTGGATCAAATTTCACCTAGTAACGTCGATTTTGGTCCTTTCGCGCGGAATGATTTTCCTATTTGCATATTTGTCTTCGACAGGCCCGGCCCCGTCCGTCACGCTTCTTTTGGCTGAAATCGGTAATTCAAAGCGGTCGCCTGTCGCCGGATCACAGTGGTCTGCTTCACAGTCGGTCGGTCATTTCCATCCTGAAATGAGTACCGGTATCGAGTTTTCGCTTGACCGATTGTTATGTTATATCATAACAACATCGGGTCATCGAAATCTTCCCCACTCCAGACCGGATCGGTTACATGCCTGACTTCTCCCCTGTTTTTCGCCGCGCGTTTTTTGCCGCGTCCCTTGCCACCTTGCCGCTGATTGCCATCCCGGCCGGGTCGGCATCGGCCCACGGTGATGATGCCCCCAAGGTTGTCACATCCATCAAGCCGATCCATTCGATCGCCAGTGCCATCATGAAGGATATCGGCGAACCGGCCTTGCTGGTTGACGGGGCATCTTCCCCGCATGCCTATTCCCTGCGCCCCAGCGAAGCACGTGCGCTTAGCGAGGCCGATCTGGTTGTTTATGTTTCCCATTCACTGGAAGGTTTCCTGCAAAAGCCGTTGCAGACACTTTCCAAATCCAGCCATCAACTTGAACTGGTCGCCGTCGAAGGCATGGCGCTTCGTAAAATGCGCGATGGTGGCGCATGGGAAGCCCACCAGCATGGCGATCACGATGAAGATCATGCCGAACATGATGACCATGACGAACATGATGATCACGCGCACGGCGACCATGATGACCACAATGAGCATGCTCATGATGACCATGCCCATGATGATCATGACAAAGACCATCATCATGACGACGCCAAAGAAGCAGATGATCACGACCACGATCACGCCGCGGACGCCCATGACAGTGACGAAGATCACCATCACGAACATGGCGGCATTGATCCGCATATCTGGATGGATCCGGCCAATGGCGCAAGCATTGCCATCGCAATCACCGATGAACTGGTCGAAATCGACCCGGAACACGCCGATGCCTATCGCGACAATCTGAAAACGTTACTTGCCAGCCTGACCAGTCTTGGCAATGATCTGCGCCAGAAGGTCGCCCCGATTCAGGGCAAACCCTATGTCGTTTTCCATGATGCCTATCAGTATCTGGAAGCCGGATTTGGTTTGACAGCGGTTGGGTCGATCACCGTGTCCCCCGACCAGAAGCCCGGAGCCAAGCGCCTCCATGAGATCGAAGACAAAATTCGCGATACCGGTGCCGTTTGCATCTTTGCCGAACCGCAATTCCGTCCGGCAGTTGTTCAGGCTGTTGTGTCAGATACCGGCATCCGTACCGGAACGCTTGACCCGCTGGGTGCCGATCTCAAAGCGGGGCCGGACACCTATCAGCAAATCCTTGCACAGAATGTTGACGCCCTTGTCGATTGCCTCGGACAGGGTTCGTAAAACCGTTATGACTGCCCTGGTTGCCGGCACCTCGTTGCTGGCAACCGGTCAGGCGGCGTTGGCGCATCCCCATGTATGGATTGATGCCAGCGCCGAATTTGTGTTTGAAAATGACCGGATTACCGGAATTCGTGTGCACTGGCTGTTTGACGATCTGTTCAGCATGACGCTGATTGATGAATTCGACCATAACCATGACACCCGGTTCTTTGGCGACGAAAACACCAATCTGCGCGACAATGCCTTTGCTGCCCTTGCCGAAGTTTCCTGGCTGACCCATCTGCGCCGCAACGAAGAACTTCTTGCCTTTGCCGGTGCGACCGATTTCAAGGCCGACATTACCGATGACCGGCGTGTGACATATGATTTCACGCTGACCCTTGACCAGCCGCTTGACCCCAAAAAGGACAAAATCAGCCTGTCTGTCTATGACGCCGAATATTACATCGATGTCGCTTTCACACAGGTTGATCCCGTACTGTTTGTCGGCACCAAGAACCTGTCCTGCCATTTCGAGATGAGCGAAGATGAAAAGAACCGCATCTATTTTGACCTTGTCGCACCGGTCCGCGCCGATCTTGTTTGCGCAGGCAAGGTGGCGGATGGCGGCAGTTCTGGCGGCCTTGCTCCTGGTGATTTCGTTCGCGTCGAGTAATCCGGCAGCCGCCCAATCATCAAACCTTCTGGGCCGCGGTGCGTCGGACAGTACCGACACCGCCCCGACCGCACCGTCCGCACCATCCCGGGCAGAAGACAGCATGATCACCCTGCCCGGCTGGTTGTCAGACATTGTCGGTCAAACCGTCATTATCCAGACCAAACTGAACCGCGAAATCACCGCCACCCTGCGCGAAGCCAAATCCGGTGACAGTTTCTGGCCCGGACTGATGATCATTGCCCTGTCTTTTGCCTATGGCGTTTTTCATGCGGCAGGCCCCGGTCATGGCAAAATGATCACCACCACCTATTTCCTGTCGCGCGATGCCGGCTGGAAACAGGGTGTCGCCATGGGCAGCCTGATCGCAGCCGTCCAGGCCGTCTCGGCGATCATTCTTGTCGGGTCGCTTACGCTTGTTCTCAATCTTGGCCCGGCAGCCATTACCCGCAACGGACTGGTGATGGAGGCCGTGTCATATGCCCTGATCGCCCTTTTGGGCGGGCTGATGTGCCTGCGCATTCTTCAGGGCCGGGATGATTGCTGTGACCATGGCGGGCACACGCATCAACATCACGACCATAATCACAACCACGATCATCATCACCACCATGATGACACCCACTCCCACCATGCCTGTGACCATACCCATCACGTGCATCACGCCCACACCGGCCATACCGATCACCACAGTCACGGGCATGACGGGTACGAGCATGACGAACACAGACATGACGACAGCCATCAACACACACATGACCATGCACATGCGCATCAAAACGCCCCTGCTCCGACGGCGCAAACACGCTGGCAGATGATTGCAAGTGGCGTGGTTGTCGGGCTGCGTCCCTGTACGGGTTCGATTCTGGTGCTGCTCTTTACCCTTGCCAACGGCATGTTTCTGATTGGCATCGGGGCTGCCTTTGCCATGGCTGCCGGGGTGGCATTGACCATCAGCCTGATCGGGCTTGCCGCAATCGGCATTCGCACCGGCACCCGGCATCTGTTTGATCTGTCCGACAGCACATCGGGGATCGTGCGGCGTGGTGTCGACTTTGCCGGTGCCGCGACCATTACCCTTTTCGGGGTCATGCTGTTGCTGGCATCAGCCCGCCAGATGGGATGGCTTTGACCCGCCTTGCCTTCTGCTGATCGGTCTTGCTGCGGTTCGACCTTTGCCTGCTGGGGTTTGAACGTTCAGGATTTGAATTGGGCCGGGATGCTTTCCGTTGCCTTGATCAGGGCATCCATCACCATGCGGACCCCGGGTGACCGGCGCATATCGGGATGGACCACCAGCCAGACCGGCTTGCTGACCTCGCCCAGTTTGTCATCGAAAACCAGTTCCAGACGATCATCAAGATCGGCCATATAGCGCGGCAACAATCCCAGCCCATGCCCGGCGGCAACAAAGGCCAGAACCGTCTGGCTGTCATCGGCCTTGACCCGCATCGGCAATTCCTGTTCCAGCGTTTCCCAGACCCAGCCTTGCTGGTAATCGCCAAATGTGTTGCGCCCGTCCGCACAAAATTCCCAATCCTTGCGCGGGACCCGGTCGGTATAACCCTTGGCGGCATAGACCGCAAACCGCAGATTGGTCAGCTTGCGCACGATCAGGCCGCTTTGATCCGGGGTTGCCATGCGCACCGCCACATCCGCCTCGCGGCGGGCAAGATTGGCGATGACGCTTGATCCCAAAATCTCGTATTCCAGATTTTTCTGGTCACGCAGCAGCTCGGCCAATCGCGGCGCAAACAGCAAACGTCCGGCGGCGGGCGGGACCGCAATGCGCACAACGCCGTGTGCGGTTTCATCGCCACGGGCCTGACGTTCAAACGCCAGAACATCTTCTTCAATCCGGCCGGCCACCGGCACCAGATTCTCGCCCGCTTCGGTCAATTTCCAGCCGGTCGCCAGACGATCAAACAGATGTGCGCCAAGATCGGCTTCCAGCGCCTCGATCCGCCGGGCAACGGTGGTGTGATCCTTTCCCAACCGGCGTGCTGCCCCGGAAAGGGTGCCGGCCTGTGCCACCGCGACAAAAAACCGCAAATCATTCCAGTTCATTGATCCCCCCTGTCTTGCCATTCTCTTGCCATTCTCTTGCCATTGTCTTGCCATTGCCTTTGCCAGTGCCAGTGCCATCGCCTTCGACCGCCATCACCAGCAGCCCAATAGTCAGGCAAGCCCATGCCGTCGCTCCCAAAACCGAGCTGCCCTGATAACCTGACCACGTGACGTGACACAAAGTGACACGACGTCACCTGAGCTGCTCTGACCGGCACCAATCAGGCCAGCCTCGATGACCCGATCAAACTTTCCAGCACCAAGTCGAACCGACCCTCACCTGTGCCAAACCGCCATATCCGAACGGAGCAGCCCCCTTCGCGATGATGATCACCGGCGCGCAGCTTATTCACTTTGCTCTATTGCCTGACGGCCGATGGCTCAACTGCGCAATATTGCACAACTATAGCGCATTTTATCGGAGTTCCTTGGCATTTCTGCGCATGGCAATGTTGGCCCATCACAACAGCCCCCACGATCAAGGAGCATCAAAATGGCTATCCATAACCAGATCGATTGCAATCCCGTCGTCGGTTGCGTTTCGGCAAAAAGCCTGCCGGTGATGGCTGCGTCACGCCAGACCACCCCGCCCTCACGCCCCAGCATTTCCAAGGGTGTTAGCGCTATCATCACGGCAATTATTGGAACTCTGGCGGCATCCTATAAGCGGTATCAAAGTCGCGTTGCCCTGACCCGTCTCAGCGACACCCAATTGCGCGACATCGGTCTTGAACGGTCCGACGATGGCCGGATCAACCGGCGGTCCGCATAACCAGATCAAAGCGGCCAAGGGTCCGACCTGCGGCAATCGACACGCTTTGATGCCGGCCACAGAACCGATAGGGGTATCGGCTTTGGGGCAAATGCCTCCCTCAGGGCATGGAAAAGGCCTCCGCCAGTCGGAGGCCTTTGTCTTTGACGTTGTAACTGTTGCAGGGCCCATACCAAAACGCGCGATCCCCAAACGCCCGCCGCAAGTTCCGAACTCGGAACTCAGACCTTTCAGCTCGGAACGCTGAACCACGAAGTCCCAACTCGCAACTCCGATGCCGAAGAAAGACGACGGGCTCGGTGGCGGTTTTAAATCTGGAATTCCTCGGCGATTTCATCTGCGGCCTTGATCAGCGCATCCATCACCAGCCGCACCCCGGGGGAACGGCGCATGTCGGGATGGACGACCAGCCAGCCGGTTTCACGACCATGCCCGTCGGTATCGGCATGGATCAGTTCCAGCCGGTCATCCTTGTCGCCCAGATAGCGGGGCAGAACGCCAACCCCGTGGCCGGCTGCGATGAACTGGCGAACCGTTTCGGTATCATCGGCACGGAAACGGCAGGGCAATTCCCGCCCCAGAACCGTGCGCACCCATTCCTTTTTCGAGGCCCCATAGGCCGTATCTTCATAGCCGCAGAATTCCCAATCGGGTTCCGGCACCTGGTCACGATATCCCGCCGCCCCATACAGCCCGACGCCAAGTTCCAAAAGCTTGCGCGTGATCAGGCCGGGTTCACGCGGGGTCACCATACGCACGGCAATATCGGCTTCGCGCCGTGCCAGATTGACCACATTCGCCGCCCCGATGATTTCAAATTCAAGCCCCTTATGCGCGGTCAACAGCCGCGCCAGCCGCGGCGCGAACAGCACACGCCCGGCAACCGGCGGCACGGAAATCCGCACCACCCCGTGGGCGGCTTCATCGCCCTTGGCCTGACGTTCGAAACTCAGCGCTTCCTGTTCGACCCGTTCGGCAACCGGCACAAGGTTCTGCCCCGCCGTGGTCAATTGCCAGCCGCGCGGCAGACGATCAAACAGCTTGGTCCCGACATCGCTTTCAAGGGATTCGATACGGCGCGCAACGGTTGTGTGTTCCTTGCGCAGCCGTCTGGCCGCCCCGGAGAGGCTGCCTTCCTCGGCCAGAACAAGAAAATAGCGTAAGTCGTTCCAGTTCATCCCTGCACCCTGTCGGTCGCGATCCATATCATTCTGGTTATTTTTGCACATTAAATCTGCGAAACAACCGAATTCCTGTTTTATTTTGCATATGGGACGATCAAACCATCAACAAGACAACTCAACCAGAGATATCAGGAGGCCGATATGGCGCACCAGATTTCGACCCAAAAACCATTTGATGTCGCGACCGATCCCTTTGCCAAACGCATGCCGTTTGGTGCCCTGATCGACAGGATCGTCAATTATTCGATCGAAGCCCGCAAACGCAAGAACCAGCGCGAAGTGCTCAGCACGCTTAGCGACGCGCAACTTGAAGATGTCGGTCTGCAACGGAAATTTGATGGCGAACGCTGGTATGTCGAACGGATCACCGATCGTCCGTTCCCGAACCGGAACCAACCGCAAAGCCGCTAATCCCCCGCGCGCCCACCACCGCACAATGTTTGCCCCACAAACGCAAAAAGGGACCCTGGCGGGTCCCTTTTTATTTGTATGATGATTTGATTGTCGTCAGCCGCGAAGGGCGTTGACCCGATCGGTTGCTTCCTGGGCCAGCTTGGTAATCCGGTCCCAGTCACCAGCCTTGACCGCATCCTTGGGAGCCACCCAGGACCCGCCGACCGTGATAATATTAGGCAGCGCCAAATAATCGGCGAGATTATTAAGCGAAACCCCACCCGTCGGGCAGAATTTGACCTGGGGCAGCGGACCCGAAATTGCCTTGAGCATCGAAACACCGCCCTGCTGTTCTGCCGGGAAGAATTTCAACGTGTCATAGCCATGATCAAGCAGGTTCATGATTTCGGACGGCGTACCAGCCCCCGGAAGCAACGGGCATCCGGTATCGGCCGCTGCCTTGAGCAAGCCTTCACTATGGCCTGGCGACACGGCAAAGGCACAGCCGATTTCAGCCATATGTTCCATCTGTTTGGCATTGATCACGGTGCCAGCACCGGTGATGGCGTCGGGGACTTCGGCGATGATGCGCTTGATGCTTTCTTCGGCGGCATCGGACCGCAGGGTAATTTCAAGCACCGGCAAACCACCGGCAACCAGTGCCTTGGCCAAAGGAACGGCGTCGTTGGCGTCTTCAATCACCAGAACCGGCACAACCGGGGCTTTGGACAGAATTTCACGCGATGAAAGGCTCATAAATATTCCTCCTGTTTCCTGATCAGGCCGTCAAAATCTTGGCACAGCCAACCAGGGCCGGGTATTTCGCCGTCATCAGACGTACCGGCACATCATTCATCAAATCACGGAAGCGGCCCTTGGCGATCATGCGCTCTTTCAGGCCGCTTTGTTTCATGTAATCGGCAATACGCGGACCAATGCCGCCACCAATAAAGACCCCGTCAAAGGCGCCGAGTGTCAGAACCAGATCACCGGCAACCCCGCCCATAAACAGGCAGAAGCGTTCAAGCACCTTGAGACACAAGGCATCCCCG
Organism: Thalassospira sp. MCCC 1A02491; assembly: GCF_001613785.1. Classification (NCBI taxonomy): domain Bacteria; kingdom Pseudomonadati; phylum Pseudomonadota; class Alphaproteobacteria; order Rhodospirillales; family Thalassospiraceae; genus Thalassospira; species Thalassospira sp. MCCC 1A02491. The sequence goes on along the minus strand of NZ_LPVX01000002.1, from coordinate 162,752 downwards.
TCCTTAAGTGCGCCATCGACAACTTCGGCTGCTGTTTTGGGGGTTACTGCAATACCGTCAATCGCTGCCAGCGCCCGATACAGGTTTTCAATCCCCATGCCTGACAGGATACGCTCGGCCGAAACACGGCCCAGTTCACCGGTCAGGAATTTGACGATCTCGTAGTCAAGATCATCCACCGCAGGCAGGGATACATGCCCGCCTTCGCCCTGGATCGGCAACCAGTGGCCTTCGTGGGGCAACAGACCCGAGACACCCAAACCGGTGCCCGCCCCGATCACCGCCAATGGCAGCCCCGGACGGCCCGGCCCGTCAAACAGCGTAATCAGGTCTTCCGGCCCAAGATAGGGCACCGACATGGCAAGACCGGTGAAATCATTGACCACGACAAGACGGTCAAGATTGAACTCGGCCTTAAGCGCCTCCTTGGAGAATACCCACGGATTATTGGTGAACTTGATGGTATCGGCCATGGCCGGACATGCCACGGCCACCGCGAACTCACGCAAGTCCGAACAGTCGGTCCTGACCATAAAGTCCCGCATGGCATCGCCGATGGTCGCATATTCGCGCACCGGCAATGTCATCGGCGTATGGGGATTGCCCGCATCGTCAAGCCAGGCAAAGCGGGCATTGGTCCCGCCAATATCACCAACCAGCTGCATTACGCGACTTCTGCCTCCCCCGGGAAGGCAGCACTGGCACCCAATTCTGCCAGACCAACATGTTCACGGAACACACCAAACATTTCACGGCCAAAGCCGTCCTGATGTTCGGCCTTGTTGTCAAAGGTCGCAAAGTCGCGTTTGGCCAGTTCGGCATCAGAGACATTCAGGATCAATTCGCCGGTTTCGGCATCCAGACGAACGATATCGCCGTCTTTGACCTTGGCAATCGGGCCGTTCATCATGCCTTCCGGCGTGACGTGGATCGCAGCCGGGACCTTGCCCGATGCACCCGACATGCGGCCATCGGTAACAAGGGCAACCTTGTAACCAAGATCCTGAAGCACGCCCAGCGGCGGGGTCAGTTTATGCAGTTCCGGCATGCCGTTGGCTTTCGGCCCCTGGAACCGCACAACACAGACAACGTCACGATGCAGTTTGCCTTCCTTGAAGGCATCCATCATGGCTTCTTGCGATGTAAACACCGCTGCCGGGGCTTCGATCACGCGGTTTTCCGGCTTGACCGCCGAAACCTTGATCACCGCACGGCCAAGATTGCCCGACAGCATGCGCAGACCGCCATCGGCACTGAATGCCTTTTCGGTCGGACGCAGGATTTCTTCATCATGGCTGTTGGCCGGCGCATCACGCCAGGCAAGCTTGCCATTATCAAGATACGGCTCGGTGCCATAGGCCGCCATGCCCCCGGTATGGATGGTTTCCAGATCCGGATGCAGGATGCCGTTTTTCAGAAGATCGGAAATGACAAAGCCCATGCCGCCAGCAGCATGGAAATGGTTCACATCGGCCTGGCCGTTCGGATAAACACGGCACAGCAGCGGCACGACACGCGACAGTTCGTCAAAGTCATCCCAGCGCAGTTCGATCCCGGCGGCACGTGCCATGGCCGGAAGATGCAGGGTATGGTTGGTCGAACCACCGGTCGCCAGAAGACCGACGATACCGTTCACAAAGGCCTTTTCATCAAGGATCTTGCCAATCGGGCGATAGTCATTGCCAAGCTTGGTGATGGCAAGTGCACGGCGCGCGGCTTCTTCGGTCAGGGCATCACGCAGTTCGGTATTCGGATTGACAAACGCCGCACCGGGAAGATGCAGCCCCATGACTTCCATCAGCATCTGGTTGGAGTTCGCCGTTCCATAGAAAGTACAGGTACCCGGGCTGTGATAGGACGCGGTTTCGGCTTCCAGCAGTTCCTTGCGGCCAACCTTGCCCTGGGCATAAAGCTGACGAATGCGGGCCTTTTCATTGTTGGGCAATCCCGATGGCATCGGACCAGCCGGAACGAATACCGCCGGAATATGACCATAGGAAAGTGCCCCCATGACAAGACCGGGAACGATCTTGTCACAGACACCAAGATAAAGCGCGCCGTCAAACACATCATGCGACAGCGAAACTGCCGTCGACATCGCGATGACATCGCGCGAGAACAGGCTGAGCTCCATGCCCGGGCGGCCCTGGGTCACGCCATCGCACATGGCGGGGACACCACCGGCAACCTGTGCGGTTGCCCCGGCTTCGAACACGGCCTTTTTGATCAGGTCGGGATAGACGCCAAGCGGCTGATGGGCCGAAAGCATATCGTTATAGGATGTAACGATGCCAAGGTTTGCGCCCTCGTCCCCGTTGATGCGGGCCTTTTCAGCCGCACCACAGCCCGCCGATGCGTGGGCAAGGTTGCCACAGGACAGGGAAGATCGATGCGGACGATCAGACGCAGCAGCCTCGATCTTGGCAAGATAGGCTTCGCGGGTTGGTTTTGAACGCTCGATAATGCGTTTTGTAATCTGTTCTATTTCACGTTTCATGGGGTTCAGCCTTTCGGGTTCTCGGCGCTCCACCACAGATCGACGGGGACGTCAGTCTGTTGCAAAATTGCGCGAACCGGCATTTCTTCAATATCGGTGCCGTTTTTCGCGGTTTCAAAGGTCGACCATTTGGATTGTCCGGTAATATGGATCCCAATATACCGGGCGTTGAGAATGGCAGGTAACGTCATGCTGATGCGCGGGACCGGGGATACGGTCGGGCGTGCAGCGGCGACGACCTCGCCATGTTCGGGATAAAGCCCTTTGCGCAGGGCTTCGGGGGTTGAGGACGGGAAAAGTGATGCGGTATGGCCGTCATCCCCCATCCCCAAAAAGACAATATCAAGCGGCCAGTGCAGTTCGGTTCGCAAACGCGCACTGACGGTGGCAACCGCGTCTTCGGGGCTGCTATCGGATGTTTTAAGCGACACAAAGCGGGCATTCTGTGCTTCGTTGATGAACAGATTGTCGCGCACCAGCTTTTCATTGGACTGATCATCATCAAGCCCGACCCAGCGATCATCGCCAAGGGTGACAGTTACCTTTGACCAGTCCAGACGGACGGTCGACAGGGTCTGGAAAAGCGGTTTGGGAAACCGGCCACCGGCAACAGCAATGCTGGCATGGCCGCGGGTCGCGATGGCAAATTCCAGTCGTTCGACGGTTTCCTTGACCAATGCCGCGAGCATGTCATCGCCGCTTTTGAAAATGCGTTCGTTAATCATGTTTTCTTCCCGAATTGGGGTCATGCTGAATATGTGGTGCCCCGGCCTTTTGGCCAGGGCCGCACCATCCTAGAACCCGGCTTCTTCGTTCCAGGTCCGTCCATCACGTTCGATCAGCGCAATGGCCGCAGACGGGCCCCACGTTCCAGAAGTGTAGCCTTTGGGCGTGATATGATTGTTTTTCCAGGCTTCCTGGATCGCATCGACCCATTGCCATGCAATATCCTGTTCATCGCGACGTACGAACAGCGTGTTATTGCCATCAATCGCATCAAGCAAAAGACGTTCATAGGCGTCGGGACTACGGCCCCCGAATGCCTCGGCAAAGGACAGGTTCAGGGCTGTCGGACGCAACCGGACAAGCCCCGGCCCCGGGTTCTTGTTGTTCAGAACCAGATGAATGCCGTCGTCAGGCTGCAACCGCAGAACCAGCTTGTTGGCCTGATAGTTGGTCATGGATTTGGCCAGCGGGAAAATCTGATGCGGGACGTCGCGGAACTGGATCACGATTTCCGAATGACGTTTGGGCAACCGTTTGCCCGTGCGCAGATAGAACGGAACACCCGCCCAGCGCCAGTTGTTCAACTCGGCCCGGATGGCAACAAAGGTTTCGGTCGTGCTGTCGACATTGGCACCTTCTTCTTCAAGGTAGCCCGGCACTTCCTTGCCGCCCACCGCGCCCTTGCGGTACTGGCCGCGTACGGTGGAACTGTCGATATTGCTGTCATTGATCGGTTGCAGCGCCTTAAGAACTTTTACCTTCTCGTCACGCACCGCGTCCTGATCAAGAACATAGGGCGGTTCCATGGCGACCAGGCACAGCAACTGCAACATATGGTTCTGAACCATGTCGCGCATCGCACCGGCATCATCATAATAGGACCAGCGCCCTTCGACCCCGACTTCCTCGCCGACAGTGATCTGTACGTGGTCAATATGCGCACTGTTCCAGAGCGGTTCGAACATCGCATTGGCAAAGCGCAGGATCATAAGGTTCTGCACCGTTTCCTTGCCAAGATAGTGGTCGATACGGAAAATCTGGTTTTCCTCGAACACTTCGCCGATCTGGCCGTTGATTTCACGGCAGCTTTCAAGATCGTGGCCCAGCGGCTTTTCAAGCACGACGCGGGAATTGGGCGTTACCAGCCCGACCTTTTTGAGGTTAAAGGCCATGTCGGCAAACAGGGACGGACTGGTCGAGAAATAATAGACGCGATCACGATCGGGCTGATCGGAAAGCTTTTCATACAGGACTTTGAACCCGGCCTCGTCGCCGGCGGAAACCTGCACATAAGCGATGCGGCTTGCGAATTTTTTCCAGATTTCGGCGTCGAATTCGCCCTTGGGGATGAATTTTTGCCCGGCTTCTTCCAGCTTGGAGCGGAATTCCTCGTCGCTATGTTCGCTGCGCGAAGCGCCAAAGATGCGGGTTTCATCGTCGAAACGCCCGGTACGTTCCATTTCATAAAGTGCGGGGAACAGTTTCCGTAACGCCAAATCTCCGGTCCCACCGAAAATCACGATATCAGCGATACGATGCTTAAGCCTTTGTTTCATTCTGCCCTTAGCCTTCCAACGTTTCCTTCCTGTCGCCAAGGTGGGACCCCGGATCAATCGATCCTGGCAGGCGACGGGAACACGGCATTTTTACCGTGATAACACCACCGGCATTCCCGATGGTGCTTGTGCATTTGCTGGCAAAACCATTCTGACGGGTGCCCAAATGGTTCAAAGCCGGCTTGTTTATCATGACCAGACAACACGCATTTCTGCGATTTTGAACACCTGCCAGCGGGATTTGGTCATGGCAGTATTCTGTTATCTGACCAATTGTACCGATTCAAACAGCAATGCTGTGTCCTGATCAACAGTGCTGCGCCAGACCGGTCGCAAAGCGCACTGTTACACGATCTCAGGGGGTAAGACCACTGCGATCAAGCGCGAAATGGACCGTTTTACCGGAATCCGGTTTAACCGTAACAATTTGTTGCGAAACATGCTACGGATCTCCCGTCATCAATGACGAGTGACACAACCTTACTGCACAGTAGCAAAAGAAGAAAAACAACTTTTAAAGTCAGAAAAACAAACCGGCTTTCTGAGCGGCCTACCAACTGATCAAACGACGGCAACGACAGCCCAAATCGCGAACCCCCATGACAGTAGCAAGCAACCGGCTGCAACAAATTTCAATCTGTTATTGAGCCAGTAATACCGCTCGACGCGCTCTTCGTATTTCAAGGCTGACGGCGCAGAGGTATTGACCAAATCGAAGTATTTTTTTGCAGCTTTCGGATCAGCATAAATTTGACGTTCCATGACGATTTGGCACATCCATCGGCACGCTAGAAAACAAGCCCCACCAATGCCCGCCAATACGATTGCAAAGCTGAACACGCACGAGATTTCAGGCGTCACCAACTTCTGTGCTGCGGCGTTAGCAAGTAAACCGAGCGTGGCACCCGATGCAATAATGCCAACCCCCAGGAACTTCATATATTGTTCCCATAAAAAACACAGCTTACTCGAATAAAACTCGACTTGAGCTTCTGTCAGCTCACCTTCATCGCCCATATCCCCTCTCCGATTGATGTCGCCGTTGAGTATTCCGTTAAGAGTATGCGCAAAGACGAAAAAAATGAACAGTGAAGGGGGCCGAGTCATCCCATGGGTGCTATTTACAAAAAATCGCCACCGCATTGTCAAGACTCGCGCAAAAGCACCATTTTCTGCGGCTTTCATTCCACCTGACGGCCTGAAATAATGCTGAATGTTCTCATTTTCCGATCAAAATGAGAACATCCGAGGACACCATATATTTATTTAAAAACAATGACTTAATTAAATGCCCCGGATTTTGTTCCAATTTTGTTCTTGCGAGAACAAAATCAGAACAGTATGGTTTCTTCAGACAGATCGAGGAGGACATACCATGCACAAACTGATCGAAAACCCGACCCGCCTGAACGAGCTTTGCAGCACTGTTGCGATTGTCGGCAGTACAGGTTTCTTCCTGTTTGTGATCGCCCTGGGCATGGCACAAAGCCTTCGTGGTCTTGTCTGAAACGTTCCGCAACGTTTCTTGTGAATTCGAATTGAAATCTGTGAGGCCCGGACTTTAAGCCACCATTGCTTTTGTCCATCACGGGCATCTGGCCGGCAGGCAACCCCGCACCCATACCCTGTCCCGCCTGTCGGCCAGAGCTTCCCCAATGCCCGACTTCCCTTTTGGGCCTTATGACGACTGAAAATATACTCCGCACGACTTGGCGCTGCTATTCCCCGATAGCAGCGCCTTTTCTTTATGCGTACAGCTGGATCAACCAACCGTCGCACATTGTGCCAAAGGATGGCGCACCAGATTTTGGGCGAGTCCGCTTTTCTGATCGTTTTTGCGGCCCGCCCAGCGGAGGGCAATCATTTCAGGCTTAAAACACTTATTGCATTGCAACAGTTTACGCTGCGTTGCAAAATTTCACTCGACAGGCTGGCAAAATTTCGTTTGAATCAACAAAGAAAACGATAATTTGGAATTTCATCATACTTTATGGCTATTGCAAGTAAGCTGAACTGTCGTAGGCTTTGACGCAATAACAGGATTTCTGATCACATCTTCACGACCCGATGGTTGTGGATCAAAACGGCATCAATCAATCCCGAGCCCGGATCAGAACCCGAATACCAAGTCGTATCGCACAGCCAGACGCCCATACGACCATAAACAGGATGAAATGCCGTAACCAGTTGGTGATACAGGCCCGAAGGCCGGTCACCCGGGAGTGAGAGTAAATGCTGTATCACCTTTATGAATTGCAGCACGCCACAATAAGCCCGCTTCGCATGGCTGCTGATGCCAGCAAAAAGTGGCTGCGCAATCCGGCCAATCCGCTGTCCTATACCCATCAGGGTCGGGCAGCAGCGGCCGCATGTGACGTGTTCACCCATTTTACCCACCGTTACGGCAAACCGGAATTCGGGCTTGAAACCACGACCATTGACGGCGAAACCGTGCCGATCACCGAAGAAATCGTTCATAGCGAGGCCTTTTGTGATCTGTTGCATTTCAAGCGCGAAACCGATCACTTGAAAACCCAGCCCGATGATCCGCGTGTGCTGCTTGTCGCACCGCTGTCGGGGCATTTTTCAACGCTTCTGCGCGGCACGGTCGAGGCATTGCTGCCCGATCACGATGTTTACATCACCGACTGGATTGATGCGCGCACCGTTCCGGTTCATCAGGGGCATTTCGACCTTGATAGCTATATCGATTACCTGATGCGGTTCCTGCGCAAGCTTGGCCCCAACACCCACATGATTGCTGTGTGTCAGCCATCCGTGCCGGTGGTCGCCGCCGCATCCCTGATGGCAGCCGGCAACGAGAAATGCCAGCCGGCCTCGATGACCCTGATGGGCGGACCGATCGATACGCGTGAAAACCCGACCGAGGTCAACAATTTCGCAAAACAGCACAGCCTTGACTGGTTTGAACGCCATGTCCTGTCGCATGTGCCCCTGCCCCATGCCGGTGTGATGCGCCGGGTTTATCCGGGCTTCATGCAGCTTGCCGGTTTCATGAGCATGAACTGGGACCGCCATGTATCGGCCCATCATGACATGTTCCTGCATCTGGTCGAAGGTGACGGCGAAAGCGCCGAAGCCAAGCGATCCTTCTATCAGGAATATCTGGCGGTCATGGATATGACGGCCGAGTTTTATCTTCAGACCCTTAAGGTCGTGTTCCATGAACACAGCCTGCCCGAAGGCACCATGCGCTGGCAGGGTGTGCCGGTTGATCCGTCTGCCATCACCAAGACCGCCCTTTTGACGGTCGAAGGCGAACGCGATGATATTACCGGCATGGGTCAGACCCGGGCTGCGCACAAGCTGTGCAGCAACCTGCCCGACAATATGCGCATGCATCATCTGCAACAGGGTGTTGGCCATTACGGCGTGTTTAACGGCCGTCGCTGGCGCGAACAGATCAGCCCGCGGATCAAGGATTTCATCCGCCGCCACGATCACGAAGGCAAAGGCGCCCGCAGCGCCCCGAATATCGCGCGCATCAACGCCGCCGAATAATCGGACCCGACCGAAACATTGCCAAAGCCGCCAGCCCCGTGCCGGCGGCTTTTTGGTTTTGCCCCCCCGACACTCATCAATCCTGAACTGCACGGCCTTCACCGCCGTAAAACATCACGCAACCACCCACGCAAAGCACAATCCAGGGGACGCAGATGTCAGGCATTGAAACACCGCACTTCAAAAGCATCCCGACCGGTCAGATCGCGATTGTCATCGGTGCAACCGGCGGCATTGGGGCCGCCTTTGCAACCCATCTGCACTCATCAGGGCATTTTGCCAAGGTGCTGACCTATGGACGCAAAACCCGTCCGTCACTTGATTTCGACATCCCCGAAAGCATCGATGCCTGTGCACGGGATGCCCGCATGCAGGCCGATGCACATGGATGTGACATTGCCCTGATCATTGATGCGACCGGTTATCTGCATGATGAAAGCTTTCAGCCGGAAAAGTCCCTCCGTCAGATTGACGCGGCCTATATGACCAAACAGTTCCGGATCAATGCGATTGGCCCGGCATTGCTGATGAAGCATTTTTGTCCGTTGCTGCCGCGCAAGGGCAAGGCCGTCTTTGCGACCCTGTCGGCCAAGGTCGGCAGTATCGGTGATAACCGGATGGGGGGATGGTACGGATATCGTGCCGCCAAGGCGGCATTGAACCAGTTGGTCAAAACCGCATCGATTGAACTTGCCCGCAACAAGCCCGATGCCATTTGCGTTTCCCTGCATCCGGGAACGGTCGATACCGGCCTTTCCGGCCCGTTTGCCAAATCGGGCCTTGATGTGCAAAGCCCCGAACAGGCCACAGCCAGGATGCTTGCGGTGATTGACGGCCTGACACCCCGACAATCCGGCGGGTTCTTTGCCTATGACAGCCAGGAATTGCCCTGGTAATTCCTGGTAATTGCCCTGGCAAAGGTGTCGTTCCGTCAAAAACAGGCCGGTCAGTCAAACAGGCCGGTCAGTAACCCGTGCTGAAGCAGGATGATTGTTTTGGCATCGCGAATGCGGCCATCGCTTATCATCGATGCGATATCGTCAAAGGCGATTTCAAGAACGTGGATATCCTCGCCTTCTTCGTGCAGGCCTCCGCCATCGCCTTCGCGGTGATCACGGCGGACTTCGGCGACAAAAAGATGCAGCCGTTCCGTGACCGAGCCCGGGCTCATGAAAAGATCAAAGACCTTTTGCGGTTTGCCGATGCGATAGCCTGTTTCTTCCTCGACCTCGGCAATCACGGCTGCTGCCGGATCACGATCATCAAGCAGACCGGCAGGAACTTCGATCAGCATGCCGTCGGGGTTGCCATTGACAAAGGATGGCAGGCGGAACTGCCGGGTCAGGATCACCGTCCGGTCGGCCCGGTTATAAAGCAGAATGCCCGCCCCGTTTCCGCGTTCATAGGCCTCGCGGGTTTGATGTTGCCAAGATCCGTCCGACCGTTTCAGATCAAAACTGACACGATAAAGGTGATACCAGTTGTCAGACAGGCATTCGATATCGTCTATGCGGATATTGGCAAGATCGGGAATGGACCAGCCTTTTGGAAGATCGACCATTGGACACCCGCCTTTGTTCAGCGTTTGAGAAATGCAGACAAGGTCAGCAATACGGCTTCGGGCTTTTCGGCATGTACCCAGTGCCCGGCACCCTTGATGCTGGTGAAGGCCGCCTTGGGAAACAGTGATTTGATGTGGTCGCGATCACGGGAATCGACATAATGCGAATTTGCCCCGGAAATAAACAGAACATCCCCGTCATAGGATCCGCTGACATCCGACTGTGGCCAGCCGGTAATGTCATCAAGATGGGCCGCCATGGCGTCAATATTGACCTGCCAGGACATTTTGCCGCTGTCCTTGTCTGTTGTGACATTCTGGGCCAGGAACTGACGCACGCCTTTTTCCGAAACCCCGGATGACAGTGCATCTTCAACTTCGGCGCGGCGGGTGACCTTATCGAAATCGACCCCCCGCATCGCCGTGATATAACCGGTATAGTCATGATCATAGGCCACCGGCGCGATATCAACGATCACCAGATCGGCAACCAGTCCGGCATTGGCCGACAATGCCAGCACCATTGATGCCTTGCCCCCCATCGAATGCCCGATAAGATGAACCGGCTTATCGGAAACGGACCCGATCAGTTCGGCAAGATCGGCCGCCATCGCGCCATAGGTCATATCCATATCCCAGCCCGACCGGCCGTGATTGCGCAAATCCGCCGTGACCACATGGTATTTTTCCGCCAGCCGACGGGCAATCGCGGTCCAGTTCCGGGCCTGACCAAACAGACCATGGACAATGACAATCGTACCGTTGTCGCGATTTTCTTCGCCAAAGGCGTAATGGGCGAGCTTCATAAAACCAACTTTCCGGGATCGGGAATGGGACAGCAATCCCCCCCTTAATAACCGTCTGTCGGGCCAAGGTGAAGCATACAAACAAAAACACCCCCGCATGGGAGGATTGCGGAGGTGTTTTTAAGGGTGCTGATCATGTCAGCACCGGAATTCTTGGTACTGGCGATATTATGCGCCAGCCGGTACGCCACCGTGCGGCTTGCGGTTGGCACCGAACAGTGCGCCAACTTTGCGAACCAGAGCAGCAAACATGTTGCGCATTGCAACAGCACGGAGACGTTCTGCTTCGCGCTGCAGGGCAACCAGGTCATAATCACGATACATTTTCATGTCCGTTTCCTTTCAAAAGCATCCCGCGCTTGTCGCGTCTGGGTTTTGCGTTGTGTTCTCTGAAAACGGGTTTACGCCTGTTTTTGCATTCCCACGAGAAGAGTTTTCTCACTCCACCCATGCACACAGCGCATACCGTGAAACATTTCCGCCATAATCTTATCATGCGCAGAACGCATGATCGTATCATGACAAATAACGTGCTCGTTTTGCTGGATTTTCTGCCCCGCCGACCGGCCCGATGCCCGCGCATTCCACTAATATAAAGGGGTTCGAGGCATCGCAGCCCGTCGATTTACGCCATTGCCGCAGAAAAAACAGCTATGATTGATGCTTTGCACTGCATGGATTTTTGCCAAACACGGCAAATTCAAACCGGTTTTTCCGCGGAATCCGACTCATCAATTTTGCATAGCTTTGTCAGGATCGCAGGACGGCAATAGCAACAGGCAGAATGATCGCTTTGCGATCCGCCCATTTCAACCGGCCGGAACCGCATTTGACCGCATCCCCTTTCCCGGTTCAGTCCCGTGACTGAACCGGCTCGAGCGGGGCCGTTACTGCCCGCCAATCGCGTAATTGAGGTATTTGGGTTCAAGATATTCCTCAAGCCCCCAATGACCACCTTCGCGCCCCTGCCCGCTTTCCTTCACGCCACCAAACGGTGCGCCTTCGTGGCTGGTGGTGCCGTCATTGATCCCGACCACACCGGTTTCCAGATTGTCGGCAATGCGCTGAATACGGCCGATATCGCGACTATACAGATAGGATGACAGACCGGTGCGCACCCGGTTGGCAAGTTCGATCACCTCATCCTCGGTCGCAAAACGATAAACCGGTGCTACCGGGGCAAACAGTTCCTCGTTAAAGCAGTCGGCATCATGGGGCACATCGGTCATGACCAGCGGGCGGACAAAATGTCCGCCCTTGGGCCGTTCGGCCCCATAGACCAGCGTGGCACCGGCCTTGCGCGCATTTTCAACAAGACGTTCGACCTTTGCCACCGCCTGCCGATTGATCAGCGGACCGATTTCGGTCCCCGGGACAAAGCCGTTGCCGATGGTCTGGGCATTGCTTGCGGCAATGAATTTTTCGACAAACGCATCATAGACCCCGCCCTGAACAAAAATGCGGTTGGCACAGACGCAGGTCTGACCGCTGTTGCGGAATTTGGAAATCATCGCCCCGGCAACAGCCGCATCAAGATCGGCATCATCCATCACGATGAAGGGCGCATTGCCACCCAGCTCAAGCGACAGCTTTTTCACAGTGGGTGCGCATTGCGCCATCAACCGTTTTCCGACCTCGGTCGAGCCAGTAAAGGACAGCATGCGAACGCGTTCATCCCCCGTCAGGGCCTCGCCGATCGGCTGGGGCTGACCGGTAACCACATTGAACACACCGGCCGGGAACCCGGCCTGTTCGGCAAGCTTGGCCGCGGCCAGCGCCGAAAGCGGCGTATCTTCGGCCGGTTTGACAACAACCGTACAGCCCGCCGCCAATGCCGGGGCGCATTTGCGCACCACCATGGTCAGCGGGAAGTTCCAGGGCGTGATTGCCGCAACGACCCCCACCGGGTATTTTTGCACGACAACGCGACGATCGCGCTGGGTGGCGGGCATGGTCTGACCATAGGCGCGCTTGGCTTCTTCGCCGTACCATTCGGCATAGGCAATCGCCCCGATGACTTCGCGCAAGGCCTGATCATAGGGCTTGCCCTGTTCAAGGGTGATCAGTGCCGCAAGGTCTTCCTGATGGGTTTCAAGCAGATCGCGCCAGCGCCGCAGGATGGCGGCACGGTCTTTTGCCAGTGTGCGGGACCAGCCGGGAAAGGCATCATGGGCGGCATCAATCGCGCGCCTTGCCTCGGATGTGCGCATGAACGGAACGGCACCGATCACATCCCCGCGGGCCGGATCAATCACATCAAGAGTCTCGCGGCTGTCGGCATCCTGCCAAAGACCGTTGATATAGGCATGCCTCAGATCCCATTCACGGATCATGTTGCGGGCACGCGCACGTCCTTCGCGAATGGCTTGGTCATCAGAATTCGAAACAGTTTGCGGGGTGGCAGACGACATAACGGGGCAGTTCCTTTGACGCGAGATACGAAAAAACTGATCTACTCACGCGCTTGTGATTCCGGTTTTCGGGGCGCAACTGGGACAATCGGTCCTGACCCTAATCCGAGCGACGGGCAGGAAGCAACAAGATGCTTCTTATACAGATAAGAATCAAACGCCCGCTTGGCGATCAGAGAGACCCCGCAAAATACAACAGAGAGAAGCCATGAAGCACCTTGTGACTGCAGGACTGTTCAGCGCCATGATTGCCGCAGGCAGCATGATGCCGATCAACGCCTTTGCCGACGAGACAATGGACAATGCCACGGTTCAGAACCGCCAGATGCTGATGGATGGTATCGGCGGGGCGATGGGGACCCTTGGCTGTTACCTTAAGGGAGACTGCAACCTTCCTGATCCGGTATTGCGCAATCTGGCAAATGGCATCGCCTTTGCCGCAGACGCCGCCCCGGCAGCTTTTGAACCCAAAACAATGGATGCAACCGTCAAAACCACGGCAACCGACAAAGTCTGGTCGGATTGGGATGACTTTGCCGGACGGTTTCCGGAACTGAAAGAAGCAGCATTGGCAATGGCCGCCGCAGCCGGTGACAAATCGGCCATGGGGGCCGCGATGGGCAATCTCGGCAAGTCGTGCAAAGGCTGTCACGAGACCTATCGGTCGAAATAACCTAACCAACGAAATTGCAAACACTGGCCCGTCCCTACCCCTGGATGGGCGCCCCCGGTCCGGTTTTCACCCCACATGCTGTCAGCGCAGCACACCGGAAAATTCAGGCCGGGGGCATTTTCCCCTTGGCACGGCGGATCAGATGATGATCCGCCGGCCGTTTATCCGCACGCGACTATCCGCGCGCAACCGTCACCATCGCCCAGACAATGACGGCACATACTGCGAGAATGGCAATCCCGGCAATTGGCGAGGCAAAGCGGATCTGCGCGAAGCGGGCCGCAAGTTCGGCCGGAACCGTCCGGGCCCCGGTAATCATTGCACCGATCAGATTTTCGCGTTTGACCACAAGATAAAACAGGGCTGCAAAAACATGCAGCCCGACCATCGCATAGATCAGATTGATGTTGGTGTGATGGATCCAGTTCATCGTGCTGGCAAGATCGGAACTGACATGGGCAACAAGCGGACCATCAAAGAACAGGAAGGTATCTTCGCTCGCAAACAGGCCACTTACCGCCTGCACCGCGACAAGAACCAGCAACACCATCACCATCCAGCCGCCGGCCGGATTATGCCCGGCATAGGTCAGATCCGCCATTGATCCCCGGGGGATCCGCAGCGCATAGCCAATGACCTTTTTCGGGCCTTTGATAAAGGATGCAAAGCGCGCGTTCGAACTGCCGACAAAGCCCCAGATGATGCGAAACAGCACAAGGGCCAATACGGTGTAACCGGCAATGGCGTGAATATCGATCATCAGTTCCCGGTTGGTCCACCATGCCGTGACAATGGCCGCAACCAGCGACCAGTGAAACAGGCGTACCGGGAAGTCCCAAAGTTTGACTTTCTTTTCATCCGGCTTTTCATCCGACATCTGATTGCTCATCAGGTCCTCTCCTGGCGGGACGGTTGGTCATGAACACTATAGTGATAATGACCTGTATTGCGCCGATGAACAGATCAAATTGCGGTTACCACATTCAAAAAACGTGAAAATTTGGCAACAAAACCATTCTCTAATTGAAAATCATTATCACAAGCAGTATCACTTAAACGGAAGCATAGGGATCAGGGTGACTATCGGGGAGCAAATTTCTTCATTTGCGCAAGATGTTTTGCCGCTCTGATCCGCGGGGCATTGCCCTTGGCTCACTTTCAGGGATAGATGGGAACTCCTATGAAAATCGCAAAAATTCTCGGGACGGCCGCATTGGTGTCGACCCTTGGTGTGCAGGCATATGCCGCACCGGGCGCCAAAGACGTTCTGACGACCTATGCCGACATCGCGCATGCCGGTTATGAAGATTCACTGATCACTGCCAAAGAACTTCAGGCTGCTATTGATGCACTGGTTGCACAGCCGTCGGCAGAGACCTTTGGTGCTGCGAAATCTGCCTGGTTGGCAGCACGCGCGCCTTATCAGCAGACCGAAGTATATCGCTTTGGCAATGCCATCGTTGATGACTGGGAAGGCAAAGTTAACGCATGGCCGCTTGACGAAGGCCTGATCGACTATGTCGAAACCGGTCTTTATGGCGAAGAAAGCGAAGAAAACCCGGCATACACCGCCAATGTGGTCGCCAACCCGACCCTGGTGATTTCCGGTGAAACCATTGACGCATCGACCATTGATGCTGCTTTGCTTGAGAGCCTGCATGAAATTGACGACGTTGAATCCAACGTTGCCACCGGCTACCACGCGATTGAATTCCTGCTTTGGGGGCAGGACCTGAATGGAACGGGTGCTGGTGCAGGTGCACGTGAATGGACCGACTATGCGGCTGGCGATGCATGCACCAACGGCAATTGCGACCGTCGTGGTGCGTATCTCAAGGCGGCTGGCGATCTTCTGGTATCCGACCTTGAATGGATCACGGCACAGTGGGCCGAAGGCGGCGAAGCACGCGAAACCGTTCTTGAAGGTGATGGCGTTCCGGGTCTGACCGCAATCGTCACCGGCATGGGTTCGCTGTCCTATGGCGAACTGGGCGGCGAACGCACCAAGCTTGGCCTGCTGCTTCATGATCCGGAAGAAGAACATGATTGCTTCTCCGACAACACCCATAACAGCCACTACTATGACGCGCTGGGCATCCAGAACGTTTATCTTGGCCGTTACACCCGTGTTGACGGTTCGGTCGTTGAAGGCCCGTCGCTTTCCGATCTGGTTGCGGCAAAAGACGCAGCCCTTGATACCGAACTGCGTGGCAAGCTTGCAACGTCGGTTCTGGCTGGCAAGGCAATGGTTACCCGCGCACAGGGCGGCGAACATTTCGACCAGCTGATTGCCATGGGCAATGACGAAGGCAACGCTGTTGTCCAGACCTTTGTCGATGCCCTGGTTGACCAGACCAAATCGATCGAGCAGATCATTGCCGCTGTCGGCATTGACGGCATCGAGTTCGAAGGCTCCGACAGCCTCGACAATCCGTCTGCAGTCAACTAAGCCTTTTTACGGCACCTGCCTTGAAGGCATTGAACGGCGGGGGATGTGTCTCCCGCCGTTTTGCTTTTTATAATAATGACAAGAACCGAACCCGCCATGAAACGTCCCGCTTATGCCCTGCGCTATATTCTGTCATCCGGTCTTGTAATGGCCAGTTTGATGGCACCGTTGATCCCTGCCCGTGCCGACGATCTGTCTGCATCGGCCCTGCCCGGCGGGGACGCTACATGGCCCAACGCAGATGGCCGGAATGTTTTCACCCATTATTCGGCCAATATGACCTTTGAAAAGCGGCTTGATTTCAAGCTTGGCGAGGCCCTTTTTCAAAGGCTTTGGGTGACCGCCCCGACCCGGACAAAAACCGCCGATGGGCTTGGCCCGCTGTTTAATTCGCGTGCGTGCAGCGGATGCCATATCCGCAATGGTCGCGGCCATCCGGTTGATGAAAATGCCCCGGGTGACGGCGCGACTTCGATGTTGCTGCGCCTGTCGATCCCGCCGCAAACCGCCGATCAGTTGCGCGACCATCTGGATGGCAAGATCGCAACCATTCCCGATCCGGTTTATGGCGGGCAGTTTCAGGACTTTTCAATCCCGGGCATCAAGGCCGAAGGCCGGGTGAAGGTTACCTACCAGACCAAAGATGTCAGCCTGGCCGGGGGTGAAGTCGTCACCCTGCAAAAACCCGATTACCAGATGACCGAACTGGCCTATGGCCCGCTTCATCCCGATGTGATGGTTTCTCCGCGCCTCGCACCGCCGATGATCGGTCTTGGCCTGCTTGAAGCCATCCCCGACGATGTGTTGCTGGCGGCGGCTGATCCCCAGGATCGTGACGGCGATGGCATTTCGGGCCGGGTCAATCATGTCTGGGATATTGCCCGCGGACAGTTGGCAATTGGTCGATTTGGCTGGAAGGCCGGGATGCCGACACTTGATCAGCAAAACCAGAATGCCTTTCAGTTTGATATCGGTCTGTCGACCCCGCTTTATCCCAACGGATCGGGCGATTGCACCGAAACACAGAAAAACTGCCTGACCGCGCCGGATGGCAATGACCCGGAATTCGAAAATCTCGAAGCCCATTCGCAGGTCACCGATCTTGTTTTGTATTATACGCGCAACATCGCCCCGCCTGCGCGCCCGGATGCCCATGATGCCGATGTCGTTGCCGGGCAGCAGATTTTTGCTTCAATCGGTTGCGCATCCTGCCATACGCCGCGCTATCAATTGCCCGAACGCCCCGACATGGCCGAGCAATCCGGACAGGTGATCTGGCCCTATAGCGATCTGTTGCTGCATGACATGGGCGAAGGACTTGCCGATCATCGCCCCGAAGCACAGGCATCGGGACGCGAATGGCGCACCCCGCCGCTTTGGGGAATTGGACGGGCAAAACAGATTGATCCGCGCGCGCAATTCTTGCATGACGGGCGGGCACGTACCATTCTTGAAGCCGTACTTTGGCATGGTGGCGAAGCCGAAGCTGCGCGCAATTCTGTCACATTGCTGCCACCATCTGAGCGCAGGAAACTGCTTGCATTTCTCAAGTCACTTTGAGTCTGGCATGGGTTGCCCCGGCGCCAAGCCCTTCAGATCAAGTGAATATTCGGAAAAGACATATGCTCCTGAAATCATGTTCGCGTCTTATGCTTCTTTCAACCACCGCCGCAATTGCGATTGGTTTTGCAGCCCCGAACGCACATGCCGATATCCCGGATGAAAATTACCGGCCGGTTCTGAACCATCTTCTTAATGAAGTCATGCCGCCGAAACTTGATGACTTTCACAAAGCCAATGCGCAACTCAGCACGTCGATCACGGATTTCTGCGCTGATCCGGATGCCGATGACCTGAAAGATGTTCAGGAAGATTTCCATCAGGCAATGGATATCTGGCAGGAAATCCAGCCATGGCGCATGGGACCGATGGTTGCCAATGGCCGCGATCAGCATATCGAATATTGGCCAGACAAGCACGGCACCGCCGCCCGCCAGTTCCGGAAATTGCTGTTTAGCAAACCAGCAGGCTATACCGATCCCGAACAGCTGTCAGAAGCCAGTGCCGCCCTTCAGGGGTTCCCGGCACTTGAAGAAGTTCTGTTTGATCCCAAAAACACCGCCCATCTGACAAGCGGCGACGAAGACGGCGTGTACCTTTGCCAGTACGGGGCTGCCATTGCCACCAATCTTGAAACGATTGCTGGGGAATTGCGTGACGAATGGCCGGAATTTGCCGATGCCATGGCGACAGCCGGCCCCGACAACATGGATTACCCCACCGCCAAATTTGCCGCGACCGACCTTTATCGCGCCCTGCATGAAGGTATCCTGATCATATCGGCCCAGAAACTTGGCAAACCGCTTGGCGATAACAAGCAGGACGCCAAGGCCAGCCGCGCAGAAAGTGAAGTATCAAAACGGTCACTTCGCAACATCGCCCATAACCTGACCGGTCTGTTTGCGATCTATGATGGCAAATGGGGCGATGTCGGCAGCGAAGGAACCGGTCTGGCTGCCCTGATTGACAGCAGCCTTCTGGATCGTTCGTTCCAACTGAACTGGCAAACCGTGGTCGACACGCTTGATGGTCTTCCTGCCTCGGTCGAGGAACTTCTGGCCCGGCCTGACGGGTATGACAAGCTGGCGGAATTCAAATCCCAGATCGATTTTCTGACCACGCTTGTTGAAAACGATATTGGTGGCAATACCCAGCTTGGCGGCGGGTTCAATGCGCTTGACGGCGATTGAGCCCCCCTGACCGGACCTGAATACGGAGGATAAAGTGAGACATCAACGTCGCGAGTTTCTGAAACTCATGGGGGTTGGCGGGGCAATTACCCTGTTGCCGATTGATATCGCCCGTGCGGCCGGCGCGCCGGCACCCGAAGATCGCGCGGTCTATATCTCGGCCAGTGCCGGGGATGCCGATGATTATTATGTCAGCGCGTTCAACGCATCGGGCAAGATCCTGTTTGAACAGGCCCTGCCGGGACGCGGACATGATATCGGTCTCCGACCCAATCATGTTGATGTCGCAGCCGTTGAACGCCGCCCCGGCCTTTACGGACTGATCCTTGACCGTCATAGCGGCGATGTCCGTGCCAAACTGCATTGCCCGGAAGACCGCCGGTTTTATGGACATGCCATTTATTCCAATGACGGGCGGTTCCTTTATATCACCGAGAATGACTTTGATCATGCGCGCGGTGTTGTGTCGGTCTGGGATGCCGAGGATGGTTATCGCCGGGTCGCGGAATTTGACAGCTTTGGCACCGGGCCGCATGAATTGCACCTGATGCCCGGCGGCGAACAGCTGGTGATTGCCAATGGCGGGTTGCATACCCACCCGGATTTCGACGGGCGCACTGCCCTTAATATCGATTCGATGGAACCCAATCTGTCGATCATTGATCGACGGACCGGTAAACTGATCCATCAGGCGTCGCTGAAACATGACTGGCACCAGCTTTCCATCCGTCATCTTGATGTCGCAGCCAATGGTACCATTGCCGCCGGTTTCCAGTATCAGGGCGAGATCAATGATCAGGTGCCGCTTGTCGGCATCTGGCAACCGGGCAAGAAAATCCGCCCGATCGAGGCCCCCGACAATGTCCAGTACCGCATGCGCCAATATTGCGGATCGGTGCGCTTTGACGCATCGGGCCAGGTATTTGGCATTTCGTGCCCGCGCGGCGGGCTTGTGACATTTTGGGATGCAAAGACCAATGGATTCCTGACCCATATCGCGGCCCCGGACGGATGCGGACTTGCCGCAACCGATCGCCCGGGTGAATTCGTCGGCACCAGTGGCCTTGGCAATGGTTGGCGTCTTGATGCGATTCGCCGAAAACGCGTAGAACTTCCCGACGATTCTCATAAATCGCTGCATTGGGATAACCATTTGCGGCGTATTACAGCCTAAAGGCATCCCGAATGAATGTTGATAAAACCCGCACAAATGCTGCGGGTTTTATCGTTTTAGCCCCATAGAAACCGCAGAAAACCGGCAGATTAACCGACTGTTTTGGTCGGGCTATTTAAATAAGACAATTATCAACTAAAAATTTTACGCAAATGAGAACGATTTTCACTTGCGCAATGTTTTTCCCTCACCTATAACAGGTCTCGACACAGCCCGCGAATGCAACCCATTCGCATTTGTCCCCAAAACGGCTTGTCTCTCACCTACGGGTCCTCTCTCCCCGTAGGCCTCTCAAGGTGGAATAGCGGTGGTTATCGATGCGGGAAACGATAACCGCCGCTTTCTCTTTTCGGGACCTTTTTCCTATCGCGCGGTGCGCAGGGCGATCAGAAGACGCAGGCTGTTGATGGTCACAAGGACAGTCGCCCCTGTATCGGCAAGAACAGCCAGCCACAAGCCGGTCAAGCCGGTGATCGACGTCACCAGAAAGACGGCCTTGAGGCCAAGTGCAATCGTGATGTTTTCACGGATCACCCGACGCGCCGCACGCGACAGTTTGACCAAATTGACGACATCCCCAAGGCGATCCTTGACCGCGACCGCATCGGCGGCCTCAAGCGCGATATCGGTGCCGCCACCAATGGCAATACCGACATCTGCGGCCTTAAGAGCGGGCGCGTCATTAATGCCATCGCCAACCATTGCGACCGGGCCGGAACGTTTCGGATCATCCCGAAGGGCCGTCAGGGCATCAAGCTTGTCTTCGGGCATCAGTTCGGCGCGATAATCCATGCCAAGATCGGCTGCCATGCGTTTGGCCACACGGGTGGCGTCGCCTGTCAGCATCACCGGGGTAATGTTAAGCCTGTTAAGTTCAGCAAGGGCGGCCTTCGCATCGGCGCGCGCCACATCACGCAGCGCCAATGCACCGATGATTTGGTCGTTTTTAAGGATAACAACCGCAGTACTGCCGTCTTCTTCCTGTGCGGTCAGCCAGCCCGCCATATCGCCATTCGGTGTGATACCAAGCCGGTTGGCCGCACCCACCTGATAGGTCGCACCATCAATTTTGCCTTCGACACCGGCACCGGCGATGGTTTTGGCATCTTCGATCACCGGCAATTCAAGGTTCCGGTTTTCCGCCGCCGCCACAACGGCACGGGCCAACGGATGGGACGTCACGGTTTCAAGCGCCGCGGCAATGGTCAGAAGGCCGTTTTCGCCATAGCCATCCGTGGTTTTGATCGCGGCAACTTTCGGCCTTCCTTCGGTCAGGGTGCCGGTCTTGTCAAACGCCATGGTGCGTACCGCCCCGATCAGCTCCAATCCCGCACCGCCCTTGACCAGAAGGCCGATCCTGGTGGCACGTGCCAAGGCCGACGTCACAGCAGCCGGTGTTGAAATCACCAGCGCACAGGGGCAGCCGATCAGAAGCAATGCCAAGCCGCGATAGATCCATTCTTCCCAGCCCTGCCCGAACAGAACCGGCGGGATGATAACGGTCGCGGCGGCAAGCGCCATGATGATCGGTGTATAGATACGGGCAAATTTTGCCACAAACCGTTCGACCGGTGCCTTGTGCTTTTCGCTTTGTTCGACCAGCTCGATCACGCGATCAAGCATGGTCTGTCCGGCAGCACGGGTAACCGTGATCCGCACCGGGCTGTCCGTTACAATCGCACCGGCAAAGACGTCATCGCCCGTCTTGCAATAGACCGGAACAGATTCCCCTGTCAGATGGCTGTTATCAATATCAGCCGCCCCCGATTCAACCACACCATCGGCCGGGACCCGTTCCCCGGGGCGGACTTCAACAAGATCATTCAATGCAAGTTCCGTCGGTGAAACGGTCTGAACGCCATCGCCGGCTATGCGCCGCGCCTGTTCGGGGGCCAGCTTCATCAGGGCCTTGACCCCGCTTCGTGCGCGACCGGCGGCAACACCTTCAAGCCGTTCGCCAATCGCAAACAGCAGAACGACCGTACCGGCCTCAAGACTTTCGCCAATCGCCACCGCCCCGATGACGGCAACCGACATCAGAAGCTCGATCGAGAAAATCGCGCCGCTTTGCGCCAGTCGCATCGCTTTTTTCATCACCGGCACGGCCGCCAGAACCGATGCAACCGACATGGCATAAGCCCCGAATGACGGGATCATCACCCCCAGCAGACCGCCCAGTGCCAGACAAATGGCCGCAAAGGCAATTTCATCATTTTCAGACGACCAGGGTACAAACCGCCGTTTGATACCGGTACCGGTACCGGCATCAGTATCAACATCCGCAACTTTTGCGGTTGCGTGGTGACTGTGACTGGCCGAATTGGGGGCGCCATCCTGGCCACATGCATCGCCGGCGCAACAGGATGTATTGCGCGGGGCGCCCGCCATACCGGGTGCCGTTTTCTCGCGGGCCGGATAGCCCAGCTTGTTCAGTAACGAAGTAACCGCAGCGCGATCAGATTGGCGATCATCATCTAGGCCAAGAGTAACGGTTTCGCGCATCATCGAGACATCGACACAGGACACGCCATCCATTTTGCCAAGGGCGGTTTCGATCTTGGCAACACAGGATCCGCAATCCATGCCCGACACCTGCCAATGGTAATGGCGTTTCGCATCGGCCTGACGGGCAAGAATATCCCGCAAGGTGGCGTCTTCATCGGCACTGATCGGTGATGATGTTGATATCCCCTGCCCGTCCCCGGAAATACCACGCCCCGGAATGGCCCGCGAAAGAACATCAATCAATGATGCGCGGCACTGCGCACAGTCACCAATTGCCGGAAGGTCTTCCCATTTTGCGACGAAGGACATTCATCACCTCATAAAATCAAATTTTCATTCATATATTATATTCAAACTATGCTTCATATATTTATCTGTCAAGAACATTCAAATACGGATTTGAATGTTTGGAAATGCCATGCGTGACCGGCTAGTCACCTGCCCGGCAATCATCCCTCAAGCAGCTGAATCAAAACAAAATCAGATCAGTCGTGCGTCACATGTGCAAAGACATCACGCACCACGCGCGAAATATGTTCGTCATCGATCTGATAGAAAATATGCCGGCCGCGGCGCTCGGATGCCAGAATCCGCTGATCGCGCAAATGGCGCAAATGATGGCTGCAAAGCGATTGCGACATGTTGGTTGCATTGGCCAGCTCACTGACGGTCTGCGGGCGCTCCATACACCGCAAAACCAGCTGCAACCGCCCGGCATCCCCCAAAAGCGAAAAGATCTTTGCCGCGGCCTCGATATGGGGCAGTGACAGGTTCGCACCCACAGCACGTGACGCATCGCGCGTGACGGCTTCACCCTGTTCGGTGCTCAGACCAAGACGGGCTGCCGTATCGCATTCCTGGCAATCTGTTTCGGTTGGCGACGTCATGACCTTACTGACCGGGGCTTTGCCAACTGGGGATTTGGCGATCGGGGATTTGGTTTTGCTTTCTGACATGCCCCTATTTTCCATGACAGCCGATCCAAGGCAAGGGGAACTGAATCCAAACACCGTGATACGATCCACGACACTGCCGATTTCCAATTGTCCCGGCCCCTGCCCGATTGAAAAAATCACAAGGGAACGCTCGACACCGCAAGTCCGATACCCGCGACCTCCGCCGATACCGCACCGCGATCGGTCAATTTCGCATTGACTCTTTTCGATAATTTATTCATGTTTTACATTAATTATATAAATCGATTCGTGAACATCCTCTGACAGGAGCCCCACCATGGCCACCCCATCCACGTCACATGCCATGAAGCCCGATACCCTTAAAAATGTTCGCAGGCTCAGCACCCTGCTTTATTGGGGATGTGCGGTTGCGATCGTTCTTCAGTTTCTTGCCATTCCAATGGTCTGGTATCTGCCGGGATGGGTCGAAGCCAGCACCAGCCAGATGACGGTCAGCCTTGCAGAATTGCACGCGCTTTCGGGGTGGCAGAAATATGCCACCATGCTGGTGATGATGATCCCGTCATTGATCATGGCCTATGGGCTGCTTCACCTGCGCAAGATGTTCGGGGCCTTTGCCCATAACGCGATTTTTCAGCCTGAAACGATCCGTCATCTTAAACTGTTTGGCGTCGCGCTTCTGGTGCAAACACTGGCCAAGCCGCTGGCCGGGGCTGTGACATCAGTATTGGCGACCTTCCACCGCCCGGCCGGTGAACGGATGCTGTCCATTGGTCTTGGCAATGCCGAAGCCAGCACGCTTTTCCTTGGTGCGCTGATTATCGTGATTGCCTGGGTGCTTGGCGAAGCGGCCCGGATTGATGATGAAAACCGGAGCTTCGTCTGATGGGGATTGTTGTCCGACTTGACGTGATGCTCGCCACCCGCAAAATGAAATCCAAGGATCTCGCCGCCCGGATCGGAATCAGCGAACAGAACCTGTCGCTTTTGAAATCGGGCAAGGTGCGCGGCGTACGCTTTGAAACCCTGGCTGCGATCTGCAAGGAACTAGACTGCCAGCCCGGTGATCTGCTGGAATTTGTTGCAGATGACTGACTTCCGGCGCCAGACCATTTGATCCGGAATGCATGCAATCAACGTAAAGCCAACATTCTCATAACTTTACGGGTGCCCTGTGACATACGAGCTTTTCATTCTGCTGTTAAATGCCCTGCTGTGCCTGGCCTTTCCGTGGGCCTACAATTACGCCTATGCCAAACAACCCGGTGTTGGCGGCAAACGGCTGATGGGCAATCGTGACGGCCTTCCGGAACGTGTGGGCATGGCCGCACGCGGATTGCGCGCACATCAGAACCATCTGGAAAACCTCGTACCGTTTGCAATCATCACCCTTGTCGCACAGGCAACCGGCGTTTCGAATACGATCACCATCGCCTGTGCGACTGTATTTCTTCTTGCCCGCCTTGCGCATGGCGGGTTGTATCTTTCCGGGATCGAACATATCGGCCCGGTAAAAGGTGTGCGGTCCATTGCCTATTTCGTCAGCCTGTTTGCCATGCTGGTCTATGCCGCACAGCTATTTCTCCATGCCTGACACAATACCGGGTTCCACCCGAAACGATGCGGCACTTGCCGCAACGTGATTGTTTTGCCTAAATGAAGCCAATAAAGCGATGACACCATCGTAAAAAACACAAATGCTTCAGGAGAGGACGGAACAGATGACACAAAAGATCGCCTTGGTCACAGGGGCTGCGCGCGGGATCGGACTTGCCACCAGCAAACTGTTCATCGAACAGGGCTGGAAAGTGGCAATGATTGATCGTGACGGGGATGAACTGACGCGAGCTGCAAGCGCGATGACGGATGGCAAGGCATTCATCTTTGATGTTTCCGTCCCCCAACAGGTCGATCAGATGATTGACGGTGTTCTTTCGGAATTCGGCCGGATCGATGCAGTGGTCAACAATGCCGGGGTCGCCGATTTCCTTCCGGTCGAAGAAACCAGCTTTGCCGCCTGGCGCCGGATCATGGAAACCAACCTTGATGGTGTATTCCTGGTGTCGCAGGCGGCCATTCCGGCGCTAAAGGAAACCAAGGGTGCTATTGTCAATATCGGCTCGATCTCGGGCCTGCGCGCATCGACCCTTAGGGTGGCCTATGGCACGTCAAAGGCCGCCGTCATTCACATGACCAAACAACAGGCCGCCGAACTTGGCGAATACGGCATTCGCGCCAATTGCGTCTGCCCCGGCCCGGTAAAAACCAAACTTGCAATGGCAGTCCATTCAACCGACATCATATCAGCCTACCTTGATGCGATGCCGCTTGGCCGATATGGCACGGAAAATGAAATCGCCGAAGTCATCCATTTCCTGTGCTCGGACAAGGCAAGTTTCGTCACCGGTCAAATCGTCGCCGCAGACGGCGGGTTTGAAACAACCGGCGTTGGCCTGCCAGCGCTGCGCCGAAAGTAAAGGCAATGACCCCATGCGCCCGCTTCGCCTGATCATCGCATTGACCGCCACATTGGCCCTGTCGTCTTGCCTAACCTTCAACTGGCAACGCAGCGTCCAGCAGGTCTTGTCAAATGCGTGCAATTCCACAGGCGATTGCGGATCGGATGGGCCAGAAAATCAATAGCCGGTTACGTATCCGCGCAATAAGCACGGGCAAATAGCTGCATGATTTCCTGGATATAGGGTTTCTTGGGGTGCCGGTTATCGTCGTCAAACGGGTCCGGATATACTTCCTTGACCAGTTCATATGACGGAAAATAATAAACCCGGTCGTGTTTTTCCCCCATCAGGTCGTCAAGCGCGATGCGCAAAATCGACTTTGATACCGTGTTTGCCGAAATGCAGTTTATATCTCGAAACGTCGCCATCAGTGGAATGGGCGAAAGCGTGAAGATGATGTTGCAATCCGGAATATAGCGATCTCGCAATTCGACAATCTTTTCCAGATTTTCGCGGTTTTCCTCGACCGTTGTTAATCTGAATCCGTGTCTTTCATTGTCGAAGTTTTCTGCGGGCACTGTGCGCCAGAATGCCCGTCCGGAAACCTTGTCAAACCAGACTTCGGAAAGGCCAACTGTAATGATCAATGTTTCCGTTTTCATCAGAAGCGTTTTTGTCGCGTCCCGGACATCATCATCAGGCAGAACAATTTCCTTGTTCTCGCCAAACCATAACCCTTCTTCCAGGCTTCGATTTTCAAACGCCCATTCAAGCTGTTCGCGAATGGCAAAGGTATTTACCAGCCCTTCTCCGAAACGGATGATATGCGAGTTGAGATTGAGCTTTTTTCCAAGGACATTGTAGCCATTATCAAGCAGCCACTTTGAAATGTTTTGTGCAAAGCAACTGCCAAAGGCTGTCACAACAGTCGATTTATCAATGAACGGGGCCGGTGGCTCATACCCCTTGATGATGAATCTTCTGAACGCGCTACTTGACTGCAACATCTTTTTGGACGGAATGAAATTGGTCGACTCCCCCCGATACCAGCTCCCATTGAATGTCTGGATATCTTCATCAGACTTGATTCTGACAGGCTTTTCACGCGTCGCATGAAATGAGAAATCGTCATCCGTCATATGTCGTCTCGCATTCTGACATAACTTGAAAGCAACCAGTCCTTGCAAGGATCGGCGCAGGGCCTGAGGTCAGGGTGCAAGTTTTTAACAACAAGGTACAGTATATTTTTCTCCCACACGTCCTGGTGAGTGGAACGACATTCAAAAACAAAACGGCGCGCCCAATGGACGCGCCGTTTGTTGTTTCCGATCTCGGAAAACTTATTCCCACTCGATGGTTCCCGGTGGTTTGGATGTGAAGTCATAGGTGACACGGTTGATGCCGTTGACTTCATTGATGATGCGGTTGGCGATGCGGCCAAGCAGTTCAGGCGGGAACGCATAGAAGTCCGCGGTCATGCCATCGGTCGAGGTAACAGCACGAAGGGCACAGGCATAGTCATAAGTACGACCATCGCCCATCACGCCAACGGTACGGACCGGCAGCAGAACGGCGAATGCCTGCCAGATCGCGTCATAAAGGCCGGCATTGCGGATTTCTTCGAGATAGATCGCATCGGCCTTGCGCAGGATATCAAGCTTTTCGCGCGTGATCGGCTGGCCCGGAATACGGATCGCAAGACCCGGTCCAGGGAACGGATGACGCCCGACAAAGCTGTCCGGCAGGCCCAATTCACGCCCAAGGTCACGAACTTCGTCCTTGAACAGTTCACGAAGCGGCTCAACCAGCTTCATGTTCATGCGTTCAGGAAGACCGCCAACGTTATGGTGCGACTTGATGGTGACGGACGGGCCGCCGGTGAAGGACACGCTTTCGATCACGTCCGGATACAGCGTCCCCTGTGCGAGGAAATCCGCACCGCCGATTTTCTTGGCTTCTTCTTCGAAGGTTTCGATGAAGAGACGACCGATGGTTTTGCGTTTTACTTCCGGATCGGTTTCGCCTTCGATCGCACCGATAAAGGTTTCGGACGCATCAACATGGACCAGCGGGATGTTGTAATGGTCACGGAACAGGGAAACGACCTGATCGGCCTCGCCCGCGCGCATGAAACCGTGATCGACAAACACGCAGGTCAGCTGATCGCCGATCGCTTCGTGGATCAGAACCGCAGTGACCGAGCTGTCAACACCGCCCGACAGACCACAGATAACCTTGCCATCGCCGACCTGTTTGCGGATCTTGTCGATCGCATCGTCCTTATAGGCATTCATCGTCCAGTCGCCAGAGCAACCGGCAACACCATGCGTAAAGTTCTTAAGGAGCTGTGCGCCATGCGGGGTATGGACCACTTCCGGGTGGAACTGAACCGCATAGAATTTCTTTTCGTCATTGGCGATGGCGGCGAACGGTGCGCCTTCGGATTTGCCAACAACGCGGAAACCGTCGGGAAGTGCATCAACGCGGTCGCCGTGGCTCATCCAGACCTGTTCGCGTGCCCCTGCGGCCCAAACGCCGGTAAACAGCGCGCAATCTTCGATCACGTCAACAAAGGCGCGACCGAATTCACGATGATCGGATGTCGCGACCTTGCCGCCAAGCTGGTTGACCATGGTCTGCTGACCATAGCAGATGCCCAGAACCGGAACGCCGAGTTCAAACACCTTTGCCGGTGCCGACGGGGCCTTGTCCCAATGGACAGACGCCGGGCCACCCGAAAGGATCACGGCCTTCGGGGCATATTCATCAAGGAACGCATCCGAGATGTTATTAAAAGGGTGGATCTCGCTATAGACACCGCTTTCACGCACGCGACGTGCAATCAGCTGGGTAACCTGGGATCCGAAATCAATAATCAGCACGCGATCAGTCATCGGGCCGTATCTCCGTCGAAGATGGGGTTGCGCCGTACATACGCCAAACCATCGTGATGGGCAACCCGGCGCAGGCGGTCCCCCAACGATGCATTCAAAAAACTTGTGCCCTGTTGCCGGGCCGGCACGGAGAATTGCGGCGTTTTTGCGCACATCATCCCCCGAAAATTACACAATTGGTCCCTTTTTCCTTCGCAATGGTCGCGCAGTATTCCAATCAACGGAACGCGGGAAACAACGCGTCCGAGCATGAGCAACGCATTTTTGATCGAAGCAAGGGACACGTAATCATGAGCACTTCCAAAGGTAGCAAAATCGCACTCGCCGTCGCTGGTCTTATTCTGGTTGCCGGTACTGCAACCGCAATCGCGATGACCCAGAAAGATGGCGGTTCCGCCCTGCCGATCTTCGGTACGGAAGAAACCGCCCCGGCTGAAAAATCCGAAACCATTGCACCGGCTGCGCCGAGTGCCGAAATCGGCGAAAGCCTGAAGACCGGCCCGGATGCAGAGGATGATGTTATTCCCGGTATGAACAATCTCGAAAATTCGGAAGGTTCGGACAGCAATGGTCCGGTCTATGACATTCCGGCCGAGAAAACCGAATAACCTGCTCTGAGCAACAAACGGGCTGACGCCCGCGACACCGTGGGACCGGCAATCTGCAGAAGAGCCACTTAACGCAATATTGCGTTCACGGTAAAACAAAACTGGCCCTGCGAGTATTCCTCGCAGGGCCTTTTTTTGTGCAGACGGACTAAGGCTGATGACGGGCCGGGTGCCATATGTCATCACCGGTCGGTCCATTATTTTACCTTGCCTTTGGCGGTCCGTTCGAACACCGCAACAAAGAACCCGTCGGTGCCATGGACATTCGGCGACAGACGCAACCAGGGCTTATCCTTGCCGCCCGGAACCGGAACGGATTTCGGCGCATCGGGCCAGATTTCATTGATCGGCACCGGTTTGAAATCCTTGCGATCGCGCATGAAGGTTTCAATCAGGCGTTCGTTTTCTTCGGGCATGATCGAACAGGTCGCATAAATCAGGCGCCCGCCCTTGGTGACCTTTGCCGCACCAGCTTTAAGGATCTTGCTTTGCTGCGCCATCAGGGTACGTAGGTCACGCTGACCAATACGCCAGCGCAAAGCCGGATTGCGGCGCAAGGTCCCAAGCCCCGAACAGGGCACATCAAGCAACACACGGTCAAAGAAGCCCGATTTGTTGCGCAGCCAGCTGTCGCGTTCATCGGCAATGATGCGCTGCTGGATGCAATCACCTGCACCGGCGCGACGTGCACGTTTGCGCGAATTGTCCAGACGACCACCATGGGTATCACAGGCAAGGATACGTCCCTTGCCGCGCATGTCAGCCGCAATACCAAGGGTCTTGCCGCCACCGCCAGCACACATATCAAGGATGGTCATGCCCGGCTTGGCATCGACCAGCTTGACGCAAATCTGCGATGCTTCGTCCTGGATTTCGATCAGGCCATCCTTATAGGCCGCAGTAACTAGCATATTGAGACCCAGCGGCAAACGCAGGCCGTTGGGTGCAAACGGGGTGCGTTCAATATCCTTGATGCCATCGGCTTTCAGCGACTTGATCGCGTCTTCGACAGTTCCGCGCAGGCGGTTGACACGCAGATCAAGCTTGGCCGGCTGATTATAGGCCGCCATTTCGGCAGACAGGTTTTCATGGTGAAGCTTCATCAGCTCCGCATACAGCCATTTCGGCAACTCGGTTTTGACCGCGCCGGGCTGGGCATCATGATCAAGGGTCTTGTCGGCCAGCTTGTTGATCAGGTGCTTTTCATTGGGATGAAGCGTTTCCGGGCAGAATTGTTCGCCGCTGAAACGGTCTTCGATATCGGCCTTTGACAGACCATCATGCAGAACCAGTTCGGCGATCATGCGTGCACGACCGTCCTGAAACTCATAGCCCATTTCCGCCAGCCACCAGCCCAGACGGGCCTGATGACGGATCAGGTTATAGAAACGTTCGCTGATTTCACGGCGATCGCCACCGCCGATGTAACGGCGTGATCCGAAATAGCCAGATACAACGCGGTCCGCGTCGTCTCGGGTATGGGTCCAGCCATCATAAAGTTCAATGACGGCTGCGATACGTGCACCGGGTTTCAAAGCGAATTTCCAACCTGTTTTGCGGGTGTTACTGCTGCTTCGGATATGGGAAGCGCAAACACCGCTTGCGATAAATACGATAAAAAAGACGATGACGGCAGGAAGACCTGCCGTCATCTGAAATACGGGGCTGCTGATAGCATGTCGTGCGCGGTTCGCCAACCGCTTCGAATGCAGGGCTGCTCAGCGAAATCGCGACAGCCAGATCAGCAACCTGATTGCTTAGCCGCCCGGACGATAGTTCGGAGCTTCGCGGGTGATGGTCACGTCATGGGCGTGGCTTTCGCGCAGGCCCGCATTGGTGATGCGAACGAACTCGGCACGTTCACGGAAATCGGCAAGGGTCGCCGAACCGGTATAGCCCATCGATGCCTTAAGACCGCCAACCAGCTGATGGATGATCTGGCCTGCCGGACCTTTGTAAGGAACGCGGCCTTCGATGCCTTCGGGAACCAGTTTCAGGTTGTCCTGGACGTCCTGCTGGAAATAACGGTCAGCCGAACCGCGTGCCATGGCACCGACCGAGCCCATCCCGCGATAGGATTTATAGGAACGGCCCTGATAAAGGATGACTTCGCCCGGTGCTTCGTCCGTACCGGCAAGCAGGGAACCAACCATGCAGGTGCTGGCGCCCGCGGCCATTGCCTTGGCAATGTCGCCCGAGAATTTGATACCACCATCGGCAATGATCGGCATATCAAGCTTGTGCGCCATTTCGGCACAATCAAGAACCGCGGTCAACTGCGGCACACCGACACCGGCAACAATACGGGTCGTACAGATCGACCCCGGTCCGATACCGACCTTGACCGCATCGGCACCGGCTTCTGCCAAGGCCTTGACGGCGGCTGCAGTTGCGACGTTACCGGCAATGATCTGGGTATCGCCGACTTTTGCCTTGATCTGTTCGACCGCCTTGATCACGCCAGCCGAATGGCCATGCGCGGTATCAATGACCAGAACGTCAACACCGGCTTCGATCAGTGCAGCAGCACGTTCAAAGCCCGCCTCGCCGACACCGGTTGCCGCAGCAACACGCAGACGACCGCTTTCATCCTTACAGGCATTCGGGTGCAACTTGGCTTTTTCGATGTCCTTGACCGTGATCAGGCCAGTGCAACGATACGCTTCGTCAACAACCAGAAGCTTTTCAATACGGTGCTGGTGCAGAAGCTTTTTGGCTTCGGTGGTATCGACATTTTCGGTCACCGTAACCAGACCTTCGTGGGTCATCAGTTCGGAAACCGGCTGTGCGCGGTTGGATGCAAAGCGGACATCGCGGTTGGTCAGAATACCGACCAGCTTGTTCGAGCCGCGTTCGACAACCGGAATACCCGAAATGTGGTTTACATCCATCAGATCAAGCGCATCGGCCAGCGTCTGGTCAGGATGAATGGTGATCGGGTTGACAACCATACCCGATTCGAACTTTTTCACGCGGCGAACTTCTTCGGCCTGCTGTGCGATATCGAGGTTCTTGTGAATGACCCCCATGCCGCCATGCTGTGCCATGACAATCGCCATTGCACTTTCGGTCACCGTATCCATAGCCGAGGAAAGCAGCGGGATTTTCAGGTCAATTTTCTTGGTAATGCGGGTGTTGGTCTGCACCTGAGCCGGCAGCACTTCGGATGCTGCGGGTTTGATCAATACGTCGTCAAACGTCAGGGCTTCTACAAT
Organism: Thalassospira sp. MCCC 1A02491; assembly: GCF_001613785.1. NCBI lineage: Bacteria > Pseudomonadati > Pseudomonadota > Alphaproteobacteria > Rhodospirillales > Thalassospiraceae > Thalassospira > Thalassospira sp. MCCC 1A02491. The sequence goes on along the minus strand of NZ_LPVX01000002.1, from coordinate 130,029 downwards.
GCGGGTCATCTGGCCACCTCGTTAATCTGAGTTGGCGCGGAATTTATACACGTTACGCCCCAAATGCCAAGTTTTCTGCGCCCATAACAGCCCTGTGATTTTATTGATGCTTTATTTTGCGCATTCCGTTAGAAACTGGTCGATGGGGCTTATGGCAGGCAACGCCGCGTAGACGTTGTCATCCCGCCAACCGTCAAAGCCGCCAAATCCCTGACATCAATGTTATGTGATCTGCGTGCGATGCCGTGCGCCAGATGGCGATTTTACGATCAGGCAACGTCTTGGGTACGGGTATCAAGAACCGTCCCGACAAAATGGCGAACATCACCATCAAGTGTTTCCGCACGTCCCAAAAGACTGGTTGCCTCGTCATGCAGGGCAAGCAGGACATCGCGCGACGCATGGGTGCCCGATGCGACTTCGGTTACGCTATCGACAATGTCGCGCATCAGTTTGACGGCCTGTTCGATACGGTTGCCGATTTCTGTCACCGCGGCGGTTTGTTCGCGGGTTGCCCCCGCCACAAGACGCGCACCATTGTCAATTTCGGCAATGGTTTCACTGATATCGCGCACTGAAATCACGGCTTCGCGGGTCATTTCCTGCATCTGACCGATTTCACGAATGACCTGTTCGGCGGCATGGGCGGTCTGGCTGGCAAGATTTTTGACCTCGGATGCGACAACGGAAAATCCCTTGCCGGCATCGCCTGCCCGCGCGGCTTCGATCGATGCATTCAGGGCCAGAAGATTTGTCTGATCCGCAACATCCGTGATCAGTTCAACCACCCCGGTGACCCTTACTGCCAGCGCATCAAGACGCCCCATATGTTCACCAGCCGACCGCGCACGTTCAACAGCGGTTTCTGACAGCGACGCTGATCCGTCAATCTGGCACCCGATCTGCTGGATGGATCCGCTGAATTGTTCGGTGGCGGTCGCAATTCCGTCAAGTGCGGCACTGCTTTCATCTGCGGCCCGGCGCATTTCCGCCGCCTGGATTGCAATTTTACCGACATTCTGCGACAGGAAGTCGGAATTGGTGGTCAGCTTGCGCGCACTATCAGACAAATCGCCGACAACAAGCTTGAGATCATCACCAATCTGCCCGGCACTGTTGCGAAATGTTCTGGTCTGCGCATCCATGACATCAAGTGCCTGATTGACCTTCTGGGCATATCCGACCAGATCACCGCGCAGCCCGCGTGGGATGATCTTGCGGAAATAATCCCCGCGCGATGCGCAATTCATCGCAGCAGCGGCTTCTTTGGTGAAGGCTTCTGTCAGGTCAAGCAACTGATTGACGGCATTTTGCATATTGGCAAGCTTGCCCCGGTGCAACCGGTTGGACACGCGCGCATCCATATTGCCATTGGCCGCCGCACGAACAATGTCGCACAGCTCATCAAGATATCGCTGCTGCCGGTAGATGGTCAGAAGCCCGGCAGCACAACAAACGCTGAGCACCCCGACAAGGCCTGCCACAACAAGGCCGATATGCGATGACCAGACAAATCCTGCAACAACAGCCAACAGGCCCAGACACCAGCCCCCGGCCAGTACCAGACGCAGGTTAGAGAGTGAAAACAAATTGATCATAATCGACGCCCGCATCCCCCAGAAGCTTCGTGACCATTGCCGTTCCGCGTGCCATGCCTTCTTTGCGATTGCGTTCTTTGGCTTCTTCTTCGCAAAGGGCGGCATAAAGCGGAATGACTTTTTCAATGGCATCACGACGCGGTACGCGACGATTTGAATGATATCCGATGATCTTGCCATCCGGGCCGAAAGTCGGCGTTACATTGGCCAGAACCCAGTAATGGTCACCGTTCGAGCAGCGATTGATGACATAGGCAAAAATTTCGCGACCGGCTTCGATGGTTTGCCATAACAGGGAAAACACACATCTTGGCATGCCGGGATGACGAATGATGCTGTGGGGTTGGCCAAGGATGTCGCGTTCACGGTATCCGGCCACCCGAAGGAACACATCATTTGCATATGTGATCCGACCTTTAAGATCGGTCTTTGAAACGATAATTTCGTGTTCGTCGAAATAGCGTTCGACGCCGGTCAAGAACAGATTGTCCTGCTTCATCAGTTACACCCCACAACAAAGGACCCACCCCAATCGGTCCATCTGCGCACACACATTTCGTCGCAGATTGAAGGGTAACTATATCCCGCAATGCCAATTACGGGGTTTGATGTAGCGCAAGGGAAAAGACGATTATTTGGCAGTGCCGGCCGTAACCTTTGCCACGACCGGCCCGATCATTATTCAACCGGCGACCAGCCGTCATCTTCACGCATTTCGGCGTTTTTGATGTCGTCTTCGGCATTATTCTGGCCACGGAACCCGGTGGCAATCAGATAGGCTTCCGGGCTTTCGGGGCGCGATGCCGGCGGCTTGGCGTGTTTGGTCACGCGGAAATTCTTCTTAACCCGGTCAAGCAAATCGTTTTCGGTACCGCCCTTGAACACCTTGGCAATGAAAATACCACCCGGCGCCAGGACCTCCTCGGCGAACAGCAAGGCATGTTCGACCAGGTCAATAATGCGGATATGGTCGGTTTGACGATGCCCGGTGGTTTCCGGCGACATGTCGGAAATTACCGCATCAACCGGGCCATCAAGGGCCTGCTTGATCATGTCGGGTGCCTTGGGATCAAGGAAGTCGGCCTGCAAACAGGTTGCGCCAGACAGACCTTCCCATTCCAGAATATCCAGACCGACGACCTGGCCCTTGCCATGTTTGGAGCCGACCATGTCAATCGCGACCTGCGTCCAGCCCCCCGGTGCAGCACCAAGGTCAACAATGCGCATACCCGGGCGCAGCAGATCGAACTGGTTGTTGATTTCAATCAGCTTGAAGGCCGCACGCGACCGGTAGCCCAGACGCTTTGCTTCCTGCACATAGGGATCATTGAGCTGACGATCGAGCCAACGCGTCGAAGACAGTTTGCGCCCCTTTGCACTTTTGACACGCGTGCGCAGGCCACGGCGTGCGCCGGTATCAATGGCTGCAATGGCTGAACCCTTGCGGCGGCGCTGCCCGCCTTTTCCGCTGCGATTTTCGCTCATGATCTTTCCTGAACTGAATTCTGTTTTGGCCAATGGCCCGTCGGGACGATGCGTCTACCGATCAGGATGAAGCCGGAATATGCGACACTGTATGACGGCGCGCGTCGCACGGGTCAATAGCATGACCGTCCGCACGCATCAAATCGACCAAAATACCTTCGCGCAGGCCCCGATCCGCGACCTTGAGCGTCGCCAAAGGCCAGATATCACGAATCGCTGCGAAAATCGCCGCCCCCGCATCCATCAGTTCGGCCCGCTGATTCCCGATACAGGGATGCCCCTTGCGCTTGTCTGATTCCATGCGCAACAGCAATTCGGTCACCCGTTCGGCATCGTCAAAACGCAGATCCGATCCGTCAACCTTGTGACGTTCATAGCGTTCAAGACCAAGCGCGATGCCACAGAAAGTCGTCACCGTACCGGATGTGCCGACCATCTGGACCTTGTCATCATCCAGCATATCGGTACAGCAATTGCGTTTGGCGAATTCTTCAAGACGTTCACGGATTTCGGTCCGCATTGCTTCGAACCGTTCGCGCCGTTCCTCGACCGAGGCATAGCGTTCGGTCAGGCACAAAACCCCGCATGGCATCGAAAGTGTTTCAATGCACTGGGTTTTGCCGGTTTTGTCGACCTTGATCCAGCAGATTTCCGTGCTGCCACCGCCAATATCAAACACCACCGCATAGGGGCGTTCATCCAGCAGCGCCGAGCAGGCCTGAAGCGCAAGGCGGCTTTCCTCGTCTGGATTGATGATATCAAGGGTGATGCCGGTTTCATCAAAGACACGGCGCACGAATTCTTCGCGGTTATTGGCCGTCCGGCAGGCTTCGGTCGCAACTGCGCGCAAACGTGCACCGGGATGGCGGCGCAATTTTTTGGCACAGACACGAAGGGCATCAATCGCGCGTTCCATTGCCGCTTCGCAAAGATATCCCTTTTCGCGGACACCTTCGCCCAAGCGCACGACGCGCGAAAAGGCATCAATAACCTTGAACCCGTCATTACATGGACGCGCCACCAGAAGCCGGCAGTTCGAACTGCCAAGGTCAATTGCGGCATAAAGCGGCACGGTGATGCAATCGACCATGCGCGCAGGTTTTTCACGGTCACCGGGCACATGCACAGCCTGCCCCGGCTGCGGCATTGCCGGTTTGTCAGGCACCTCAAGCACCGCATGGTCGCCCATTGCAGCGCCGCCTGCGGGGCTTTCTGCCCGGTGCGAGTTGCTATGGGGATTGACCTGCTTCACCTTTCGAAAACCTGCTTTCTGTTAATCGCACTGTCTGTATCGCGGATCATCAAGACATTTATATGACGATCCCGCGAATCAGCTATATGAGTGTAACGACAATCCCCGACAAGGCAAATCCCGTATGCAGTAATCGCATGGTTGAATAAATCGAAACAAAAAAGGGGTTGCCAAACCCGGGCGGGTTTTATACATAGCGCCCCACGCCACGATGCATCGCGTGTCGCGGCGGACCAAGTTTTGTTGGGGAATAGGTTAACGGTAGACCTACGGACTCTGACTCCGTCAGTCCTGGTTCGAATCCAGGTTCCCCAGCCAACTTTGCCGGACGTTGCAATGGCCCAACATTGCGCAAAACATGCGGTCCGGGGTATAAATAACGCACACCAAAGTACTGCTGGGGAATAGGTTAACGGTAGACCTACGGACTCTGACTCCGTCAGTCCTGGTTCGAATCCAGGTTCCCCAGCCACTTTGCCCGACCTTCCCGATTTCGACCTTTGTTCTTTGCTGTTCTGATCGGCGTCGATCAATCATCAATCCTGCGCGCACGCAAATTGCGCGTGATGGCAGCTTTGATATACATCTGTAATCTCGATCACGTTTTCAGGAGACAGGCGATGGATCAGGTCACGGGCGGCTGCCTTTGCGGCAAGGTCACGATCACGGCAACCGGTGCGCCGTACCGGGTCGGTTTGTGCCATTGCCTTGATTGCCGGAAACATCATGGCGCACTGTTTCATGCATCCGCGATCTTTCCCGAAAAGGCCGTGACCATTACCGGTGAAACCACATCATTCAATGGACGGCATTTTTGCCCGACCTGCGGATCATCGGTTTATGGCCGCACGGATGACGAGATCGAAGTCAATCTCGGCATTCTCGATGCCCCGGATCAATTCACCCCGAGTTACGAGCTCTGGACGATCCGGCGCGAAAGCTGGCTACCGGATTTTGCGCTTCGTCATTCTTATGAAAAAGATCGCCCGGAAACCGATCGCAACGAAGATTGATCCTGCCTGCCCGACTGGCACCAAACGGATCATCATGCAGATCGTCATGAACACAAATGACAGGGGGGCGATGACTGATCGGGTTTATTTTCGGCCACCTCGCCCGCATCGGACAAAACACTTGTCCCGGCATCGGTAATCAAAACATCGACGGGCACGTCATATTGGTGGGGTTTGATGTCATCAAGTCGGGTTGCCTCAAACCCGATCCCGACCACCAGTGGCTTGCGCGTCATTGCGGCCAGTGTGCGGTCAAAAAAACCGCCCCCATAGCCCAGCCTGTACCCTGCCCGATCAAAGCCGACCAGCGGGGCAAGCAACACATGCACCGGAATTTCGGGGGTATCTTGCGGTTCGGGTATGCGGGCAAAGCCCGGGGTCATTACGGTATCAGGCGTCCAGTCATGAAAAACCATCGGCATATCCCGGCCCGGAACAACAGGAAGGGCGGCGCGACCGCCTTCGGAAATATGGTCAGTTATCACCGCGCGCAGATCAACTTCATTCTGGATCGGCCAGTAAAATCCCACCGTGGCACCACGCCGCGCCGACAGGAAACTGTCAAAATGTGCGCGGATCTGATCGGACAGATTTTGATGGGTTACGCTGTCGAGTTCTGATCGCCAGCCCAACAGGATACGCCGGACGGTTTGCCGCCATTCAGACTGGCTTTGTTCATCGTCCGATCGTGGCGGGGTTGGCAAATTCAGGCTCATGGGCGCGATCACAGTTTGCGAATGGAACAGCAGATAGGATGTGCAGAGGACAGCAGTCACAAGCCTACAGCAAAACCCCATAAACGCATAACGCGCCGGGAACCCGGCGCGTTAACGGTTGTCAGCAAAAAAGCTGCAAGCCAGATAGAAATTTAGAGAATGGCGAGTTCTTCTGCCGACATGCGGCCATTGCGACCTTCAATCAGCTCAAACTGAATTTTCTGCCCTTCATCAAGTCCCTGCAGACCAGCACGCTGAACTGCGGTGATGTGCACGAATGCATCTTTTCCGCCTTCGTCAGGGGTGATGAAGCCATAACCCTTGGTCGCATTGAACCACTTAACCGTTCCGGTAGCCATATCCGTAGTCGTCCTTAGTTTAGTAGGCGCATCCCCGAAGTAAGGAGATGCAAGAAAACAGTCCCTGCAACACACCCATTAAGAGCATGATCACCATCAACCAGGAAGCAACCACGCGCATGAAAGATGCACTGCATCGTTTCAACAATTACGCGAAATTTGGGCTTAGTGCAATGGATTCATGTATGAAGTTCTTTTTTCGCCGTCTGATGTCATCGGTAAAATGCATGATTTCGTGCGGTTGAAAATCCCGCAAGGACACATCACCCCTAGATAAAACAATCTTCACGGCGAATTCTCGCAACGGTTCCAGATGCAAGAATGCAATTATATCATGAGGATATTTTTTTTCATCGAACCGCATATTCAATACAGGCAAATCAGATAGGCGACTGATCCTTGTGACTTTTCCCTGCGTACCGAATGCCGATCCGCCTTGGAACCCGCATGAATTCAAATTTCAGATCGGCACATCCTGTTGCGCCAAATGGCGGTTATCCGGACGCAATGAAATAAGCTGTTATGTCGCAGTAACTTATGGACCAGATGAAAAGAAATGTCTGATTTTGTCATTTTTTCGGGGACGGTTTCACGTGACATTGCCCCTGAATTGGTTTGATTATGGAACAATGAATCCAAAACGCATCAAATGGATGCGAATTCACAAGATCAATGCATCAGACCATAAGATGCAGCAAACGCGACCGGGACACCGAAAATACTTGAATGGGAACGACTTTCGGATCGGAATACAGTAAGTGACAGCGACAACCAAGATCGCAAACCCGCGTGACATTGCGCAAAACGCCATGGCGCTGATAAACGAGCTTAACCTGCAGCCGACACCTCAGGTTTATCACGTTTTTTACAGCTATTTGTCAGACGAGATTCCCGAACTCAGCCAGTTGGTAAAGGTCCTGATCCGCAACACGCAGGAACTGGACGAAGAAACCGTTTACCGGATTTACCACAAATATCTGGGCACCCACGCGGTCGAACAGCATATCAACCAGGGGGTCGAAGGCCTTCAGGCAGCGGTCGAACGCGTCGAGGAAGCCGTGCATTCGGTCATGCGCGACACCGAACAGTTCTGTGGCGAATTCGATACCGCATCCCAACGGCTTCTGGCCGATGACATCACCCTTGAAGATGCCCGTTCGGTCAGCCGCCAGTTGTCGGGCACATCGAACAAGGCCCGCGACTGTTACGGCACCTTCAATGGCAGCCTTGAAGAATATCACAAGGAAGTCCGCCGGGTCAGAACCGAACTGGAACTGGTGCGCCGTGACGCCCTGACCGATACGCTGACCGGCATTGCCAACCGCAAGAATTTTGACAGCTCGCTTCGCGAAGCCGTGACATCGACCATGGAAACCGGTGCGCCATTGACCTTGCTGATGATCGATATCGACCATTTCAAGGAATTCAACGACAATTTCGGGCACCGGGCCGGTGACGGGGTTCTCAAGGCGGTGTCGCGGGTACTGGTACGTTCGACCAAAGGCGCAGATACGGTGGCGCGATATGGCGGCGAAGAATTCGCGGTCATCTTGCCCGATACAACACGTGAAAACGCTGAAAAACTGGCAAACAAGCTGCGTGAAAACGTGTCAAACCAGCGGATTATAAACAAAAAAACAGGCAAAGATTTCGGTAAGTTAACCGTTTCTATTGGCTTGACGTCCTACCAACTAGGGGAGAATATACTTGAGTTTGTTGATCGCGCGGACAAGGCTCTTTATCTCGCAAAACAGGATGGTAGAAACACCTGTGTCCTGCAGTAGGTCATACGCATAAACAGGCACTAAACAAACGTTCCGGGTCATTAAATCTCTGACACAAGAGAAAACCGGGGCACATAATCAACAGGTAAAGATACCGAGCCAACACACGTGTCCTGACAGGCCAAAATCAGCAGGTTCGAGCCCTTATAATCGTCCCTGTTATGCACAACATACATGTGCAAAGGCTTTGCGGGGCGGAGCAACCATATGAAGACACCAAAGACCGAACGTAAGATCGAACTTGAACACAAGATTTTCAAAACGTTCGAAGAATGCCACTTTCAGAAGTCTGATATTTCAGACGAAGCTCTTTTTGTCCTTAAAATGGCAGAAGGATCTGTTGTGTCATTGCCGCTTAAGGCCATTTGCCGTGAATTCGATATCGATCCGGAATCCAAAGATGGCGATCTGATCAGCCTGATCGACAAGGCCCTGAATTTTATCAACGTGCTGCGCCCCGGCGACAATTTGCCGCTTGAGGTTCTGACCGGCGAAGCATCCTGGGAAGTCGACGAAGAACATCAGGCGATTGCCTATAACCGTATTACCATGCAGCTCGTCACCTGGATGTCCGGCAGTGAGGAACTCATTACCGATCCGGACGAATTGATGCAGATCGCCGAGGACCCCAACACCAAGAAAAAGATCAACCAGGCCTTTGACGAAGTTGCCGAAAAGCTTGGCCTTGGCAAGAACAACCGCGAGGAAGTCGTCAATCTGGTACATCAGGTCGCAGACGAGCTGTCCTATATCGAAACGCTGCGCGTGAAATACCGCAAGATCCTGATGGTTGATCGCAAGTTGCAGGAACTGCGCCGCATCTATGCCCATGAAAAAGGCGTTCTTGAAACCGTCACCCAGGCCATCCGCCTGCTTGATGATGCCAAGAAAAAGTTCGAAACGACATTTGACGAACTTGATGCCAATACCGGGGAAATCATGTCGGTGCTGCGCAACTTCACATCCCAGCGCCAATATATCCGCAGCAAACGTGATGACCTGCACAAACGCCTGCGCGCCTGGCAACCCCTGATCGAGCTGTGGGAAGACCTTCAGCTTGAACGTGGTCCGGCGGCAGTAAGGCTTGTCAAGGAAACCTATCAGTTCCTTGCCCCGCGCTTCATGAAGGTCAAGGAATGGCTTCTGATGACCAAGGTGCAGGATGGCGTAGCCGAACAGCACAGCTTCAAGAACGAAGATGAACGCATGGGTGCGCTCAAGGGCAAGATGATGCAGTGGTAACCCACCCCATCGGTTCGGATACACAAAAGGCGCGAAATCAAATTCGCGCCTTTTTTCCTGACTGCTGCCCGATGCGGCCAGATGAAGACCGACCTTTGGCGAAACGGTCAGTCCCCTGCCATGGTGATTTTCAGGGCAACGTGATCATCAATCACGGTAATCGATTTGGCCGCATGTGCGGGTACCGGCACCTTGCGATCAATGCAATAGGCGATCATCGCCGCGGCAAGCTGGGCACCGGATGTCGGGATGACGGTTTTCTGCCCCTCGTCCGAGGTGATGGTCATGCGGGCGACGACTTCTTTTGATCGTTCGATTTCAAAACTGCTGATCTGGCCCGGCGGCAGCGACTTTCCCGTGCGCCGACCATGCGCCACCAGCGCCTTGATCAGTTCGCCATCTTCAAAAACGATACAGCGTATCTCGCGCATGCCGCACATCCTGTAACAGTTGTTTGATTACATATGGTTACTGCAGAACCACAAAACAAACATTAACAGATACGATGCTGCGCCACGCACAGGGGCAAGCGCATTTGGCCCGCCCGTGATCGAAATCCGGCTTAGCTGCTGGCAAGCCAGATGCCGACACCGATCATCAGGGTTCCGGCCACCCGGTTCAGTACCCGTACATTGCCGCTTTTTTCAAGGAACCGGCGCAGCGACCGGCCACCGGTGGCATACAGCGTCATGCAAATCAGTTCGGTCACCAGAATGATCGCCACCAGAACCGAAAGTTGCGGCGCGATGGCATGTTCAAGACTGATAAATGGCGGCAGCAATGAAATCATGAAAGCCCAGCCTTTGGGATTGGCAATGGCGGTCACAAAGCCCTGCGCCATAAGGGCGGTTGCCTTTGCTGTCTTGACCCCGTCGACCTCGGCCGATAGTGCCATGCGCCCGCGTGAACGCCACATCTGAATGCCCAGCCAGGCCAGATACGCACCGCCGACATATTTGAAAACCGCAAAGACGGCCGGGTACTGCAACATCACGGTCGCAACACCAAGCGCGGATGCCACCACCACAATCCCGACGCCAACAAGTTCGCCCGCCATCATCCAAAGAGTACGGCGCAGACCGATGGTCATGCCAAGCGTCAGGGCAAGGGTCATGCACATGCCAGGCGTAATCGACACAAAAAAGGCCGTCGGGATAAAGGCCCCGATCAAGGATAGACTGACCATCAAAGGTTCCTGTGGCTTGGTGTGGTGCGCATTTCTGATCGCCATTTTTGGGGCATGGCAGGATCAGACAAAACCACTACCCGATAAGGCGATTTCCGACCAGCGTCTTTTTGGCATGGCTTCATTCCCGTCACAAAGCGCAATCAGGTTCCCTGAAATCTGTGCCGGAAAGCCTTTGGAACCGGGAAAATACAGCCTGCTTTGGCCCCCTGGCTTTTGCCGCCCCGCTAAATTCCACCCCAAAAAGAAGCCAAAAGGTACAAAAATTACTTGACCCCGGCGGGTCGTCCGACGAAATTGGGGACATCGCCAGCCAAGACTGGCACCCAAGCCAATTGATGAAGACCGATGACCGCAGACATTTGCAACATTGATGCATATGCCGATCGCGCCGAACCCGATGCTTCGGGCACCTTTGTGCTGTCTGCCCTAAACCTTCTACTCGGTCTTATTGGTCTTGCAGCCCTAGGCTCGCTACGACTTACGCGCCCCTGAGCGTAATATGACGGCCCGGATCACAGGACACATTGTCGATCCATTTGCCGCAGCTCAGGGGAATAAAGTCGCGCCAGACGGCCCGCACTCCTTCCAGACAGAATTTACATACCGGGCAAGGCCCGCTTGATCAGGAAACAATATAATGGCTAGTGCAAACGACAATCGCGTCATCATTTTCGACACCACCCTGCGTGACGGTGAACAGTCCCCGGGTGCGTCGATGACGCTTGATGAAAAGCTGCGCGTGGCGAATGCCTTGGCTGAGTTGAAGGTCGATGTGATCGAGGCCGGATTTGCCATCGCATCGAATGGTGACTTCCAGTCCGTCAACGAGATCGCCAAACAGATCAAAGGCCCGACCATCTGTTCGCTGGCCCGTGCGGCCAAGGGCGACATCGAACGCGCTGCCGAGGCGCTGGAACCCGCAGAAAACAAACGTATCCACACGTTCATTTCCACCAGCCCGCTGCATATGAAATACAAATTGCAGATGGAACCGGAACGCGTTCTGGAAAAGGTCATCGAAAGCGTGACCCTGGCGCGCAAATTCACCGATGACGTCGAATGGTCGGCAGAAGACGGTTCGCGTACCGAACATGACTTCCTGTGCCGTTGCGTCGAAGCTGCGATCAGTGCCGGTGCAACCACCATCAACATCCCGGACACGGTCGGTTACACCACCCCGACCGAATATGCCGATCTGATGACCATGCTGTTTAACCGGGTTCCGAATATCGACAAGGCGATCCTGTCGGTTCACTGCCATAACGATCTGGGCATGGCGGTTGCCAACTCGATCTCGGCGGTCAATGCCGGGGCCCGTCAGATCGAATGCACGATCAACGGTCTGGGTGAACGCGCAGGCAACGCCGCACTCGAAGAAATCGTTATGGCGATCAATACCCGTAACGACGCCTTCCCCTTCACCACCGGGATCGACAGCACCAAGATCATGAATGCATCGCGTCTGGTATCAGCGGTTTCCGGTTTCGTGGTTCAACCGAACAAGGCGATTGTTGGTGCCAACGCCTTCGCCCATGAAAGCGGCATCCATCAGGACGGCTTCCTGAAGAATTCCGAAACCTATGAAATCATGAAGCCGGAATCGATCGGCCTGAACAAATCAAGCCTGGTCATGGGCAAGCATTCCGGTCGCCATGCCTTCCGTGAAAAGCTCAAGGAGCTGGGCTTTGCCGATTTGGGCGACAACGCCATCGAAGATGCCTTTGCCCGCTTCAAGGATCTGGCGGACAAGAAAAAAGAAGTCTATGACGATGACATCGTCGCACTGGTCGATGACGGCATGCGCGACAACGAACATATCAAATTCGTTGGCCTGACCGTGACCTGTGGTTCCAAAGGTCCGCAGACTGCGGAACTGGAACTGAATGTCGATGGTGAAATCCGCACGGCCAAAACCACTGGTGACGGCCCGATTGACGCGACCTTCAACGCGATCAAGGAAATCTATCCGCATGACTGGCGCCTGAAACTCTATCAGGTTCACGCCGTAACCGAGGGCACCGACGCCCAGGGCACCGTCACCGTCAAGCTTGACGGCGAAGACCGCACGGTTGTCGGCAATGCATCCGATACCGATACGGTTGTTGCTTCCTGCATGGCCTATGTGACCGCCGTGAATAAACTGATCGAAAAAAGCAAGAAAACCGCCCCGGACGCCATGGCATCCTGATCGGCTTTATTGCCTGACAAGACACTGGGGGTGGCGTTTTCGCCGCCCCTTTTCTTTGCTGGTCACGAACGCCGGGTTGTCCCGGTTCATCGCGGTTTGCCATGTCTTGCGACATTGCATCCTGATCCGTTGGACCGGCATTGCCCCGGCCTGCTATTTTGCCCGCTGCCGCCATGTGGTATCCTTGATCCTGACCAGAAAGCCGGATCAGGTGATGGCATGTCGGGCACATTCAAACGATACGGGAACATCCTGTTACGGATCGCTGCTGTGATGGCGACCATGTCGATCTGTGTCACCACCATCAGCCAGGCTTCAAGTGACACAACAAACCATCAGCCACACACCGTTTTGGTTCCCGCCCTGCCCTATCCGCAAAGCGGACTGCGCAAGCGGTTATCGGATGCCGGGAAAACACTTCCCGCCATTGATAACAGCCTGCAGGCCGATATTCCGGGTATCTATTATGCCCCGCGTCAGATCGGCACGGACATTCCCGACGCAAACCGCCACCCAGCAATCGTAGCCCTTCCTGATTGCGATGATCACTTTCCGGAAGACTGGATCAATATCCTGCGCGATCTTGGCATCGGTGTTCTGGTGATATCACCAAACCGCGCCCATCCATCGCAGGCCTATTGCAGCGAAGGGTCGCTTGGAAACCCCAAACACGGTCTGACCTATTGGGCGTTTGATGGACTAAGCGCGCTTGATTATCTTGCAAAGCAGCCTGACATCGACCCGGATCGGATTGCCATTTTCGGGTATGGCTATGGTGGCGGTGCGGCCCAACTGGCGATTTATCGTGATGGTCATGCCAAACATTTTGCAGCACGGTTTCGCGCCCTGATCGGCTTGCGCCCGCAATGCATGTCGGAAATGAACAATTTTGCGCCAAGCCTTCTTATCGCGCTGCGCGGTGATCCGTTCAACCCGCCTGCCTGGTGCCAATGGCGGATGGATCGCGACCTGACACCTGCGCGTGCATTGGTCCGTTTCGAGCTGATCGGAAATGGTGAAACAGTTGAAAAACAAGCGACTCGTAAAGTGGTCACACCAGAAAAAAGCCCGGAGGTTGTCAGTATTGTGACAGAATTCCTGTCCCAATCCGGGGTAATCACCAAAAACAGAAAAAATTGAATTTATCCGCCAAGACCATATTCCTGATCATGTTTTTCCACCCTTATTTCAGGAAATTTACGCGCCTTAATTATTCCTCAATCCCCTGCGCAGATTATTCGTGCATCGGCTTGTTCCTTGCGCTATCAAAGCCGGTACATTCGCATTCAAGATTTTACTATTAACCGGGGCATAGGGCAGGAATGTTTTCCAAGCTTCTTGGGGTTTTATCCTCCGACATGGCGGTGGATTTGGGCACCGCGAACACACTGGTTTACGTTAAGGGGCGTGGCATCGTCCTCAACGAACCGTCCGTGGTGGCCATTACCGACGAAAAAGGCAAGAAACAGGTCCTTGCGGTTGGTGAAGAAGCCAAACAGATGCTCGGTCGTACCCCGGGGTACATTCAGGCGATCCGCCCGCTGCGTGACGGCGTTATTGCGGAATTCCATATCGCCGAAGAAATGATCAAGCACTTCATCCGCAAGGTTCACAACCGTCGCAACTTTGCCAGCCCGGAAGTCATCATTTGCGTACCGTCCGGGTCGACCGCAGTTGAACGCCGCGCCATTCAGGAAAGTGCTGAAAGTGCCGGCGCACGCAAGGTCTGGCTGATTGACGAACCGATGGCTGCGGCAATCGGTGCCGGTCTTCCGGTGACCGAGCCGACCGGCTCGATGGTTGTTGATATCGGCGGTGGCACCACCGAGGTTGCCGTTCTGTCGCTGGGCGGTATCGTCTATGCACGTTCGGTACGCGTTGGTGGCGACAAGATGGACGAAGCAATCATTGCTTACATCCGTCGCACCCATAACCTTCTGGTTGGCGAAAGCACTGCTGAGCGCATCAAGAAGGAAATCGGTTCGGCCTGTGCACCCGATGATGGTGATGGCGCAACGGTTGAAATCCGTGGCCGCGACCTGATGAACGGTGTTCCGAAGGAACTTCTGATTTCCGAACGCCAGATCGCAGAAAGCCTTGCAGAACCGGTTTCAGCCATTATCGAGGCTGTGAAGGTCGCACTTGAACAGACCCCGCCAGAACTGGCAGCAGATATCGTCGACAAGGGCATCGTCCTGACCGGCGGTGGCGCGATGCTTGGCAATCTTGATTATGTCCTGCGTCATGCAACCGGCCTTCCGGTTTCGATCGCTGACGATCCTCTTTCCTGTGTTGCGCTGGGTACCGGTCGCGCACTCGAAGAGAAAAAGATGCTGCGCAACGTTCTGCACACAGCATACTAAAATTTTGGCCTGAAATATCATCACCGGGTCGTATCCGTACTGGACGCGACTCGGTGATTTCGTTATGGTTGAATATCCCGTTGGGGATACAAGACGAACTTTTGGGAAATCGCGGGGAATACATTGGCACAGCATGGCGGTCCGCAGCAGCGAATCTTTTCGCCGTTACGCACGGCGCTTCACCGCTTCGCTTTCATATTGCTGATATTCACAGCTTTCGGGCTGATGCTTCTGGGGAAGGCCGATACGGTTCTGATTGAACGTATCCGTGCGGCATCTGCCGATCTTGTATCCCCGGTCATGAATGTTGTTTCCCGTCCGGCGGCCAGCATCAACGAGCTGACCGACAAGATTTACAACCTGGCCCATCTTTACGAAGAAAACGAACGCCTGCGCCGTGAAAACCAGCAATTGCTGGCCTGGCAGCAAGCCGCCCGTAATCTTTCGCATGAAAATGTGCGCCTGCGTGAACTTGCACATTACACCAATCCGCCTGCCCTGCATCTTGTGACATCGCGTGTCATCGCCGACATGGGCGGGGCCTATGCCCATAGTGTGATGATTTCGGCCGGTTCGCGTGACGGTGTCGCTAAGGGACAGGCCGTTATTTCCGACGAAGGTCTGGTTGGACGTGTCGCAGAAGCCGGTTATCAGGCATCGCGCGTTCTTCTGATCACCGACATCAATTCGCGCGTGCCGGTCATTGTCGAAAACTCCCGTGACCGCGCGTTCCTGTCTGGTGACAACACCAACCGTCCGCTTCTGACCTTCCTGACCGCCGATGCGGCCGTTGCACCGGGTGATCGCATTCTGACATCGGGCCATGGCGGCGCATTCCCGCCGGGCATTCCGATCGGTGTCGTGTCATCGGTATCGGAAAATGCCGTTCGTGTCGCCCCGCTGTTCCGTCGCCATCAGCTTGAATATCTGCGTGTTGCCGATTACGGCCTGCAAGGTATCCTGAGCGAAAAGCGCATCCGCGACAGCCAGGCACCGGTAAATACCAATGCCACCCAACTGTCGCCCGAAATTCCGGCCGGGGTTGGCGTGGTTCCCGCAGCACCGGCTGAACCCGCCCCGTCAGCACAGAAACCGCCGGCAGGGGAACTTCCGTGAAGCCCGGCGTCTGGCAACGACTGGACGTCATCGCACGTGGTCTTTTTCCGGCATTCAGCGTTTTCGTCCTTCTGCTGATCAACCTTTTGCCAATCAGTGTACCGTTGCTGTCCACGGCATCACCGGCGCTTGCCCTTATGGCGGTGTTTTACTGGTCGGTGAACCGGCCCGATCTTTTGACAGCGGTGGCCGCATTCCTGCTGGGCCTGCTTCAGGATCTTCTGATGGGGTTGCCGCTTGGCGTAAGCCCGCTGGTTTTGCTTCTGGTACAGACCGGCTCGGCAAGTCAGGGACGCTTTTTCCATAACAAGCCCTTCAGCGTCATGTGGTGGGGCTTTGCCCTGGTGGCGATCCCGGCCCTGCTGATCCAGTGGTTGCTGAGTTCCGCGCTGATTGGCGCATTGTTGCCGATCAAGGCAACCATGATCAGCTATGTGCTGACCGCTGTGCTGTTTCCGATTGTTGCCTGGGTTCTGGCGCGCGCGCAAAACAGCCTGCTGCGCTATGTTTAGGGCATCGGGTGTCCTTCGAAATTCCGTGCAAAATTGATGTTTTGGCAACGGCTATCGGATATGCTTGAACAAGATGATTTCCAAGCCCTTCCAACCGGGATAAAACGGGCAAAAATCAGCAGTTTTGCACTGCAACGGTTCGCCTAGAAAAGACAGGTATTCTTCGCCCATGTGGCATCGCGATTCAGACAGGTTCAGAATGTTCACCCGACGTGCCCTTATGCTGGGTGCTGGCAAGGGTGTTTTGCTGACGGGGCTGGCCGCAAGAATGTACTATCTTCAGGTCCTTGAAAGCGACCGCTACCGGACATTGGCTGATGAAAACCGCATTTCCCACCGGCTGTTGCCGCCGCCACGCGGGCTTGTGACCGACCGGTTCGGCGCACCGCTTGCCGTGAACCGGCAGAACTATCACATCATGATCGTCCGAGAACAGACGCCCGATGTGCGCCGCACGCTTGAAATCCTTGATCAGATTATTGAACTTGGCCCCGATACCATCGAACGGGTCGAACGCGATGTTTCGCGCCGCCGGTCCTTTGTGCCGGTGACTGTGCGCGACAATCTGACTTGGGATGAAGTTGCCCGTGTTGGCGTCAATGCGCCCGATCTTCCCGGACTGATCATTGATGCCGGGCGGTCACGCGACTATCCCGAAGGCCCGCATCTGGCCCACACGCTGGGCTATGTTGCTGCGGTTTCGGAAAAGGAACTTACCGGTGATCCGCTGCTTGAACTGCCGGGCTTTACCATTGGCAAAAGCGGCGTTGAAAAGGTCTATGACCTTGCCCTGCGTGGAACGGCGGGCACCAGTCAGGTCGAAGTCAACGCCCTTGGCCGTGTGATCCGCGAACTTGAACGCGAAGAAGGCGAAAGCGGCAATACGGTTGTCATGACGCTTGATCTTGAATTGCAGCGCTATGCCAATCAGCGCCTTTCGGATCAGGAAAGCGCATCGGCCGTTGTCATGGACATCCATAATGGCGAAGTCCTGGCCCTGGCATCTCATCCAAGCTACGACCCGAATGCCTTTACCAACGGCATTTCCCACAAGCTTTGGAACAGTCTGGTCAACAACACCTATGCGCCGCTGTCGAACAAGGCCGTGAACGGGACCTATGCGCCCGGGTCGACCTTCAAGATGTGTGTTGCCCTTGCCGGGCTTGAGGCCGGGATCATCACGCCCAATCAGAAATTCTTCTGCAGCGGCCATCTTGATCTTGGCAATGCCCGGTTCCATTGCTGGAAACGTGGTGGTCATGGCTGGATGAACATGCATGACTCGCTCAAGCATTCCTGCGACGTCTATTATTATGAAATCTCGCAAAAGATCGGCATCGACCGGATCGCCGCCATGGCTCACAAGCTTGGCCTGGGCGAAGAAACCGGTATTGACCTTCCCAATGAACGCAGCGGCCTGATCCCGACCAAGGACTGGAAGGAAATCCAGCTTGGCAAACGTTGGCAGGGTGGTGAAACCCTGATTGCCTCGATCGGTCAGGGATATGTTTTGGCCACCCCGCTTCAGCTTTGCACCATGACTGCACGTCTGGCATCGGGCAAGGCCGTGCGACCGCACCTGACACGCGATCATGTAACACCCGAAGGTGTCACCAGCCGCGAAGCAGAAGAATTCCCCGACCTTCAGGTCAGCCGTGTCAATCTGGCGCGTATTCGCGACGGCATGAACGGTGTGACCAACGAATTGCGCGGCACCGGCCATGGCGCCCGGATCAAGATCAAGGGCATGGAAATGGCGGGCAAAAGTGGCACCAGCCAGGTGCGCCGTATCACCATGCGCGAACGTCAGACCACGGGCGTTCTGGGCAATGATGAATTGCCATGGAAATATCGCGACCACGCATTGTTTGTGGCCTTCGCCCCGGTCGACAATCCGCGCTATGCCTGCACGGTGGTGGTTGAACATGGCGGTGGCGGATCCAGTGTCGCCGGCCCGATTGTCCGCGACCTTCTTTTGAAGGCACAGGAACTGCAATCCGCCCGTCAGGGAATATCGGCTGCCAACTTGCCCAACAGCGCCCAGCTGCGCCCAAGACCAGCCCAGAACAACCGTAATGAGGGCTGATCCATGGCCATGAGCAAATATCGCATTGGTGAAGATCCGGACTATGTGCCGATCGGACGGCGACTGTTGCTGTTGAACTGGACACTGGTTCTGTTGATCGCGGCATTGTCGGGGATCGGCTTTGCCATGCTTTATTCCGCAGCCAATGGATCGTTCCAGCCATGGGCCGAGCGCCAGATGATGCGTTTTGCGGTCGGGTCCGCCCTGATGATCGTGATTGCAGTAACCGATATTCGTGTCTGGCTGAAACTGGCCTATTTTTCCTATTTCGTTGCACTGGTTTTGCTGGTTGGCGTCGAAATCAAGGGTGATATCGGCATGGGTGCGCAACGCTGGATCAATCTTGGTTTCTTCCAGTTGCAACCATCGGAATTGATGAAGATCTCGCTGGTGCTGGCTTTGGCCCGGTATTTCCACGGTCTGACGGTCGAAGATTCCGGTCGGATTACCCTTTTGATCCCGCCACTTTTGATGGTGCTGGCCCCGGCGGCACTGGTGTTGCGCCAGCCTGACCTTGGAACGGCACTTTTGCTGATTGCCGGGGGTGGTGTGATTTTCTGGCTGGCCGGTGTCCGGATGTGGAAATTTGCCCTTATTCTTGGCAGTGCGCTTGCCGCGATTCCGATTGGCTGGCAGTTCCTGCGCGATTATCAGAAGAACCGCGTTCTGACGTTTCTTAATCCGGAAAATGATCCACTGGGTGCGGGCTATCACATTACCCAGTCAAAGATTGCACTGGGATCCGGCGGCCTGTTTGGCAAAGGCTTCATGCTGGGGTCGCAAAGCCACCTGAACTTCCTGCCTGAAAAGCAGACCGACTTTATCTTTACCATGCTGGGTGAGGAGTTCGGTCTTGTCGGTGGTCTGGCGCTGCTGGCTCTTTATGCGCTGGTCATTACCTATGGCTATGTGATTGCGCTGCGTTGTCGCAACCAGTTCGGGCGTCTGGTTGCGATCGGGGTGACATCGACCTTCTTCCTGTATGTCTTCATCAATATCGCGATGGTGATGGGGCTGATCCCGGTGGTCGGCGTGCCATTGCCACTGGTGTCGTATGGCGGCACCGTGATGATGACCATTCTGGTCAGTTTCGGACTGTTGATGAGTGTTTCAATCCACCGCGACATTCGCATATCCCGACAGGGGAATGACGACGGCCGGAACTAGACCGCCGCCCGTCAATGCCATCGACGTTCTGCGATCAGGTTTCGGAAACCGACAGGTTTGAATGTTCGGGGATTTGCTTGAAATCGCAGGGTTCACAACGATTTCGGCCATTTTCCTTGGCATCATACAGTGCACTGTCCGCCAGCGAGTACATCACAGCCGATATATCGCCGCTGTCCCAGCTTTTAAGCCCGTCGATATGCATGGTTGTTTCGTGATCAAGGTTGGCCATGCCGGCAGATGACGGAAGCCCCGCAATCCCGAAACTTGCCGTGAAGTGCAGATCATGGCCGCCAAACGCAACAACAGCCTTTTCAAAGGCCCCGCGCAGACGTTCTGCCAGCTTCATCGCCCCTTCGATTTCTTCACCGGGTAATAGAACAGCGAATTCTTCACCGCCCATTCGGGCCGGCAGATCAATGTCACGCAGGTTTGACTGCATTACTTTGGCCAGCTCGACCAGAACCGCATCACCGGCCTGATGCCCGTGTGTGTCGTTAAACGCCTTGAAGCGGTCAATATCGAGCAGAATGATCGAAACCGGCGTGTCGCGGCGACGCCAGACAGAAATCGCTTCTTCAAACCGCGCCAGATAGGACCGACGGTTTGGCAAACCGGTCAGCGGATCGGTCGAGGCCAGCACTTCGAGCTTTTTCATTGCCGCATTCAATTCTTCGGTTCGCGCAGCGACGCGGGCCTCAAGATTGACATTGGCATCAAGCAGTTCGTCGCGTGCCTTGCGCAGCTGCCCCAGTTGCCCGCGGATCATGCCAAACAGACCGACCGTGACAGACCCCAGCAACTGGATTTCATCATCATGCCGGTGATATGGCGGCATCTCCATCGGCTTGGACTCATCAGTCGGGTCGGATTTGACCAGATAGTTGCCAAGACGCACCAGCGGGCGCGAAAAGATATAATAGCTCAGGCCCGCAAAGACGATGGCCATCAATACTGCCAGTATCATGGTCGCAAGGAATGACCAGGACAGACGCGAAAACAGGGCGGTGACAAAAACCTGCGGGCTGAATTCAATGATCATTTCGCCCATGACGGTGGCGGGTTCGACATCAGGGTCGCGCACAGGCACGCTGATGGTTTGCAAACCGCCAAACAGTTTTTCGGCCCAATGACTGCTCGGAATTTCCCCCGCCGCGCGGCGTCTTTCATAGAAGACATCACCGTCGGATGTCATCAGTGTGACGCGCTGAATGGACCGCTGGCTCATCATGCCGCCAACCATCACATCGGCAAGGTCAAGGTCACGTTTCTGAAGTGCCTGCACAGCGACCGGCACGTTGGATGCGGTCACGCGCTGATTGCCCTGCTGATAGATCTCGGCAAGCCAGCGATAATCCTGATATCCGCGAAATGCAACGATCAGCAAACCAAGACCAACAGCAAGCAACAGGGAATATTTCAATTGCCGGGCGGCAATTGTACTTCCCAGTTTCAGGCTGGCCAGCGCATCGTTATCATCTTCGTCCGATTGCCTAGCCAAGCCTGCATTCCCTCACTTTTAAGTGGTCCTGATTTTTGGGCTTTCAGTTAATTATGTTCTTTGTCGTGCGACAAAAGCCCAAACCGATATTCTGCCCCCACGGGCGCGTTGACAAGACTAAACCGGGAAAAATCAACTTTATCCCAGTCGCGCGTGAACAATATGTCATTAAAGTCAGCCATATTTTCGCGCGTAACAGCTTCCATTCTAAACGTTATTTCGGGATGGTCTTTCAGAAATTCAACGCCATTGACGTAATCATGCAACAAAACCATCACCCAGGCACCGGCAAAAAAATGCCCGCCATGGGTCAACGTCATCTCGCCATCGGTTACGGCATCAAGGCCCTCTGTTGACCAGTTAAGGCCACCGACAAAAACATCCTTGCCCGGAACCCGACCAGCTTCTTTCAATGCGGCGATCGCGCCAAGGGCGATATTATCGTTTGCCGCCCATACCGCATCAATGCAGCCACCGCGCTTTATCCACGCCTCGGTCTGGCGGAATGCTTCGTCATATGACCAGTTCGCAACGATACGGCGCTGTTCGCGCAACACCGGATAACGGCTAAGTGCGTGATCAAGCCCCTTAAGGCGTTGCAAGGATGCCGGGGTGTTGCGGTCCCCGGCAATTGACAACAGACACAGTGTCTGGGGCATCGCGTCCCCTTGTGCCAGGCGCGCGCCATCAATCAGCGACTGGGCAATATCATAGCCCGCGCGTTCGTTATCGGGTGTCAGCGTCAGGATCCAGTTTTTGATATCCTTGCGCGGGGTGCCATAGGTGTATTTCTGTTCCTGGGTAAGATCATTCAGCAGCATGATCACCGGAATGCCGCGCTTTTCGGCTTCGAGAACGATGCGCGTTCCTTGCTGATGTTCATTGACCGCGATGATGTAATCGGGGGGTGGTTGCATGGCAAAGGCCTGCTCGGCACTTTCGACCATCATTTTCCAGTCACGATCACTGTCAAAAACCGTCAGCTCATAGCCGAACTGATCGGCTGCGGCCTGCATGGTGTCGCGAACATCTTTCCAGAACCCGCGATCACCATAGCCCGGATTGATAAAGGCCACACGAATGTGGTCGGACTGATCCCCATTTTGTTGTGCGTTTGTTTTTAATGGCGCTGCCACAACACACAATAAACCGACCCCAAGCAGAGCCCAAAACAACCTATGCACTTCTCATTCCCCGAAGAAACGCTGCCACAGCCAAAACCGTATTTCAGCAATCCATACGACCGGATAGTGAATTTCGCTTCAAAGGTCAAATGATCTGCGCGAATTTAATTTAGAATACCTATAATATTATGATGACTGCCACATCTTCCTGATCTGGCAGTCCATCCAAGTTGTTGTTTGCACATGACAAACCGTCAAAACGGTACTGTCGGCGGATAGATGAATAATCATCTTGTCCACCGCACGAAACAGGCTGAAACAGCCCGACAGTACGCGATTTAGACGTTAAAGGGCGGGACTCTTACGGGGAACCCGATTGTGCACGGCTAAGTGCACGGGCAAGTTCCTCGTTGGACATGTTGGCGCGATCTTCGATCCCTTGCTGCTGAGCAAGATGATAAAGATCATCCCGGCGCCATTTGTTGAAGTCCGGCTTTCGATAGGGACGAAACGTGGATGTTTCCCGTTCTGACTTCGAGAGTCTGTTAAAGCTCGCCACTCTTGCCTCCTTTATGGGACGGTCCAAGCGATCTCGGCACAGTGCTTTCCCCCCGAAACTGTAAAAGTGCCGTAACATTTCATGTAGGAGAGTTTGGAAGAATTTCTATTCCCCCTGCCCGGTTTTTCCCGGAAATGTGCGGCATACCCCTGATATGGAACGAAAAATAAGTATCGGGAACATCTCCACAATCACAATTTATCGCCACTTTGCTGTTGAAATGTCATTTCTGTTGGGAGGCCCTGAAATCTCTGATAGCATCGAACAAAACACTGATCAGGGATGTGTCATATGGCATTGCATTTTGAACGCCAGGAACTGGCAAACCGCCGCGCACGAACAATTGAAAAACTCGAAAAGGCCGGTCTCGACGGGCTGTTGATGTTCCGTCAGGAAAGCATGTTTTACCTGACCGGGTATGACACATTCGGCTATGTGTTTTTCCAGTGCCTGTATCTTGGTGTTGACGGTCGGGTTGCGCTAATTACGCGGGCACCTGATCTGCGACAGGCACAGCATACATCCGATATCGACGATATCCGCATCTGGGTCGATGGCCCTGACGTCAATCCGGCCTTCCAGTTGCGCGACATGCTGGCTGAATTCGGCTGTGGCGGCAAAACCCTTGGTGTCGAGTATGAGGCCTATGGCCTGACCGCGGCCAATGGCAAAAAGCTTGAAACCGCGCTGGACGGCTTTTGTACACTTCAAGATGCATCGGGACTGGTTTCCGAATTGCGCGTCGTCAAAAGCCCGGCCGAACTTGATTATATCCGCAAGGCAGCCGAACTGGCTGATGACGCATGGGAT
Organism: Thalassospira sp. MCCC 1A02491; assembly: GCF_001613785.1. NCBI lineage: Bacteria > Pseudomonadati > Pseudomonadota > Alphaproteobacteria > Rhodospirillales > Thalassospiraceae > Thalassospira > Thalassospira sp. MCCC 1A02491. The sequence goes on along the minus strand of NZ_LPVX01000002.1, from coordinate 105,965 downwards.
GCTGCGCTTGATACGGTTCATCCCGGCGCATTCGAAGGCGATATTCTGGCGGCGATGCAGGGCGCTATTTTCGCAGGCGGCGGGGATTATCCGGGCAATGAATTCATTATCGGTGCCGGGCGCGATGCCTTGTTGTGCCGGTATTTCACCGGACGCAAACATATCGCCCAGACCGACCAGATCACTTTGGAATGGGCGGGTGCCTATCGGCACTATCATGCGGCGATGATGCGCACCATCCCGGTTGGCAAAGCCCTGCCCCGTCATATTGAAATGCACAAGGTAGCAACCGATGCGCTGGTTGCCTGCCGCGAGGCGCTTCGCCCCGGTGAGCCGATCGGCAAGGTGTTTGATGCCTATGCCAAGGTCTGTGATCAGGCCGGAATGCGCGCCCACCGGCTCAATGCCTGTGGCTATTCGATGGGCACGACCTTTGCCCCGAACTGGATGGACTGGCCGATGTTCTATCACGGCAACCCGGTGATTGCCGAACCGGGCATGGTATACTTCCTGCACATGATCCTGATGGACAGCGAAAGCGGAATTGCCATGTGCCCGGGCCATTCGGTCATTGTCACCGAAACCGGCAATGACAGCGTATCGCGCCATGGCCTTGATCTGATCACGCGTTGATCATGAAAACAAAGGGCAACCTGTATCGGGTTGCCCTTTGCATTTTCTGTCCAGTCGCTATGCCGATCTGATATCGCTCTGACATTAGCGCCCACGCGCCATCTTTATCAGGCTGGGATCAGGCCTAGATCAGGCCAAGTTCGGCCTTCATGGCCACAACCGTGTCATCGGCCGTCTTGTCGAGTTCGGCAATCCTTGCATTGATCTCGTCGCCAAAGGCGCCGTCATATCCTTCAAGGCGGCGGGCTTCTTCGGCAAGTTTGGCTGCCGCCATATTTGCCGCCATCCCCTTGATGGTGTGGGCCGCTTCGTGCAGGGCTTTGCTGTCATGATTGCTTGCCGCACTCACCAGTCGCGCGCGTTCTTCCTGATAGGATGAGCTCAGCAACCCGACCAGCATCCCAAAATGTTCTGTGCCCAATGCTGAACTGACTTCTGCGAACCGGCTTTTATCGATCAGATCCATTCATGTATCTTTCGTCACAAGTCGTGGTTTCAGACCGTACACATCCCCGATATCCGGGACGCTACATTATTGATACTGCATCCGACCATGAACCGGATCACCGCCCATATCGATACCGCATCCCCGCGGCATCATGATGCATGTTCCAGCACCGCTTTCGCCCAGTTTACCGTGGCGTCGTCTATGGCCTGCATATGCCGGTATTTTTCGAACTGGCTCGCAATCAGCACAAGCCGTTTGTCAAAGGCCGGCGGACATTCAAGACTAAGAAGCTCCTCGGCAAGCGGGTCAAAGGCCGCATTCTGGAATTCCAGCGAAAGACTGATCCGTGGTTCGGTGGCATGTTTGCTGGCCCGACCACCCCAATGATACAAATCCTGCCGCCATCCCATCACCGCCCCGGGTTCGGCTGGTAACGCCCTGACATCCTGCAACAAAACGTCTTGCGGTTTCATTATCGGTGCACCATAACACCTTTCGAAACAACGCGGCAATACGTACATACAGCCGTTTTCCGGGCTTGCCTTGCTCAGTGGCACCCACAGTGAAAGACTGATCAGCATGTCATCGCCAATGACGCTTTCGCCCTGATAATCGCGATGGGGCGGCCAGCCGCGCCCGCCTTCGCCCGGATCAACATGCCAGGCCCAGAAATGCGGCAACAACGCAATCCGGTCGCCCAGAAAATGACTAAGCAACGGGCGCAGGCGCAAAAACACCTCCCATGCCTCGTCATACAGATAGATCAGCGCGGGCGACATGCCGTTGGCAACAAGGGTTTCGATCCCGTCACGCAATTTGGCAAGTTCGGCAACCGGCAGAACATTCTCGATCAGGAAATATCCCTCGTCCCAGAAACGGTCTGAAAGCACACCACCATCAAACCCGCCATCACGCACCCCGATTTCCTCGACCGCGTGACCGATTGGTGCGCCATCAGAAATCGACAATTGCGGATTAAGCTTTTGCCACTGTTCGGGCAGCATGGCGTTTTTCGGTGTGATCATCGACAAATGTCCGGTATTGAAGGTGGCCGGACGATACGCAGCACCCGCCCTATTGGCAAGTCCCCTTCGGCCATGGCAAAACGGTCTGTGGCACTGGTTTGCCGGTTCAAAAACGAGTTTGGCTCTTTCAATGGCACCCAACATGACATCATCCCGGACGCCCACGCCCATCAATCATGGTGGCGCCATTGATGCTGCTGCACGCAAATACGGCATTCCGGCCAAAGAATGGCTTGATCTGTCCACCGGGATCAATCCATGCCCCTATCAGGTTGATGACATCCCCGCCATTCAGTGGCAACGCCTGCCACTGGCATCCGAACTGGCAGCCCTTGGTGATGCCGCCTGTGCATATTACGGCATCCCCGATCCGGCTTACCTTGCCTGCGCACCGGGGACCCAGGCGCTGATCCAGACAATCCCGTTCTGGATCAGGGATCATGTCGAAGTGTCTGCCGTGCATATCATGGGGCCGACCTATGGCGAACATGCGCGTTGCTGGGACCGGGCCGGTCACATCTGCCATATCCATGAAACCGCGGCCGATGCGCGTCTTGATCATGCAAAACATCTGCTTTCATCGGCAGGTCCGGGCACCGTCATCATCATTGTCAATCCGAACAATCCCGATGGCGGTCTTATCCCGGTACAGGATATCTGCGAACTATCCCGGCTTGCGCAGCTGGCCGATAGCTGGCTGATCATTGATGAAGCCTTTATGGATTGTCAGCCCGAACAGTCGGTCTGCCCGATGATCTCTGATTTACCCCATACATTGGTGCTGCGTTCCTTTGGCAAGTTTTTCGGACTGGCCGGTATCCGGTTGGGGTGTGTTGTTATGGCCCCCGATCTGGTCACATCGCTAAGCGAACGCATTGGCCCATGGGCCATTCCCGGCCCGACAATGACAATTGCCACCCGGGCATTTGCCGATACAGACTGGCAGCAAGGAACCAGACAACGCCTGCATGCCGATGGTCTGCGACTGGATCGGGAAGTTACGACCAAAACGTCGTTTGCCCTTTGCGGGGCGTCCGATCTGTTTCGCTATTATGATGGCGGCGACTGTGCCGAACTGGCGGATCATCTGGCGCGGCGCGCCATTCTCGTCCGGCTGTTTGATCACGACCGCGCCAAGATCCGGTTTGGCTTTCCCGGTACGTCAGATGACTGGCAACGCCTGATCAGCGCACTTGACGACTGGCAGGATCGTTCATGACGGCAAAGCTTTGCGCCGCTTCTGACCTGTCGCGGTCGCAAATGTCTTACAGACCGTTTTCTTCCCAGGATTGTTTTTTACGGTAAATCGTTGATGGGCTGACGCCAAGCGCATCGGCGGCGCGCGGAATGGACCCGCCACAACGTTCGATGGCTTCTTCAATCGCCTGTTTTTCCACCTGCCAAAGCGGCCGGATTTCACCAAACCCCAGCCCCGGCGCGCCGAGACCTTGCGACGGCATGCTCATGCGGTCATTCGATGCACCGTTGGTGCCGACAAGCTGGCTGCTTTTGTCTGACTGGTGGTTTTCAACAACCTTGCGCATCTGGCGCGCCCCGGCCAGAAAGGCCAGCGCCTCGGGATCGCCTTCCCACAGCCGACCACTTCCCCCGGAATCACGCGAGACCACCGGATGGGGCGGCGGGGCTTCGATTGTCGCAGACCCGAAACGGTCATCCTCGGTCCCGCTATTGACCGGGCGCGGCACCATGGCAAGGGTGACTTCGGTACCGTTATTCAAAACAACGATATTTCGGATGATGTTTTGCAGCTGCCGGATATTTCCGGGCCAGGTATAGCGCGCAAACAGGGCGGATACTTCCGGACTGAACTGTTCGAAGTCACGGCCTTCTTCGCGGGTGTAGCGCTGAAGATAGAAATTGGCGATCTGAAGAATGTCGTTATCGCGATCACGCAAGGGTGGCATATGAAGCGGAATCACATGAAGACGGTAATAAAGATCTTCACGGAACCGCCCGGCACGCACTTCTTCAAGTGGATCACGGTTGGTCGCACAGACAAACCGCACATCGACCGTTTCAATCGAACTGCCACCGACTTTCTGGAATGTGCCGGTCTGGATGAAACGCAGAAGCTTGGTCTGAAGATCCAGATCCATCTCACAGATTTCATCCAGAAACAGTGTACCGCCTTCGGCCCGGTGTGCCGCACCTTCTCGGTCGGAAACCGCACCGGTAAAGGCCCCTTTGACGTGACCGAAAATCTCGCTTTCCATCAGGTCCTTGGGAATGGCACCACAGTTCAGCGGTATGAACGGTTCCTTGGAACGTTCTGATCGCCTGTGAATGGCTTCGGCAGCAAGTTCCTTGCCCGTACCCGATTCACCGGTAATGAACACGGTCGCGCGGCTTGGTGCGGCATTTTCAATGATGCGATAAATGTCGCGCATATTGTCCGACCCGCCGATGATGTCAAAATACATCTCGTCGGTGTCCGCCCCGGCAAGGTCCACATCAGGCCCATCTGGAATGGACGGCGCACCGGCCAATGCCTTGGTCACGGTTTCACGCAATTTGTCGGCAGTAAACGGCTTTAACAAAAAGTCCCATGCCCCTTCGCGCATGGCTTCGACCGCAACATTGACCGACCCGTGCGCGGTGATGACGACTATTTTGCAATCCGGGCAAATCTGGGCAGCACTGCGCAACACGTCACGCCCGTCCATGTCAGGCAGAACAAGATCAAGAACCAGAACATCGGGCGGGTTTTGACGCAATCGTTCAATCGCATCCGTGCCATTGACCACATGATCAACCAGATGACCATCCGCACGCAGGTAGTCTTGATACACACGCGCAAGCGACAATGTATCTTCCACAATTACAATGCGTGCCTGATCTGGCATTTTCGTGTTCATGTCCCGATATAGCCACTATGGCCCAACATACCGATAGAGCTGTGTTCGTCACAACTGCTAACATTCTTGCAGTGGCTTCCTAAAGCATACACAATCAGACTAAGGTTAAAAAAGGCATAGTTTTTACGCCGTTACCTGCCACCAGGAGTACCAATTTTGAACTACAAGACAGAAACCGCTAACGGGACCACAAAAGTTGAACTTAGTGGTCGTTTTACATTTGGTGACCATTCCAGTTTTCGCAAACTGATCGAAGAGATCCGCCCGCACGGCTCGGACACCTATGTCCTCGACGTTGCCGGTGTGGAATTCATCGATTCCGCAGGCCTTGGCATGCTGCTGCTTGCCCGTGACGAAGGCGAAAAGACCAACACATCCGTGGTCATTCGCGGCGCACAGGGACAGGTCAAGCGCATGCTTGAAGTCGCCCGCTTCGATACTTTGTTCAAATTGGAAGACTAAGATATGACTGCTGGCACAGAAAGCCGCACCGCCCATTCGGTCGCCATTGCGCAGTCGCTTGCCCAAAGCGACATTGATGCCCTCCTTGCCAGCAGTTCTCTCTGGGATGCCCCGGATCGTGTTTCAGTCAAAAGCGTTACGGGGCAAACACCCGAAGACTTTTCGCACAACAGGCGGTTTTCGGTGTGTTTCCTGCCATCCGGTGTCGGACGGGAATGGCTTGGCGGCCTGACCCGTCTGGACTGCGACACGTTTGTTGAATGTTCATCTGAAATCGATTTCGCCGATCTGGCACCGCTGATCCCGACAAATGGCGGGCGCAGCCATGCACTTTCGGTCTGTATGTCAACGCGCAGTGCCTATCACCTACCTGTCGCGCGCAAATTCGTGACCGCCCTGCGCCATCGTGGCCTGATCGCTGAAAAAATCGCGGCAACCGTTGAAATGGCGGTTCAGGAAGCCTTCGCCAATTCACTTATTCACGGCAATCTCGAACTCGATACCAGTGGCCATCTGTCGATGGACAGCTTCACCGAACTGGGTGAAGAAACCAAACGCCGGCTGGCGTCAAGCAAGCATGGCGCACGCGTCATTCTGTTGACCGCACGCCGCAAAAAGAACGGCCATATCGTGATTACCGTCAATGATCAGGGCAATGGCTTTACCCCGCCATCGGATTCCTGTTCAACCGCGGTGGCCGGGCGCAAAACAACATTTGGCCGCGGATTGCCGCTGATCAAAAGCCTGTGCCATTCCGTCAGCTTTTCGCGCAGCGGGCGCAGCATCGAGCTGCAATTCGATCAGGACAAGGCCGACCTTCTGACGACATCGGATATCTTTGTATCCGAACTGGACGGTAATAAAGACCAGGCCCCCGATACCGATATCCGCAACCCGCAAAATGCAACCATTCTGATTGCCGATGACACGATGTTGTCGCGCGAAATCATCGCGTCCTATCTGCGATCTGACGGGTTTACCAATCTGGTCTTTGCCAAGGACGGCGAAGATGCGCTTGATCAGGTCAAAATTCATAATCCCGACCTGATCATCCTTGATATCATCATGCCGAAACTTGATGGTTACGGGGTGTGCAAGGCCATCCGCGCCAATCCGGATTACGCCGAAACCCCGATCATCGCCCAGACCGCCCTTGAAGAAAACGAAGGCCGGACTAGGATATTCGATGATGGCGCGACCGACCTTATCCTCAAACCGCTTAACAAGGCGGAACTGATCGCGCGCACACGCATTCATCTTGAAAACCGGCTTCTGGTCAAACAGTTGCAAGCCTATCAGGAACGCACGCGTTCTGAACTGACCATGGCGCGTGACATGCAGGAAAACCTCAACCCCACCCCGGAAAACTACCGCGGTACCGGTATTGATTACGGGCTTCGGATCAGTGCGACTTTCCAGATGTCATCGGAACTTGGCGGCGATATGTGGGGATTGATGCCGATCGACGAACACCGGCTTGGTGTCTATATCGTCGATTTCGCCGGACATGGTCTTGGGGCCGCACTGAACACATTCCGGCTGCATTCCCTGATCTGGTCTGATCAGCTCCATGACCGGGAGCCGGGCGAATATCTTGAAAACCTGAACCGCCATCTCAAGGGGCTTTTGCCGATCGGGCAATATGCCACCATGCTCTATGGGATCATCGACCGGGTCGAAAGCAAGTTCACCTATGCCAGTGCGGCCTGCACATCCCCGGTTCTGGGCAACAGCCTGACCGGTCAGGCACGGTATCTGGACGGATCGGGTGTCCCGCTTGGCGTGGTGCGCAATGCACGTTACGAAACCCGCGAGGTGCCGTTTACCGGTGCCAATTTCCTGCTGCTTTACAGTGATGCGCTGATTGAAACCACACTTGATGACGGCCAGTTCCTGAGCGAGGAAAAGCTGCTGTCGATGCTGCGTGAAACCATCATTGAAAGTAAGTCGGAAATTGATCTGGCCGCCCAGATTGCCGATCAGTTCATGGACCGCGCCCCGGCTCAGCTTGCCGATGACTTTACCATCGTTTCGTTGCAATCAACGCCAATCCCCTGCGCCATTTGATGCAGGGGACATTCAGGCATCAGGAATGGTAACGCGCCCGACCAAGAGATGAATGGACCAGATCACCAAACGGTTCGGCGTCATTCCAGACAAACTGGCTGTGATCGACCATCGGTTGGGCCCGGTCCCGCATGACGATATCGCGTTTTTTGGCTTCGATGCGTCCGGCAATAACCGTGCGCACCAGATTGGCAAGCCCCTTGCGCGCTCCGGCATGATCGGGCTCAGCCGCAAGAACATTACCCAACTGATCCAAGGCCCGCATTTTATCCCGGCATCCCAGAAGATCGGCGGCCAATACCCGCAATTCACGGGCATCGGGACGCAAACTGATGGCGATTTCCAGATGTTCAAGCCCGGTATCGCGGCGGCCCGTCTGGATATAAACCCGGGTCAGTCCCAGATGCGTCGCGGCATCAAGATCATCAATCAGCAATGCCCGCCCGAACGCATTAAGTGCAAGCTCACCCAAACCAAGATCAAGCAGAACATGCCCCAAAACGCGCAGCCGCGCCGGTTGGCTTGGCAGACTGTCAATCAGTTGACGCAGACGCGTGCGGATCTCGGGGGCAAGGTCAATCTCCCCCGCGATTGCGATGTCAGATGTCTGCGAAATCTGTGTCTGAGACGACATTGCCAGATGCCCCGTTCTCGCCAAAAACCGGGAACCATCGTCACTTTGGCCTGATGGCAATGATCCCGTTCAGAACAGATTAACGTCATCTGGTTGCGGGAAGATTAACCGAGTCGCACCGATTGCACCGTTTGTTGTTTTTTTCTGACACAGGCAGGATATTCACGCCCGAAGCGCATCCGAAAGTGCGACCAACCGTGGTTCACGGTCCGGGCGGGCAAAGAAATAGCCCTGCATCAACCGCCCGCCAAGCGCCATGACCGCATCGCGCTGACTTTCGGTTTCAATACCTTCAAGCACGCAATCGATATCAAGATTGGCACACATATCGACAACGGTTTTAACGATACGGCGGCTGCGTTCGTTATTGGCAAGCGGCGTGATGAAGCTGCGATCGACCTTCAACGCGTCAAATTCCAGTTCATGCACATAGCGCAAACTGGAATAGCCGATCCCGAAATCATCCAGGGCGACACGTGCCCCATGCTGGCGCAAATAGCGGATGCTGGTGCGTGCCGCGGCGAAATCGCGCAGGAATGCGGTTTCGGTAACTTCAAAGGTCAGCCGTGCGGGATCGATATTCTTGTGCGTAATCTGTTCGATCAGCCATTCAACCGTATCGGACAAAACAATATCGCGGGCTGACAGATTGAATGACACCTGCACACTCCCCGGCCAACCCGCCATATCTTCAAGCAGCTTTTCAAACAACACACGGGTCAGGAAACTGACCTGGCCGGTCTTTTCGGCGACCGGGAAAAATGTTGCGGGCGAAACCCGGCCCATTGTTTCGCTGTCCCAGCGTGCCAGGGCCTCAATCGAATTGACCCGGCCGGTCTTGATGTTGAAGACCGGCTGATAATGAAGCGACAATTCCCGCGAAAGATCAGCCTTGCGCAGGGCCTGCTCGATCTGGGAATCATGACGGATCAATGTTTCATGGTGGGCTGCAAACAGCACCGGTTCGCCCGGGCAGTTTTTCTTGGCGTGATAAAGTGCAAAATCCGCACGTTCGAACAATCCGTTCGAATTGCGCGCCACACTTGGATATGTCGCAAAACCAAGGGATGCGGATACCTGAACCGTGATGTTGCTTGGAACAAATGGACGGTTCAGCGCCTTGCACAGCTCGCATCCGAGTTCGATCAGTTCGATGGCATCGCGGCCTTTGGTCAGAATGACGCCAAATTCATCACCGCCAAGGCGCGCCAGCAATGTTTCATCCCCAAGAATACGGCGCAACCGCATCCCGGCCTGAATAAGCAACTCATCACCGATCGGATGACCATGCACGTCATTGACCGGCTTGAAACCGTCCAGATCAATCATCGCAACGGCGAACTGGTCATTGGGACCGGCCTGCGCGACCGTTTGTTCGAGCATGGCAAAGAAGGCGCGGCGATTGGACAGGCCGGTCAATGCGTCAATCAGCGCAAGCGCCTCATTCTGGCGTGACAGCTCGATCGTTGTCTGGTGCTGATCTTCAAGATCAAGCTGGGTATCGATCAAACCGGCAAAGTTGGAATAAAAACTTCGGATGATCTGAATGATCATCACCGACACCAGCGCCATATTCACCGCAATCGCGACATAGACTTCATTGCCGCTCAGCCCGAAAAACATGACAAAGGTGCCAAGAACGATCACCACCACCAGCATCGCGGCAGGCGGGAAATTGACCAGACAAAAGATGCAGCCAACAACGGTGATCGAAATGAAATAGGCAACATGCCCCTTCTGATACGGGTCGCCATAGCCAAACATCGTGATCGCCCATGCCGTGAAAAGCACGGCGATCGCCGCCGCCAGAACCCGTATTTTGCGCAGATGCCCGATACAGACCGCAATGTCACTGACATCAAGCCCCGCCCGGCTCCATGAAATGGCGCGCAAAATGCACACCACCGCAAGAATGCCGATGGCATAAATCGTCAGCCAGTCGGGTGCGACCCCGTAATGGGTGTAGGCCAGCGCAACCGCATTGGCCAGCAGCAACATGTAAAGCACCGGTATCTGCCGCGACAGGGCCCTTACCTGTGCACGGATCAGTTCCGGTTTCTCTGTATGTATTCTGAAGATATCGGCAACACGTTGCCCAAACTCGCCGACTGCCACGGATCAGGAACCTAATACTTTCATTGTCGTAGCAAAATACTACACAGAATTTATATTAGATAACATACCTTGATCGCCAAACTCGCCAAAAGCGCGTATTTATTCCTCAAGTCACCACTTTAAGCGGTTTTGGCTGTACCACAAAAACTGCGCACCGACAGGCTCGCTAGGCGCCTTTTCCGGACGGCTTGACCGTTGCCTTGTTTGACGGATTGCGCTTTGCAGTCTTGCGCACTCTTTTGCCCCTGGCATCCTTGATCGCCCGGGCACGATGGGCCGCGCCAAGTGCCATATGGGCAAACGCCATCAGTTGATCGCCATCCTCGATCCATTCACCGGGCACTTCGAAATAGGACAGTGTCTGCGCACGTCCTGATGGCACAACAAACGGCGTCATGCCCATGTCATCATATGCCTTGCGGGTTTGTTCATCCCCCTTGAGATAGGCAACATCATCGGCAACGATGGCAAAAAACACCCCGTCGCAATAAAGGCCAAACCCGCGAAACATCCGTTTGATCCGGATCGCGCCCAAAGGCGCAAGGATTTCTGCAAATGTCAGAACAAATTCGTTATCGACCGATGCCATTAAGGATTTCGCCTTCAACACCTTCGGAAATCAGGTAATCGCGCAAAGAACGCCCCGGAACCGGGCGGTATTTGGCGGTTGAAATTTCCATGCCCCGGATACGGTCGGCCCGAAAGACGCGGAATGCTTCGCGCAATTCGCACCAGCACGCCAAAAGCCAGGTACTGCCAAAGAACAGCATTCCCAACGGCCAGACACGACGTTTGGTCTCGTCGCCCTTGGCATCGGTGTAATCAATATCAATCAGGTTGCGTTCCCGAATGGCCCGCCTCAGATCCGGCATCGAAATCGAAATCGGTTCCTGTGCAATTTCGGCAACGGCAATCGGCACCCCGCCAATCAGACCGCGCATTTTTTCCGGCAGGACAGCTTCGATCTTGGTCAGGGCATCCCCCGCCGCGCGGGCCATCTGCGGATCGGTCCAGCTTTGCACCATGCGGGCTGCAACCACCAGGGCCTCGATCTCGTCGGCATCAAACATCAATGGCGGCAAATCATACCCGTCACGCAGGATATAGCCGACACCGGCCTCGCCTTCGACCGGGACACCGGACGCGGCAAGGTCGCGAATATCGCGGTAAATCGTACGTTCGGAAACTTCGAGTTCCTCGGCCAAATCACATGCCCGGCACAATTTCCGGCGGCGCAAGATTTGAACAAGGCGAAATAATCGGTCGGCCCTTCTCATGATCGCTCCTTCGTCATCCTGCCCTGAAAATTATCATACCGCTCCTGACAGGCTCCTGTCAGGAGGGATGTGCAACCATTGAGAAATCGGGACAGGATCAAACGCCAATGTCAGGAGCATGACAATGAAAGTCACCAACTCATACCCCATCATCATCACCGACAAATTCACCCAAAGCCGTGCCTTTTACAAAAAGCTTGGCTTTACCCCCGTGTTTGATGGCGACTGGTATTGCCAGCTTGTCTGGTCGGATTTTCCGTCCGTTCAGCTTGGCCTGATGAAACCGGGCCACGAAACCCAGCCGGCCATATTCCATGCAGCCACCCTTGGCGAAGGCAGTGTGATGTGTCTTGAAGTCGAAGATGCGGGAACTGCCGCCAGCGAGTTGCGCGATGCCGGTTTCGAATTCGCCATGGATGTCCGTGACGAACCGTGGGGGCAACGTCATTTTGCCTTGCTTGATCCCAATGGCGTGCGCCTTGATATCGCAAGCCAGACCGGGCAAATCGCACCGGAATATGCCCATCACTTCCTTGATGATACCCAGGCCATTCTGGCCTGATCCCCCTTGCGCCAAACCGCACGACTTGAACGCCCCAATCAAACCGAACCGGCCCGCCAATCAATGGCGGGCCGGTATCATCAGATCAGTTTTCGGGCAAAATCCGATATCGCACCGGCCGCCTCGATAATGTTCTGGCTTTGCGTCCGGCCGGAACTTTTGCGCGGCTTGAAATCATGTTCGCCGTCTTCAACCCAATGCAGCGCGATCGTCTTTGACAAATCATATCCGGCGATCTCGTCGGGTTTGCCAAACGGATCGCGCGTTCCGTGACAAATCAATGCAGGCGTTCCAAGGCTGGCCAAATGCTCGGTCCGAAGGTTTTCGGGTTTGCCCGGCGGATGGAACGGATATCCAAGACATACAAGCCCCGCCACCCCAAGATCATCTGCCACCATGCTGGCCATGCGACCACCCATTGATTTACCACCAAGTATCAGATTTTCCGGCCCGCCAAGCTGTCGCACAACCTCGCCTAAAAACGGCAAAAGAACTGCGGCGCGATCGGGCCCGCGCTTTTTGCCATCCAACCGGCGCTTGGCCATATAGGGAAACTCGAACCGTGCCACCCGCAAACCGCCAGCAGCCAGTGCCCCCGCCATTTCATTCATGAACGGACTGTCCATCGGCGCCCCGGCACCATGTGCAAGCGTGATGGTCAAACCGGCCTTCTCATCCCCGTCAAACAGAAACGGGATCTCATACGTCGTCATCAGACAATCTCCAGACAGTCAATTGCAGACCAGATCAAGAACCACAGGGCTGCGATGTGTAACGCTACGTGCAGCTAATTACAGTTGCAGAGATTACCTCTTTTGCAAAAGCTCGATTCCCGAATGATTATAAGGTTATAATTGCCTGCCCCACCCGGTCGGCAAGCCCCTTGTGCCGATATCTGTCAGATCGCGCCACCCGCGATATGCCGATCCTTTTGTTTGCAAAGGCAATCATCGTGTCATCAGAACCGCAACAAACACCCGAAATACCATCAAAAGAACGTCTTGGCCGATTGCCCAAGCCGGTCCAGTGGATGGTGATGGTTTCGGTATCGCTGGTGTTTTCGGTGCTGCTTCATCGCTGGCATGTGCCTGCGGCGCTTTTGGTCGGGCCGATGATTATCGGTATTGTCATGGGAACCAATGGTGCCACCATCACACCGCCGAAATCCCTTTATCTCGGGGCGCAATCCGTGCTCGGCGTGATGATTGGCGGATCAATGACAATCGGCATCCTGACATCCTTTGTCCAGGACTGGCCGCTGATCATCGGGGTCACAACCATAACGCTTCTGGCCAGCAGCTTTCTGGGCTGGATCCTGTGCGTCAAACAGGTTCTGCCGGGAACGGCGGGAATCTGGGGATCGTCACCGGGGGCGGCATCCGCAATGGTCATCATGGCCGAGGCCTTTGGCGCGGATGCCCGTCTTGTTGCCTTCATGCAATATGTCCGGGTGGTGATCGTGGTTGCCGTGGCATCCAGTGTTGCCAATTTCTGGGTTGATCCCGAAGTCGCCGCCGCCGCGGCATTGGCCCATCAATGGTTCCCGCCGCTTGATGTGCCGGGCTTTGCCATCACGCTTGGGCTGGCAGCTATCTGTTGCCTTGTCGGGGAAAAATCGCGCCTGCCGTCGGGCACGCTTTTGATACCGATCATTGTCACCATGATCCTGCATGTCAGTGGCTATATTGATGTCGTGTTGCCCGAATGGTTTCTGGGCCTGACCTATGCGATGATCGGCTGGGTGATCGGGCTTAAATTCACCCCGCCGGTCTTGCGCCACGCCGCCCATGCCTTTCCCAAGGTCTTGTTGTCGATCATCATGCTGATCGGCTTTTGTGCGGGGATTTCCGGTCTTTTGGTGATCTTCATGGATGTTGATCCGCTGACCGCCTATCTGGCGACAAGTCCGGGCGGACTTGACTCGGTCGCCATCATTGCTGCCAGCACCAATGTCGATCTGTCATTCATTCTGGTGTTGCAGGCCACCCGGTTTTTCATGGTCCTTGCCTTTGGTGCGCCGATTGCCCGGTTGGTTGCACGGCGCACCGCCCATCTGACCGGCCCCGAAAACGAAAAGGCCTGATGGATCACATCTGTGCGCGCAGAGATCAGGTCACATCGTAAGTATCTTGCCGATAAAGCCTTCGACCCGGGTGCGAAGTTCGCTTCCCTGGGTTTCAAGATTTGCAGCCGCATCGCTGAGTTCACCGGCAACCGCATCGGCATGGGCGATGGCATTGGTGATTTCTTCGACACTGTCCCCGACTGACCGTGCTTCGGAAACCGCACTGGTTGCCCCCGATGCCACGGAAATACAGATTTCGGCCTGTTCTTCTGTTTGTGCGGCGGTGGTTTCGGAGCGCGCCTGCAAGGTATCCATCGCCAGGGCGATCTGATCGATGTCATTACCGGCTTTGGCAATGGTTTCAAGCATCAGCTCCATCCAGCGCGAAATCTCGTCTGTTGCACTGGCAGATTGCCCGGCAAGGGCCTTGACCTCCTTGGCGACAATCGCAAATCCCTTGCCTGCTTCCCCGACGCGCGCAGCTTCGATCGATGCATTAAGCCCCAGCATCTTGGTCTGTGCGGCAATCGCAGAAATCGATGACAGCATCTTTTCCGCATCGGCGGCGCGGGCCTGAAGGGTTGCAAATGTTTCGCGCATGTCACGGGCCTGACACCCGATTTCGTGGGTGGTGCGCACGGTTTCGGCCGCCTCGCCGCCAACATGTACCAGTTGACTTTTCAGAGTTTCCATCTGCTGGGCAACATTTTCGATCCGCTGAAGCGCACTTTGTGCCGCCTGCGCAATCCCCTGATTGCAATTGCGCGTCTGATCATGGCTGTCTCCCAGAACGTCAAGCGCGCTGCGCACCTGACTGACCGCCGCACCAAGCATCCCGACCGTACCCTGAACCTGGTTTTCAAAATCCGATGCCAGCTGTTCGCGCGATTTCAAAACCTGTTCACGTTCCAGAATGCGGGCAACCTGCCCACCTACAAATCCCAGAAGTTCCAGTAATTCATCGTCAAGCCGGGCAATGTCGGGGCTGAAAAATTCGATCACGCCTTCTGTACGGCCTGCCAGCTTGACCGGCAGGGCAAAGCATCCCCGAAGCCCGTTTCGCGCCGCAGACGGCGCACGCAGGAAACCGTCCTTTTGCGTGACGTCCTCGATACAAACCGCCGTGCCATTGGCCGCGACACTGCCGATCAATCCCTGCCCCAGGGCAAAAACAGTCTGTTCGGACTGGGCCCGGAAATCGGCAATCTTTGCACCGGAAATTGATGAACTGATTGACCAGATGCCCGCTGATGACAATTCATCACCCGATCGCAAATACGCATGCCCGATCGGCCATGCACAATAATCACAAACCGCGGTCAGGATATCGCCAATCGCCTCATTGCGTGCGCTGGCCTCGTCTGCGACCGTGCTGACCTTGCGCAGCAAACGCAAAATATCAACCAGTGCAGAACCATCAGGCGCGCGACGGAATTGCGGATCGTTTTCGGGGGAAACAGAACGGATGAAACCGGCAAGCATCTTGAAACTCCGAGGCTGAAACAGTTCGGTCCCCACACGGAAACCAAACAGGTCATGCAAGCCTCGTTGCCTGCCAATCATCGAAATGTCCGGGCGCCATTGCCCGGTCACAAGGGAATATTAGCGTACTATTGCACACGCGAAAAGAACATTTCGCGTGTGCAATACAATCAATCATTTAGGCCGGGCTAAAGGTGCTTTGCCACGCCATCTGGTGTATGAAACAACCGATCAGGGCTTGGCGGACCTAAACCCTGACCTTGCGAAAGACACCCGATGCGATCATCACACCAAGGATCACCAGCACCACGGCAAGTGCCAGTGCAAGGTTGCCCTGCTCACCCAGCAGGATCACACCGCCAAGTGCTGTCAGGGCCGGCGTCATCGCCCCGAATGCCGACGCACCGGTCGATCCGATATGACGCACGGCAAGGCCATAGGTAATCACCGCAACACAACCGGCCAAAAGCCCCTGGGCAGTCAACAGCATCATGACATCGCCAACCGGCGCATTGGCAAGCGTGGTGCCGGTAAAGACCGCAATGATGGCCATGATCACAAAGGACCAGAAACCGACAAAGGCCGCGGCCTCTAGCGCGCCAAGGCCACTTTGGCGCATGGCATGGGTATAGCACGCCCACATGAACGCCCCGGCAGAAACAAGGCCATAGCCCAGCAACATGTCACTGCTGACCTCACCGGCCGGTTTAAGCGCCACAAGCGACAAGACCCCGACAATCACCGCACCATACCCGGTCAAACGTAGCTTGCCCGGTCGTTCGCCAAACATCACAACAGCAATCAGAACCGCCCACACCGCCATCACACCAGGCAACAAAATGCCCACATGGCTGGCCGGAACGAATTGCAGCGCACTGGCAACCATCAGCGTGTAAAATGCCCCGGACCCGACCAGCATCAAAAGACCATTGGCAATCGAAAGCCCCTTGGGCCAGATGCCTTTTTTCAGCCAGATCGGCGCAAGCAGAACAAACGGCACCACAAAGCGCAAAAGACCAATATCCACAGCTGTAAAGCTTGATGTCATGGCATAACGGGTCGCAATAAGCCAACCGGCCCAGATACAGACCGTCGCCAAGGCAGATGTCACACCGACAAGTCGGCTTTCCGTCGCACTGGTGGCACGAAGCGCGGAAGTTTCAGACATAACAGGTTATCCGATAAAGTGTTGATTTTGCCCGAATCAGACCATGCCGCGCCCAATACGGCAACCCCTTTGACCGGAGGTCAGCTATGCGCGGCAAAATCCATGAAAAAACGGCGCAAGGTTGCCCCTGCGCCGTTTTTGATTTTCCCGATGACCGGATCGAAATCAGATGCCGAATTCGGCAAAGAAATCATTGCCCTTGTCATCAATAACGATGAAGGCCGGGAAGTCTTCGACTTCGATCTTCCAGACGGCTTCCATGCCAAGTTCCGGATATTCGTGAACTTCGACCTTCTTGATGCAATCCTGTGCCAGACGCGCAGCCGGGCCACCGATCGAACCAAGATAGAAACCGCCATATTTTGCACAGGCATCCTTGACGGCCTTCGAACGGTTGCCCTTTGCCAGCATCACGAACGAACCGCCAGCGGCCTGGAACTGTTCGACATAGGCATCCATACGACCCGCCGTGGTCGGGCCGAACGAACCCGAAGGCATGCCTTCCGGGGTTTTTGCCGGACCTGCATAATAAACCGGATGGTTTTTGAGGTATTCGGGCATCTCTTCACCGGCATCAAGGCGTTCCTTGATTTTGGCGTGCGCGATGTCACGGGCCACAATCACGGTCCCGGTCAGCGACAGGCGCGTTTTGACCGAATATTGCGAAAGCTGCTTGCGGATTTCATCCATCGGACGGTTCAGGTCAACCTTGACCACTTCGTCATCAAGATGCTCGTCCGTCACCTGCGGAAGGTACTTCGCCGGATCATGTTCGAGATCCTCGATAAAGATACCGTCTTTGGTGATCTTGCCGAGAATCTGACGGTCGGCAGAGCACGAAACACCCAGACCAACCGGGCAGCTTGCACCGTGGCGCGGCAGACGGATCACACGCACATCGTGGCAGAAATACTTGCCGCCAAACTGTGCGCCGATGCCCATTTCGCGGGTCATCTCAAGAACCTTCTGTTCCCATTCAAGGTCACGATAGGCCTGACCATGCTCGCCACCTTCGGTCGGAAGGTTGTCGTAATAACGCGCTGACGCCATTTTCACGGTCTTGAGGCAGGCTTCTGCCGACGTACCGCCAATGACGATGGCAAGATGATAAGGCGGGCACGCAGACGTCCCAAGGGTGCGGATTTTCTCGTCAAGGAATTTGCGCAGGCTTTCCGGGTTCAAAAGCGCCTTGGTCTGCTGGAACAGGAAGGTCTTGTTGGCAGACCCGCCGCCCTTTGCCATGAACATGAATTTATATTCATCGCCCTTGGTCGCATAAAGATCGATCTGTGCCGGAAGGTTCGACCCGGTGTTCTTTTCTTCGAACATGTTGATCGGGGAAACCTGTGAAAAGCGCAGGTTATGTTTCTGATAGGCCTGCCAGATACCCTTGGACAGCGCTTCTTCATCCGAGCCATCGGTGATGACCTTGCCACCCCGTTTGCCCATGACGATTGCCGTTCCGGTATCCTGACACATCGGCAAAACCCCGCCCGAGGCAATGGATGCGTTTTTCAGAAGATCCATCGCAACGAACTTGTCATTCGGCGTGGCTTCTTCGTCATCAAGGATTTTGCGAAGCTGTTCAAGATGGCCCGGACGCAACAGGTGCGAACAATCAAAAAACGCCTGAAGGGTCAGTTTTTCAATCGCTTCGGGTTCGACCTTCAAATAGGTCTCGCCATTGACGTCAACGGTGGAAACACCCTCATCGCCGATCTTGCGGTACGGGGTCGTGTCCTTCCCCTGATCGAACATGGGTTTATAGACAAAATCACTCATGGAAGGCTCTCGTCTCTCTCAAAACAAGGTGGGATTGTTTTTTTCGATAATTGACGCGGAACATAGCGCCTCGACAAAGAAATTTCCACGTTCTTTGCCCTTATATGCGTTTTTTGCCCGCAAATACGCAGTTCTGCGGATAAGCAAAGCCTGTTATTGGGCGTCTATTGCCTGTAAACGATCATTCTGATAGCGCGCTGATTGATCCTGCCCTAGACATTACCCGTTCTAAAAGTGCATCAAGGTTGCGCACCCACAATCGGGTGCGTTTTTTGTTTCAGGTTTGCCCATGCTTTCCCAGATTTTGATTATCCTGCCGATTTTTGCACTGATCCTGACAGGATGGATCGCGCGCAAAGGCGGTGCCCTTGGTCCGACCGCCACGCGCGAAATCAACCGGCTTGTGGTCTATTTTGCCCTGCCCGCCCTGTTGTTTGACATCATGGCAAAGGCCGAACCCCATGAAATCTGGCAACCTGACTTCATTCTGGCTTTTGGTTTCGGCTGTGGCGTGGTTTTCATACTGACCATCATCATGCGGATTGCCAGCGGCCATCATCTGGTCGATGCGGTGATTGACGGCCTTACCACCAGTTACGCCAATGCCGGTTTCCTTGGCTTCCCGCTTGTTCTGGCCCTGATTGGTGAAAGCGGTCTGGCCGCAACCCTGATTGCCACCATCCTGACCGCCTGTGTGCTGTTTGCCATTGCCATCATCCTGATCGAATTTGGCCTGCAACAGGAAACCAGCCGTTTTGACATCATTCTCAAGACCCTCAAGGCACTGGTCAAAAACCCGCTTCTGATTGCGCCGACCCTTGGCACTCTGGTGATGCTGTCCCCGTGGGAAATTCCCGGGCCGATCGATGTTTATCTGAAACTTGTTGGCGGGGCGGCCGCCCCGTGCGCATTGATTGCACTTGGACTGTTTCTGGCTGATCGCACCGCCGATCAGAAGCACGAAAAATGGAGCACCACGGGGATTTTCGTGATCCTCAAGCTGGTTGCCCAACCGGCCCTGACCTGGGTAATGGCGGTGCCGGTTCTTGGCCTGCCGGGCCACATGGCCCATCTTGCGGTCCTGCTTGCAGCCCTTCCGACCGGGACCGGGCCCTTCATGCTGGCCGAATTTTATAACCGCGAAAATGTTCTGACCGGGCGCATGATCCTGATCACCACCATCCTGTCGGTTGGCACCCTGTCGGCCTATCTGGCGATTGCCTGACCGCAAATGAAACGGGTCCGACACATTGGTGTCAGACCCGCGATCGATGTTCCGGCCATGCGCCCGAAGGCAGGCTGGTTTTATTTCTTGCGGAACGCGTCCAGTGCGATGACCTCGCCGGTTTCGCCCGCATCGGGTTTGGATTTTTTGCGCGATGATTTTGACGGTTCGGCCACCAGCGTCGGTGCCGCTTCTTCGTCATCCATCAGATCGGCATCCAGATCATCATCTTCTTCAAAGTCGAAATCATCGTCATCCATTTCTTCTTCGACGCTAAAGGTCAGCATGAAGTTGGCAGACGGATCGACAAAGGCCAGCATCGCATCAAAAGGCACGACCACAGTGGTCGGCATGCCATCGAAGCTCATTCCAACCGAGAAATGGTCATCTTCGGACTTCAAATCCCAGAACCGGTGCTGCAACACCACCGTGATGTTGTCGGGATGCGCTTTGCGCTGACTTTCAGGCAGTGCAACACCGGGATGGTTGGTCTGAAAAGTGATATAGTAGTGATGCTCGCCGAAAAGGCCTTCTTCAGCCACGCGCGCAAGAATATCTTTCACCACGCCGCGCAGCGCCTGGTCGACCATAAGATCGTAACGGAATTCTTCCGGTTTCTGCATCAGTAATCCTGTATCTGGCGGGATACCGGTGCTTTCCGGCAAATCCCGTCATTGTCATATAGCATCTCTGCACGCCAATTGCATCTTGGAGTGCCTTATAATGACTCTATTCATAACGAAGCGGGGAATAAATACAAGAGTGGGGCGTTCTGTTGCTAGGTGCCCCGTCCCCCACCAGATTACCGCTCCCGGCAACCGGAATTTCGCTTTGGTGCTAGTACCGCTTAGGCGGCAACAGCAACCGGAGCATTGTTGTCGTTTGCATTTACAAACATTGGCCCGATGCGGTGGTACCATGCCGAGCGCCCACATTGACTTTTACTGCTCACGTCGATCCTATTTCGGCCCCACGAAGATTGTCTGAGTCGGACAACCGATAAATTTGGTGGAGCCGCCGGGTACCGCCCCCGGGTCCGTAAAGCCTATTCTGTCACGCAGTTTAGCGCCGT
This sequence comes from Thalassospira sp. MCCC 1A02491, assembly GCF_001613785.1. NCBI lineage: Bacteria > Pseudomonadati > Pseudomonadota > Alphaproteobacteria > Rhodospirillales > Thalassospiraceae > Thalassospira > Thalassospira sp. MCCC 1A02491. Next base: position 85,072 of record NZ_LPVX01000002.1, on the reverse strand, counting down.
AGTCGGGTTGCCCCGACAGCCCCTATATAGGTCAAACCGGGTCCTTTTCACAAGGGGATTTGGGAAAACTTTTTTTTCATTCGAACGGAACATTCCGATATCCGGGCTATGCCGGATTGCCGATTTTGCCCACCATCAAACACGGCGGAACGTATCGGGATAATCGATCACCAGCCCGGCCTCATCGATTTCAAGCTCTGCCGAGAAATTGCGAAACAACCCCTCATAGCGATAGCGACGCCCCGGAATCATACAGCTGTAACGTTGCGCTGCACGCGACGGCAAAAAATCACCCTCGATCTGACTTGGAAGCGGCACATAGGCCGCCGAAATATCGAGCACCTCCCCCGCAGGCAGTTGCAATCGCCGGATCGGAAGCATGTTTGTTGCTGGCGTGATGCCGATATCCACATCAAAACAGCCCGTCAGAGCCGGCAAATCCCGATCAGCCAGACAGTCAAACCAGTTTCCCTTGCCGTCAGATGTGACATGCATATGCGCCCCGCCGACATAGCTTACCCGGACTTCGCGCGTTGCATATGACGCGTCGGTCACAACAAGGTACGATCCGCCATACTGGCCTTCACGCGTGCCAATCACCACACCCTCAAGCTTGATCCCGTCCGCGTCGGTTTGGCAGACACAATGTTCAAGCCCCTTTCCGTCCCAATCAACCCACTGAACTTCCGTTCGCATATGACCGACACTCCCTGCGTTAAACGCGCCAAAATTTCATGCGATCAAGTATAGCCACACGGGGTGAATTTGCGCGATCTCTCCTGACAGGAACCGTCAGCAGGGGCGTGTTTAAAACGCGATATCAAAGGGGACACTGCGTTGCTTGCCGATGACCGCCGACCTGACTATGCTGCCCCAAAGACGATTCCGAAAAACGCAGGACTGAGCATGCAGCAATATCTTGATCTGATGCGTCTGGTGCGCGACACCGGCACGCGCAAGGAAGACCGCACGGGTACAGGCACCGTATCGATTTTCGGCCATCAGATGCGGTTCGATCTGTCCGAAGGTTTCCCGCTGGTCACCACCAAGAAACTGCATCTGAAATCAATCATTCATGAATTGCTGTGGTTCCTTGATGGCGACACCAATGTCAAATATCTGCAAGACAACGGTGTGCGCATCTGGAACGAATGGGCCGATGAGAACGGCGATCTTGGCCCGGTCTATGGCGGCCAGTGGCGGTCATGGCGCGGGGCCAATGGGGAAACCATTGACCAGATCACCGGCCTGATCGATCAGATCAAAAACAATCCTGATTCCCGGCGCCTGATCGTTTCGGCCTGGAACGTGGCCGACGTGCCCAACATGGCGCTTCCGCCCTGCCATTGCCTGTTCCAGTTCTATGTCGCGGACGGCAAGCTTTCCTGTCAGCTGTATCAGCGCAGTGCCGATATCTTCCTTGGTGTGCCGTTCAACATCGCATCCTATGCGCTTTTGACCATGATGATTGCCCAGGTTTGTGATCTTGGTGTTGGCGATTTTGTCCATACCCTTGGCGATGCGCATCTTTATACCAACCACCTTGAACAGGTTGAATTGCAGCTGTCGCGCGATCCCCGCCCGCTGCCGACCATGAAAATCAATCCCGATGTCAAATCGATCTTTGATTTCAAGTTCGAGGATTTCGAACTGGTCGGTTATGACCCGCACCCGCATATTGCCGGCAAGGTTGCTGTCTGATGCCAGCAAACAACAATGAACGGATTGAACGGGTTGCGGTTGTTGCTGCGGCCGAAAATGGCGCCATCGGCAAGGATGGCTGGATGCCGTGGGAACTGCCCGAAGACCTTAAACGGTTCAAGGCCCTGACCCTTGGCAAACCCATGATCCTCGGCCGCGTCACGTTTGAAGCCATTGGGCGCCCGTTGCCCAAACGGACCAATATCGTCGTTACCCGTGATAAGGACTGGTCATTTGATCATGAAAATGTCCGCGTCTGCCATGACATCGAAACGGCGATCAGGCTTGCCGACGAAATTGCGCTGCGCGACGGGATCAATGAAGTCATCATTGCCGGTGGCGCCCAGATTTATCACCTCGCCCTACCTTTTACGACGCGCTTTGAGTTGACCGAAGTTCACGCAAAGATCGACGGCGACACATTCCTTGATCCGCTGGCAGAAGATGAATGGCGCGAAACCGCCCGTCAAAGGATCGACAATCCCGATGGTCCGGACTACAGTTTCGTGACCCTTGATCGGATATAGGCGCGATATGCGTGTGGCTGCACCCTGCCGTGATGCCACAGCGGTTGATTTTCCAGCCCAGCCGATCCATCTTTAAAACAGTTATAGAACACTCGTTCCAGTGTTCTCGTCACTACCCAAGGAAATGTCATGGCGCGCCCCCGCGGATTTGATGAAGAAAGCGTTCTTGATAACGCAATGAACATCTTCTGGAGCAAAGGCTTTGAATCGACCTCTGTTCAGGATCTGGTGGAAGAAACCGGCCTGAACCGGGCAAGCATGTATGCAAGCTTTGGCGACAAAAAGGCTCTTTTCCTGCGCGTGCTTGACCATTACAGCCAGAAAATCAGTTCCGAGCGTTTTGCCAATCTTCGCGAAATCGAAGACGGCCGCGAAGCGATTGAAAAGACTTTCCGCGACACCGCCAAAACCGGCTGCGCAGAAGGCAAACATAAAGGCTGTCTGATTGTGAATTCGGGGATGGAACTGGCCCCGCATGATCCCGAAACCGCTGCCATCGCCCATCAGGCCTTTCGCCGGGTCGAAGACATGTTTGCTGCCGCGCTTAGCCGTGGCATCAAACATGGCACGATTTCAAAGGACAAGAACATCCGCGCACTGGCGCGCTTTCTTGCCGGGTCGATCCAGGGCGTTCAGTTGATGTCGCGCCGCGGTGCGGATCGTGAAACGCTTGAAGATTACACCAACACCATTCTCGAAGCCCTGAACTGATCGGTTTGTGAACCCCGCAAACCGCTGTTTCCGATCACGGTTCAGTGATCGGTCTCGAAACATGTTGCATTATAGAATGATCGTTCCATAATAAGGTCAAACAACACATACACCAAGTCTTGAGGAACGAAATGTCTGCAATTACCCCGCTTCTGCCCCGTCAGCCTGTCCCATCTCTCAGCGTTCCGCTGGTCGGGGGCGGCATCTGGTCGCTGGCCGATCAGAAACCGGAAAACTTCACCATGGTCGTGTTTTATCGCGGCCTGCATTGCCCGATCTGCGGCAAATATCTCAAAGACCTTGATAACAAGCTCGCCGATTTTGCCAAGCGCGGTGTGAATGTTGTCGTCCTGTCCTCGGACGGCGAAGACCGTGCGACCGAGGCCAAGGCAAAATGGGGCCTTGAAAACCTTGATCTCGGCTATGGGCTTGATCTTGATAAGGCCCGCGAATGGGGTCTTTATATCTCGACCTCGAACGGCGTGACCTCAAGTGGCTATGAAGAACCGGCGATCTTTTCCGAACCCGGCCTGTTTCTGGTCCGCCCGGACGGCACCCTTTATTTCGGCACCGTCCAGACCATGCCGTTTGCCCGCCCGGCCTTTGACCAGATCCTTGGCGCGCTTGATTTCGTGATTGCCAAGGGCTACCCGGCACGCGGCGAAGTGGTTGATCACACCAATCCCTGATCCTGCCCAACATGCGAACAGGTCCCTTCCCCAACCTGTCGCGACGTAATCTGCAAAACAAAGCCCGGCAACTGAAATGCCGGGCTTTTTGTTCTTCGGTATCAGATCGGGGAATAATCAATCCTCGTCCGGGTCGTCACCCTCTTCACGGCGCCGACGCGGGCGCAACACGATCCAGGCTGCAACAATCGTCAATGCCGCCATGCCAAACCAGGTCAGCGCATAGGACATGTGATTGTTGGGGAAACTGATCCGGGTCAGTCCGCCGACCGGAAGCTTTGCCGGGTTTTCCGCCCCGTCGCCATCAATGAAATACGGGGCGACATCATTGGCATCAAGCCCGCGCTTTTCGGCCATGGCGCGCACATCGCGCGAATACCACCGATCATCCCCGGGCACATTGTCACGCATGAATGTCCCGACCGGCTCGTCAAGACGCAGAAGCCCCGTCACCGTGACCTCCCCGTCCACCATGCCATCGCTGCGGGTGGCGGGGTTGCGGCGGTCGGTCGGTACAAAGCCGCGATTGACCATGACAATCGTGCCATCGTCGCGTTCAAGCGGCGTCATCACCCAATAGCCCGCCCCGTAATCGGTCGCGGCATAGACATGGCTTTCCAGATCATTGCGATAGGTGCCGGTGACCGTCACCTTGCGATATTCATCGCGTTGGCGGCTGACATTGGCCCAGTCATCGCGGCGTGGGGCCGGCTGGGCATCGCCATGCACGCGTGCATCAACCCGCGCAATCAGATCAAGTTTCCAGGCCCGGCGTTCGATCTGCCAGTATCCAAGGGCGCAAAACCCGGAAAACAGAATGACCGCCAGTGCCAGAACCACAATCCGGGTGGTCATGGATGGTCCGCGCCGGGACGGTTGCGTTGCTGTGGTCGTTTTGGCGGTTCGGGAAATGCGGTTGTCCGTCATCTCGCTTTCTTTCCAAGGGCATCTGTGTCTGCGAACGAAAAAGGGCGCGATACCTGTAAAGTATCGCGCCCCCTTCAGATATCAAGCAACGGCCTAGCCAAAGCTCTTGATCATTTCATGATCCATCTGCGGCATCATGTTGGTATTGAGGTGATACATCACCCACAGCGAACCGGCGATGGCAATCGCCACGATCACGATGGTGAAGATCAGCGCCAGCATGTTCCAGCCACCTTCGGATTTGGTGTTCATATGCAGGAAGTAGATCATGTGAACCACGATCTGAACCACACCAAGACCCATGATCCAAAGTGCGGTCGCGACCTTGCTGTCAAGAACGCCATCCATCACCAGCCAGAACGGGATCGCTGTCAGGATAACCGACAGGATGAAACCGATCAGATAGCTTTTGAAAGTACCGTGAGAGGCACCATCGCCGTGATGGTCATCATGTGCGTGTGAATGTGCACTCATCCCAGAACTCCCAGCAGATAAACGACAGAGAAGACACCGATCCAGACCACGTCAAGGAAGTGCCAGAACATCGACAGGCACATCAGGCGACGCTTGTTTTCCGGGATCAGTCCGCGCTGGGACACCTGAACCATCAGGGTCACAAGCCAGATGATGCCGAACGTCACGTGCAGACCGTGGGTCGCAACCAGCGTATAGAACGCCGACAGGAAGCCACTGCGCATCGGGGTTGCCCCAATGCTCCACAGGTGATGGAACTCATAAAGTTCCAGCCCGACGAACGCGATCCCGAACAGACCGGTAATCGCCAGCCACAGCTGGGTCCCGGCAATCTTGCCTTTTTCCATCTGAAGCATGGCAAAGCCATAGGTGATCGACGAGAACAGCAGCATCGAGGTGTTGATCGCCACCAGTTCAAGATCGAACAGATCCGCCGGCGAAGGCCCGGCCGCATAGTTGCGGCCAAGCACGCCATGGGTTGCAAACAGGATCGCAAAGATGAGGCAATCGCTCATCAGATAGATCCAGAAGCCAAGCATCGTGCCGGTTTCCGGGTGATGCTCTTCTTTCAGGTAAAAGACCGGCGTTTCGGTCTGAGAGGCAGTATTATTCGCCATTGTCATTCCCTTACGCCTGCTGTTTTGCCAGAAGGGCGGTACGTTCGTCTTCGGTCTTCACAACTTCATCTGCCGGGATGTGATAATCACGGTCATAGTTGAAGGTATGCGCAATCGCACCAACCACCAGCACGATGAAGCTGACAGCAGCAAGCCACCAGATGTGCCAGACAAGAGCGAAACCAAGGACAAGCGAAATCGCAGCCAGGATAAAGCCAGCGCCGGTATTTTTCGGCATGTGGATATCGATGAAGCCCGATGTCGGACGTACAAAGCCACGCTTTTTCATATCCGCCCAGGCGTCCAGTTCATGAACAACCGGGGTAAAGGCGAAGTTGTAAGCCGGGGGCGGCGACGAAGTCGACCATTCCAGCGTACGACCACCCCACGGGTCACCGGTTTCGTCACGCAGCTTCTCGCGGTTGATAACGGCAACCACGATCGACATCAGGAACGAACCGATACCACCGGCGATCAGAACCGCACCAAAGGCCGCAATAACGAACCAGATCTGAAGCGACGGGTCGTCAAAGTGGCTCATGCGGCGGGTAACGCCCATCAGGCCAAGAACATAAAGCGGCATGAAGGCAAAGTAGAAGCCGATGGTCCACAGCCAGAACGACATCTTGCCCCAGAATTCATCGAGCTTGAAGCCGAATGCTTTCGGGAACCAGTAAACGATACCGGCAAACATCCCGAAGACCACACCACCGATAATCACGTTGTGGAAGTGGGCAATCAGGAACAGGCTGTTATGGAGCACGAAGTCAGCCGGCGGAACCGCCAGCATAACACCGGTCATGCCACCAATGACAAAGGTCAGCATGAAACCGATCGTCCACAGCATCGGCACATCAAAGCTGATGCGGCCCTTATACATGGTGAACAGCCAGTTAAAGACCTTTGCACCGGTCGGGATCGAGATGATCATGGTGGTGATGCCAAAGAAGGCGTTCACACTTGCACCCGAACCCATGGTGAAGAAGTGGTGCAGCCAGACGATATAGGACAGGATGGTAATAACCACCGTGGCATAAACCATCGAGCTGTAACCAAACAGGCGCTTGCGGCAGAAGGTCGAAACAACTTCGGAAAACACACCAAACGCCGGCAGGATCAGGATGTACACTTCCGGGTGACCCCAGATCCAGATCAGGTTGATGTACATCATGGCGTTACCGCCAAGATCGTTGGTGAAGAAGTTGGTGTCTGCATAACGGTCAAGACCAAGCAGAACCAGAACCGCGGTCAGAACCGGGAATGCTGCAACAATCAGGATGTTGGTGCAAAGCGAGGTCCAGGTAAAGACCGGCATCTTCATCATCGACATGCCTGGTGCACGCATTTTGACGATGGTCACAATCAGGTTCACACCCGAAAGCAACGTACCGACACCGGCAATCTGCAAGGCCCAGATATAGTAATCAACCCCCACACCCGGACTATAGACAATGTCCGAAAGCGGCGGATAGGCCAGCCAACCGGTTTTTGCGAACTCACCGACAAACAGCGACGCCATGATCAGCACGGCACCACAGGTGGTCATCCAGAAGCTGAAATTGTTCAGGAACGGGAATGCAACGTCGCGCGCGCCGATCTGCAGCGGCACAACGAAGTTCATCAGACCGGTCACCAGCGGCATCGCCACGAAGAAGATCATGATCACGCCATGCGCGGTAAAGATCTGGTCATAGTGGTCGGGCGGCAAATAACCGGCAACATCCCCAAACGCGATCGCCTGCTGGGCGCGCATCATCAGTGCATCGGCAAAGCCACGCAAAAGCATGACGATCGCCAGAATGATATACATGATGCCGATCTTTTTATGATCGATCGAGGTGATCCACTCGTTCCAGAGATATCCCCACAAACGGAAATAGGTAAGCGCGCCAACAACGACGAGCCCGCCCAGCACCACGGCAGCAAATGTCACGGCGACAATCGGCTCGTGGAACATCGGGATGGAGTCGATTGACAGCCGGCCAAATATAAAATGTAAAAGGTCCGGATTAGAGAACATCGGATTACTCTTCTTTCAAATGCAGCAAGGCACCAGATACCCGGTGCGAAAACTGCGAAGGGCCGGTTGGCTTTCACCAACCGGCACTGCTTCAGAACCCTGTCGAAACGCCTGCGGGCGCAATGCTCATGGCGCGTGCACTCTGTCCATTGTCAAACAAGGGCAGATTGGCAAGCTCGCCAGAAAAACCACTTTCAGGGGTGGTGCAAAGCGACGCCACATAGGACTTGCTTTCGGGCAACGGCTGACTTCCGCGCATATGCGGAACGTCATAGGTCAGCGACATCACGTTATAGATGCCAGCCAGTCCACCGCCGCCTTTCGCGTCGATCGCCATCATCTCGTTCATGCACATTTTCGACTGGTCGACGCACATGTTGAGGATCGCGGTATAGAGTTCCGGGTCCACTGCGCTGTAGTAGTGAACCGGCTCGGCGACGCTCGGCTTTTCGAGTTCAAGATACTGGGAACGGCCAAGGAAGTTCTCGTCGGACTTCACATCAGCAACCCATTTGTCAAAGCCTTCTGCGCTCAGGCCGTGGAACTTGAAGCGCATATGAGAGAAGCCCTCACCGCTATAGTTCCCCGAGAAGCCTTCATAAACGCCCTCTTCGTTGATCACGGCATGGAGTTTGGTTTCCATACCCGCCATCGAGTAAATCTGGCCCGCAAGAGCCGGAATGAAGAAGGAGTTCATGATACCCGAAGAAGTGATTTTGAACTGAATGGGGGTATCAATCGGAGCTGCAAGTTCATTGACGGTCGCAATGCCCTGTTCCGGATACAGGAACAGCCATTTCCAATCGAGGGAAACGACTTCGATCACCATCGGTTCGTGATCTTTGGCCAACGGACGTTCAGCATCAATACGGTCCAGCGGACGATACGGGTCAAGCGTATGCGTCGTAACCCAGGTGATCGCGCCAAGCGCAATAATGATCACCAGTGGTGCGGACCAGATGACGACTTCCAGCTTCGTGGAATGGTGCCATTCGGGATCATATTCCGCGTCCTTGTTGCCCTGACGGTATTTCCAGGCAAAGAAGACAGTCAGTGCCATCACCGGAACGATGATCAGCAGCATCAGGATCGTGGAAACGATAATCAGATCGGACTGCTGGGACGCGATATCACCCGACGGGTCGATAACAACCAGGTTGCAACCGGCCAGAAGCGAAAACATCGAGGCTACAGCGACGCCGCGTACAAGTTTTGAAAGCATGCGCTTCATACTTTGTCAGTTTCTGGAAGATGTTCTCACAGGCAACAATATGCCTGCGAGCCGCATGAACGACCCATCGGAGATCGCCACACGTCGTACCCCGTCGCAACGGCATATAGGAATAATCATTCCAAACATCCACGGAAAGGGCACAATTTTGGCAAATTTTTTTCAAAAACCCGCCAGGTCGGAATTTCGCGGGAATTGCTATAGCTGCATCGCAACAATGTCAAGATACCCGCCGTGCATAGCTGGGTCTTAATGACAATTATCATTCCAATGTAAACCTAACGTTGTGCGGTGCAGAAAGATAATTGACACTGACGTTTGCAATTCACATGTCTATACTTAGACTCGATCCAAAGTCGTATCGTCCTTTGATCCGAATTTGTGATCCAATCAAAAGTAGTTAGGACCAAAAGGTCCGACCAGTGATTTAGGGAGAACGGCGTGAACCAAACAACAGAAAACTACGCGACCGCCACCTCATCAGGTTTGGAACGCGACGCACGGCATCTTAATGCCGACGCAACCAACGATCCCGGTCAGATCGCGCTTGGCGTGATCATCGGCCGGACTTCGGAATTTTTCGACTTTTTCGTTTACTGCATCGCATCGGTACTTGTGTTCCCGCAATTGCTGTTTCCCGGCGAAACGGCATTGGTCGGCACCATGTATTCCTTTGCCATCTTCTCTCTGGCCTTTATCGCCCGCCCGGTGGGCTCGCTGGTCTTCATGACGGTTGACCGGCATTATGGCCGTGGCGTCAAACTGACGATTGCCATGTTCATGCTCGGCGGTTCGACCGCGGCGATGGCCTTCCTGCCAAGCTATGCCTCGGCCGGTGTTCTTGCGATCTATCTGCTGTGCAGCTTCCGCTTCCTGCAAGGTCTTGCATGGGGTGGTGCCTGGGATGGTCTTGCATCGCTTCTGGCACTCAATGCGCCGGACAACCGCAAGGGCTGGTATGCGATGATCCCGCAATTGGGCGCACCGCTTGGCTTCATGCTGGCATCTTCACTGTTTGCCTATCTGCTTCTGACCCTGCATCCCGATGACTTCCTGGCCTTTGGCTGGCGCTATGCGTTCTTCGTGGCCTTTGCCATCAACGTGGTCGCATTGTTTGCCCGCCTGCGTCTGGTTGCCACCTCGGAATTCGGCCATCTTCTTGAAAAGAACGAACTCGAAGCCGCCCGCGTGATGGACACACTCAAACATAACGGTCGTACCGTTGTGCTTGGGGCACTGGTCCCGATGGTCAGCTACGCGCTGTTCCATCTGGTCACGGTCTTTGCGCTCAGCTGGGTCTATCTTTATGCCAACGGCAATCCGGGGCAGTTCCTTCTGACCCAGGGTGTCGGTGCCGTGCTTTGCGCCTTTGGCATTGTCGCATCGGGCTTCATCGCCGATCAGCTCGGTCGTCGTCGCCTGCTGGGATACAGTGCCGGGATCATCTTCCTGGGTGCTGTTCTGACCCCGCTGCTTTATTCCTTCAACATCATCAATGAAGGCATGATCGTTCTGGGCGGATTTGCGGTGCTTGGCCTGTGCTTTGGTCAGGCGGCCGGAACGCTGGCCTCAAACTTCAAACGCGAATACCGCTATACCGGGTCTGCCCTGACATCCGATCTGGCCTGGCTGCTCGGTGCCGGTTTTGCCCCGCTGATCGCATTGTATCTGTGTGACAAGTTCGGCCTGCCCGGTGTTGGTGCCTACCTGCTTTCAGGGGCAATCGTCACCCTGCTGGTATTGCACTTCAACAAACATTTCGGGTCCAAGACCACCGATTGATCACCGGATCCCGTATCCAATCCAACCGCAAACACCCCGGCCAAAACCGGGGTGTTTTCATATCTGGCTTTATCGCCTGTGCGCCGGGGCTTCGACTTCGGCCAGACCCGGCATGAAATCGCGCAGGATTTCAAAAAACTTCCGCATGCGTGCCGGATAATAGCTGGCATAGGGATAAACCAGATAAACAGGCAAGGATGACGCTTGCCAGTCCGGGCATAAATGCACCAGCTTTCCGGTTCGCAGGTCATCGGTCACGATCCAGCGCGACACAATCCCCGCCCCCAGCCCGCCAAGCACCGCCTGACGGGTTGCAAACAGACTGTCTGTACTCAGACGCGGCTTGATCGGAAAACGGATCAGTTCCCGGCTGCCGATATTTTGCAGCGAAATCTCCGACCCGTAAAATGTCTTGAGCGATACCCACGGCAGATCCGCCAGCATCCCGACATCACAAACGGGTTTGTTTGCCAGAATGTCTGGTGCGGCGACAACAATACGCGGGATTTCCGCAAGCAGCACGGCAACATGTGACGGATCGGACACCGCGCCAACATGAATGGCACAATCGATCCGTTCGGAAATAAAGTCCGGCGGCCGGTCGCTCAGAACCCAGTCGACACTGACCTGGTCATAGCGTTTCAGGAATTTGATCAGCGGCTGAAGCAACTGATCCTGCCCAAAGGCATGGGGCACCTTGACCGCAAGCCGCCCGACCGGCTCACCATCTGTACCCGAAAGTTCTTCGGTCAGGGCGTCCCACCCCTCGATCAGGGTGCGGGCATGGGCATAACACCGTTCCCCATCATCGGTCAGCTTGATCGCATGCGTATTGCGCAGGATCAGCTCAACACCAAGCATATCCTCAAGCGTCCGCAACCGGCGACTGATGGTCGGCTGGGTCGTGCCAAGCAATCCCGCCGCCGCCGACAGACTTCCGCCATCAACGATACGCACAAATGTTTGCATCAACTCCATACGATCAACGGAAGACATTCATCACCTATCATACGCTTTACGTATAACCATCTTACCGCACAACCCTCTACCAAACCAGCGCGTCATCCATATTCTGGGCCAAAATCAATTCCGCTTTACGGAGCTTTCAATGACCACCGCGCAAACAACTGCTGATCCGCAGCAGATCACGGCCGCCCCATCGCGCAACATCATCTTTGCGCTTGCCCTTGGTGCGGGATCGGCCGTGGCCTCGATCTATTATACCCAGCCGGTTCTCAACATGATCGGGACCGAACTTGGGCTTGGCGTCGGAACAACCGGACTGATCCCGACAGTGACCCAGGTCGGATATGCTTTGGGCATTCTGTTCCTGTTGCCGCTTGGCGACCGTTATGATCGAAGAACCCTGATCGTCCTTAAAAGTGTCCTGCTTGCCGCCATGCTTCTGACCGGCAGCATTTCACCGGGCCTGAACACCATCCTGTTCACAAGCCTTCTGATCGGCATCACCGCAACCATGGCCCAGGACATTGTCCCGGCCGCCGCCATCCTGTCGCCCAAACATCTGCATGGCAAAACCATTGGTACCGTCATGACCGGTCTCTTGATCGGGATCCTGCTGTCACGCACGGTCAGTGGCGTGATCGCCGAATATTTCGGATGGCGCATTGTGCTGCAACTCGCTGCGGTTCAAATCCTGATCATCGGCTTTGCGCTGTGGAAGATCCTGCCGCCGTTCCAAACCCACGCAACGATGAGCTATCCCAAACTTCTGCAATCCCTTGCGCACCTTTGGACAGAACATCCATCGCTGCGCCATGCGGCCATTGCACAGGCATTCCTTGCGGTTGCCTTCAGCGCGTTCTGGTCGTCGCTTTCGCTGATCCTGCATCAACGCTATGGGCTTGGCAGTGACGTTGCCGGTGCCTTTGGCTTGCTAGGTGCTGTCGGGGCCATGATGGCACGCTATGTCGGAAGCCTTGCCGATCGCCATGGCCCGGCACGGGTTACCAAACTGGGCTCCGTCATCCTGATCCTGTCCTTTGCCATCATGTGCATGGTGCCCGCACTCTCATCGGTCAGTGCACAGCTTGCCATCCTTGCTATCGGCACCATCGGCTTTGATCTGGGGGTTCAGGCGTCTCTGGTTTCGCACCAGACCATTGTCTATCAAATCGCCCCCGAAGCCCGCAGCAGACTGAACTCGGTCTTCTTTACCGTGATGTTTGTCGGCATGGCATCCGGATCGGTTCTTGGCACCCAGCTATTTGCCAGCGGCGGTTATCTGTCGGTGATGGCGGTCGGTATCCTGGCTGGCATCATCAGCCTGACCATCAGAATGATCGCCGATCGCAAGGCGGCGCAGTCCTGATCACCAACCATGATCCTGTTTGATCGGATAACGAAAAACACCCCGGCCAAAACCGGGGTGTTTTTACATCTGGCGACCTGAAGCGCGCGAGCCGACAGCGCGATTTTCATGCGGGGGTCACGGTGTGACTGGCTTCTGCCGTTTCAGGCACGTCATCGGCGACAATCGCCAGACGAAAACCTTTGTAATGTTTTCGAAGCATCATCCGTACAACGATGAACTGCCAGAAAAACATCCATAGAGCATTGAAAAGCCAAACGATAAATCCGCCGTCAAGCGTTGCGCCAGATACCTTGTTAAAGAAGCCGATACCAAAATGGATAACGAAACTGATCACAAAGCCGCCGACAAACGCCCCCGCAAACGATCGCCAAGTCAACAGCCACCATACGCGCACAATTCGCCCGTCTGTAAGTTCGAGTTCCTGCATGCAAGCAACCTCTTTCGAAAAGTTTGGGCATGGCCTTTTGATTGCACAATCAAACAACTATTGCACTTTAAAGATGCATTCATTGCAAGACCAAACTTCCCGACGTGGTCGCCCTCACAAAGGAATGCCCAATCAAACGTAGTTTGACGGGAACATCGCGCGTTTGGCGTCTTCGTCCATTTCGGTCTTGAAGCTGTGACCTTTGCCGACATCGCGTGCTGCAATTGCCGCCGGGTGACTGTTCATCGCCGCGAACCAGCGTTTCAGGTTGGGGTAGTTATCCATCACATCCGGGTTCTTGTGCACATAGGGCGCCTTGTCGATCCAGCCCCAGGCCGAAATATCAACGATGGTCATTTCATCGCCGACAATAAATTCACGACCCTTCATATGATCTTCAAGAACCTGATAATGCCGGGCGATTTCATTGCGGTAACGGTTCACACCATAATCGCTGCCTTCCGGGGCGACATACTGGAAATGCACGGCCTGACCGGAAAACGGACCAAGACCGGTGGCAATGAACATCAACCATGAAAGAAGCTCGCCACGATCTTCCGGCTTGCCCAGAAACTTGCCGGACTTTTCGGCCAGATACATCAGGATGGCATTGGAATCAAACACCCGGACTTCCGTGCCGCCGGCCCCGTCGGTATCGACAATGGCTGGCACCTTGCCATTGGGATTGACCGCGCGAAAGGCCGGGTCATGTTGCTGACCCTTGCGGGTGTCGACCGGCAGGACTTCATATTCAAGCCCGGATGCCTCAAGCATCATCGAGATTTTCTGCGGGTTCGGGGTCGGATGAAAATAGAAGCGGATCATCAATGGTCTCCTTGCGGGCCCGCCTGATAACACAAAGCTGTGACCCGGTATTGCATTTTGGAACGTTCGTTTTAAATTGACCGATAATGTCTCAGTTGGCAAGGTTCCTTTATTGACCCTGCCACTCAAAAATCATCACAGGAGCCCCAAGCCCATGATTGACCTCTATTACTGGCCTACCCCGAACGGCCACAAGATCACGCTGTTCCTTGAAGAAGCCGGGCTGGATTACAAGATTTTCCCGGTCAATATCAGTGCCGGTGATCAGTTCAAGCCGGAATTCCTGGCCTTTTCGCCAAACAATCGCATGCCGGCCATCATCGACCATGATCCGGCAGATGGCGGCGATGCCATCACGGTGTTTGAATCCGGGGCGATCTTGCAATATCTCGCCGAAAAGACCGGCAAGTTCCTGCCGACTGATATACGCGGCCGCAAAACGGTGATGGAATGGCTGTTCTGGCAGATGGGCGGACTTGGTCCGATGGCCGGTCAGAACCATCATTTCGGCACCTATGCCCCTGAAAAAATCCCCTATGCCATCACGCGTTACGTCAACGAGACCAACCGTCTTTACGGTGTGCTGAACAAACGTCTCGAAGGCCGCAACTTCATTGCCGGTGATGCATATACCATTGCTGACATGGCATCCTATCCGTGGATCGTCAGCCATGAAAAACAGCAACAGGATCTCAATGACTTCCCGAACCTGAAACGCTGGTTTGAGACCATCAAGGCGCGCCCGGCCACCATTGCCGCCTACAAGGCCGCCGAACCATTCACCGCACAGCCTGCTGTGACGGAAGAAGGCAAGAAAATCCTGTTTGGACAGACATCCAAACCGGCCTGATACCGAAACAGACCCGGCGGTCCCTGCCGGGTCTTTTTTTTGACCGGATCGTCTGTACCGGCAGCTTGTGCCCCCACCTATTACCTTCCCCCTTTACCCGCCCATTTTTCCAGGCCTTTTGCCAGGCCTTTCTGGCAAGCCTTTCGGGACGTCTTACTTTTTTGATTGCATTACGGCTCCCTTCCTCATAAATGTTACGTTATAACATCACATTTATGGTCGATCTGATGAAACGCCTTCCCGTTACTGTTCTGTCCGGCTTTCTTGGTGCGGGCAAAACCACTCTTCTCAATCATGTTCTGAACAACCGCCGTGGCTTGCGGGTTGCGGTCATTGTCAATGACATGTCCGAGGTCAATATTGATGCCGACCTTGTCCGCAATGGCGGCTCGGAGCTTTCCCTGACCGATGAAAAGCTGGTCGAAATGACCAATGGCTGCATTTGCTGCACCTTGCGCGATGATCTTCTGGCCGAGGTCCGCCGCCTCGCCGAACAAGGACGCTTTGACTATCTGCTGATTGAATCAACCGGCATTTCCGAACCGTTACCGGTCGCGGCCACCTTTGATTTCCGCGATGAAAACGGCCAGTCGCTTGGTGATATTGCCCGGCTTGATACCATGGTGACGGTTGTCGATGCCGCGCGCATGATTGCCGATTACAGTTCCACCGACTTTCTGTCCGACCGCGGCGAAAGCCTGGGCGACGGGGATGACAGATCGATTGTTGATCTTCTGGTTGATCAGATCGAATTTGCTGATGTGATCGTTGTTAACAAGCTTGATCTTGTCGATACCGAACAACGCCAATCGGTACTGGCCATTCTAAGGGCCCTGAATGCCGATGCCGAAATCATCGAAACCACCAACAGCATCGTTGACCCGCAACGCATCCTCAATACCGGGCGGTTTGATTTCGAACGGGCACAAAATCATCCGCTGTGGGCCAAGGAACTCTATGGCTTTGCCGATCACGTGCCCGAGACCGAAGAATACGGGATCAAAAGCTTTACCTTCCGTACATCCCTGCCCTTTCACCCGCAACGGTTTCATGCCTTCATCAATAGCGAATGGCCCGGCGTCCTGCGTGCAAAGGGGCATTTCTGGCTGGCGACCCGCCCGGACTGGGTCGGTGAAATCAGTCAGGCCGGGGCAGCTGTCAAGACAGAGGCCCTTGGAACATGGTGGTGCGCGGTTCCGCGCGATCAATGGCCCGACAATCCGGCATGGCGCGATATGGTCTTTTCAAAATGGGATCCGGTCTTTGCCGATCGTCGTCAGGAAATCGTCTTTATCGGTCAGAACATGAACGAGGCCGCCCTGCGCCAGCGTCTTTCGGACTGCCTTGTCGATGAGGCTGACGATATTCTGGTCACATCCTTTGATCCGGCCCGTTATGCCAATCTGCCTGATCCGTTTCCGCGATGGGGCAAAAGGGCTGCATAAACCGGGTACCAGCCAAGCCGATTTCGAAACGCATGCCATGTGGTTATGATGTCAGAAACATGCGACTATCACCACATGGCTGCCCCAAATGATCGGAACGGAAATGCGTGACCCACATGCCGAAACCCGCACCCCCAATCACCGCACCCCCAATCACCGCACCAGGGTCTTTGCGCTGATTGCCTTTATGGTATTGTGCCTGATCATATCGGCCGCAGGCGGTGCCGTAACCGCAACCAGTGTCAATGACTGGTACGCAGGCTTGCAAAAACCGGCCTTCAATCCGCCAAACTGGCTGTTTGGTCCGATGTGGACCATCATTTATTTCCTGATCGCCTTTAGCGGCTGGCGGGTCTGGCTGAAAGCCGGCATCGCCAATGCCAAGGGCCCGTTTATTGTTTACGGGCTTCAGCTGACGCTTAATCTGGCATGGTCATTTTTGTTCTTTGGCGCCCAGTCACCTTTTTGGGGGCTGGTCGATATTGTGATCCTGCTTGCCCTGATCATTGCCAATTGCGCGATGTTTTTCAAAATCGACCGGCTGGCGGGCATCCTTCTGATCCCCTATGTGCTGTGGGTCGGGTTTGCCACCCTGCTGAACGGGGCGATCTGGCATCTTAACGGCTAGGGTCCGGGCCAATTTCACGGCCTGTTTTGCGCTCTCGCCTATCTCGCGCCCGGCGTGTGTCCCCGCATAACCACCACCCCGAACAGGATCAGGGCCATCACACAGGCCACGGCCCCGGCAACAAAGGTCATATAGGTGCCAAACTGTTCCCAGATCAGCCCGGCCATCACATTGCCCAGCATCAGCGCAACACCGCAGACCAGGTTAAACACCCCAAAGGCCGTGCCGCGCAGACGTTCCTGACTGTGATCGGCAACCAGTGTCGCGATCAGCCCCTGTGACATGCCCATATGCAGCCCCCAAAGCCCGATGCCAATCACATAGCCGGCAATTCCCGGCGCAAAGGCAATGACCAGATCGGCCACCGCCAGCACCGCAATACTACCCACCAGAAGCCCGCGCCGCCCTATCCGGTCCGACATCACCCCGACCGGATAGGCACACAGGCCATAAACCAGATGCATCAATACCAGAACCAGCGGCACATAACTTGCCGCAATCCCGACCGCGCCTGCTTGCAGCAGTAAAAATGCCTCGCTAAACCGGGCCAGCATCAAAATTGCCGCTGCCGCCATGACAAGCCAGAAACCGCGCCCCAGATCGCCCGAACGTCTCAAAAGACCAATTATGGTCTGACGCCCGTCGCGGCCCTGTGCGGTTTCAGGTTCGCGGATGCCTGCCACCAGCATCGCCACCGCCAGCACAGCCGGTATAACCGCAAGCCAGAATACCAGCCTGAAATCCCCGCCCGACGCCATCATGACCAGAACGGCAATCAATGGCCCGACAAAGCCGCCGACCGTATCAAGGGATTTGCGTAACCCGAAACAGGCACCGCGTTTATCGGCCGGGGCGGCATCGGCAATCAGCGCATCACGCGGCGCACTGCGAATGCCCTTGCCAACCCGGTCAACAAACCGTCCGGCAACAATCGCGCCCAAGCCCTCGGCCAGGGGAAAGAACGGCTTGGCCAGCGCGCCAAACCCGTACCCGACCACAACAAGCCATTTGCGCGATCCGATCAGATCGGAAAAAACACCGGCGCATAATTTTGTCGCGGTTGCAGTTGCGATGGCGATGGCCTCGATCAGTCCGATGGTCACCGCCGACAATCCGAGCCCCGAAACCATGTAAAGCGGCAACAGGGTTTGCACCATCTCCGAGGACACATCCATCAGAAGACTGACAAACCCAAGGATCCAGATGGTCGCGGGGATTTGGCCCGGACGGGCCAACAGACTGATTTGGGAAAACACGGCCAAGCCTTGCGAATGATTCTTATGAACCCAAGACTTCGCCGCATTTCATCGAAATGGCAAGCATTTAAACCAAACGCCGCCCAATGGGATCGGCTATCGGGATCAGGGACTAGCTGCTTGGTCCGGCAAGAACTTCTGCCTGTTCGTCGCGATGCTGCGCTTCTTCGCTTGTCGCGACATCGCCGTCATTATCCTCGGATGCGACATTATCCATGCCAAGCCGTCCGACCGACGGCAACCGCAAGGCCGGGCGATTGAAATCGATCCCGAAATTCAGGCCCAGCACATTGAACTCGATGCCTTCTTCAAGCCCGACCGACAATCCAAGAATGCCAAGCAGATTGGCCTGCACACCCTGCCCGCTTGATGACATGCCCACCGGATTGGTGATCGGGCGGTAATCCTTGCCAATCGCATTGGCCGGCATATCAAGATCAAGGTCGGGGACCTCGCGTCCGATATGGGCGATAAAGGTGTTGCTGTTCGGCCCCGGATAGCTGCGATATTCATTGGGGAACGGATAGCTCGCCACCGCGGCCTCGATCTCGTCAATCAGGGCTTCTGCCGCCTCGCCGCGATGATCGGCCAGAACTTTCGGCTTGGCCCCGAACCAAAGACCATCGGGGATCGCATAGTTCTTGCGCACCACATTGCCGCCACCCCAGCCAACCACGTCATAACGGGTATAGCTGGTTTCACCGGCACGCTTGAAAATGATCCATGGATGAACCGCAAAATATCCGCGCCAGCCAAATGTATCGGCTGCCATCACCATGACAATGGCCTGATTGGCATGATCCTGCGCACTTGGCGCAACCCCCGATGAATGGCGCGGCGCATTGCGCCAGGTATAGCTTTCTTTCTTGTCCTGACCGGGCGGATCTTCGGCAAGACTGATCCCGAATGGCAGGACCAGAACCGCGACAAGCCCAAGAAGAAGTGTTTTGCCTTTACCCAAGGTTTTTCATCCAATCTGATTTCGCGTTGCAATAACATTACGATCAAAGCGAAGAAGTAAGATCAAAAAAAGGCAACGCAACTTTGATCGGCATTCAACAAGCCGTGAGCCGTTGATACATTTTCGCGACATTTACCAACCGGTTACCCGGCCAAAACCCTATGGCCAGGCGGCAAAAGTATCATCGCGTACCCGTTCTGCCGCACGCCGCAGACGCCGGTATGCGCCGGGCGCCTCCCCCATATAGCGTTTGAAAAACCGGCTGAAATAGGCCGGGTCGCGAAAACCAAGCCCATAGGCAATCTGTGCCACACCCAGCGGACTTTGTTCCAGCCGCATGCAGGCTTCGCGCAACACGCGGTCATGAATAACCGTAAGCGGTGGCTTGCCGGTCGCGCGCAAAACAGCCGATCCCAACCGCCTTTCACTGACGCCAAGGGCGGTGGCATAATCGGCCACATTCCAGTGTTCACGGAAATGAAGCTCAAGCACCTGCAAGAACCGCTGAAAGGTAATCGAACCCGGTCGATGCTTGTCGCGCTGTTCCATTACATTTTCGGCCAGACGCAACACCATGGTCAGAATGATCTGCAAATGCGCCCCGACCACAAGACTGGCCCCCAACGCATTTTGCATCAGCTCGGCCCGGATTGCCTCGAAACTGCGGCGCAAATGTGCAATGTTTTCGCCGTTTTCCGCCGGGGTCACATTATGCACTGTATCGGCCGCAAGCCGAAGCGGAAGCCCCCCACCAGCCATACTACCCCCGGCAACACCCGCCCCATCCCCGCAATGACGTGCGACAAGATCATCGGCCACCGACAGCAAATAACCCTCGCTGCCCGCCGTTACCGTAAACCGTTGCGTCTCGCCAAGCGGCAACCACACAAGTGCCGGGGCCCTGCAATCAATCACCCCCTGGCGCAGGGCGATCTGCGCCCGCCCGGACAATAACAGCACCGCATAACACCGGTCGCGCCGCCCCGGATCATTCATCACCCAGCTTTGCGGCGATAACGGATGATCAAACCGGTCCATCATTGCCTGTGCCGTGACCGGTAACAGATCTTCAAACGGATTTTCCGCCAGACGTGCCGGGCTGGATACCGGGATATCGCGGGATGACTGCGCACACATGCCTTTTTATCGCCCATCCATTCCAAATGGTTATACGTATAAAAGTACAATTTTTCGTCTTAAAATGTCAATTTCGCTATCTTTACATTGGAACCGTTCCATCGCTTACTAGAGTGACGGTCAAAGGAACCGCAAAAACAACAATACATATTAAAAATGCGTTCCCATTATTTTGCATCTGCGAACTAATGGGCGGGAGGATACGCCGGAGATTTACTTTGAATCCCAAAGTAAATAACAGAATCTCTTTGCCTAAACTCCTGAAAATACGCGCAAACGGGAAAACCGTCTCTGCAAAGAGATCAGGAGGAAAAGCATGCAAATTTCAGCAAAACTGCGCATCGCGACCATTGCTGCGGCGACCACCGCATTGATGAGCACCGCGACGCTGTTTGGTGCCAATGCCCAGGAAACCTATCGCATTGGTTATGCCATTTCGAAAACCGGGCCGGGCGCGCCGGGGGCTGCGACCAGCACCACGCCCAACTATGAAATGTGGGTCAAGGAAATCAACGATGCCGGCGGCCTTAAGGTCGGCGACAAACAGATCCCGATCGAAGTCGTCGAATATGATGACCGATCAAGCTCCGAAGAAGCCGTACGTGCGGTTGAACGCCTGATCAACCAGGACAAGGTTGATTTCATCCTGTCGCCCTGGGGCACGGGCATGAACCTTGCCGTTGCGCCGATCCTTGATCGCGCGGGCTATGCCCATCTGGCCGGTACGGCTGTGACCGACAAGGCACCGCAACTGGCTCAGCGCTGGAAAAACTCCTATTGGCTGCTGGGTACCGGTGAACAATATGCTGTCGAAATGGCCGAATTCCTCAAAGGCCTGAAAGACGCCGGCAAAATCAATGACAAGGTCGCCATGATCGCTGTTGCCGACGGCTTTGGCATCGAACTGTCCAAGGCCGGTCGTGCCGCCCTTGAAGATCGCGACTTTGATCTGGTCTATGACAAAACCTATCCGCTGGGCTCCCAGGATCTTGCAACCATCGTCAATGACATCAAATCGCTTGGTGCAGACACCTTTGTTGCCTTCTCCTATCCGCCGGGCACCCTTGGCCTGACCGAACAGTCCCGCGTTCTGGGCTTCAACCCCAAAGTCTTCTATGCCGGTGTCGGTACGGCCTTCCCGCTGTATAAGGACCGCTTTGGCGCAGATGCCGAAGGCGTCGTAAGCCTTGGCGGTGCCAGCGAAAACGACCCGAAGATCGCCGACTACATCAAACGTCACATCGCCTTTGCCGGTCGCGAACCGGATCGCTGGGCATCGATCGTCAACTGGGCATCGCTTCAGTCCCTGCAACAGGCAATCGAACGTGCCGGTTCCACCGACCGCGAAGCTGTGAATGCCGAACTGGCCAAAGGCGGCTTTGACACCATCCTTGGCACCTACAAGCCGGGCGACCAGACCTTCTGGCAGGTCGGTCAGTGGCAGGACGGCAAATTTGTCGGCGTTGCCCCGACCAGCATGGAAGGCGCCCATGAACTTGTCTTCCCGAAACCGGCCTGGAAAGGCGCGAACTGATCGCAGCCTTAAAGGATTGTCGGGGTTTCCGTGTGCGCACAACCGCACGGGAACCCCGATACCTCCCCGTCCGGGACCCGATCCCCCCTTTGGGAAGAAGTGAATGTTAAGCTACGCATTATTATCGGGGATTACGCTTGGCGGCATGTATGCCCTTGTCGCCATGGGTCTGACCCTGCAATACGGTGTTTCGCGCATCATGAATCTCGCCTATGGCGAACTGATGATCGTCGCGTCCTTTATTGCCTTTGTTTTCATGACCGCACTCGGGATCAATCCGATCCTTGGTCTTTTGATCATCATTCCACTCAGCTTCGCGCTGAACTGGGGCATTTATCGCTTTTTGCTGACCCCGCTGGTCGCGCGTGCCAAAAACCGTGGCATGCTTGAAGTTGACAGCATTCTGGCCACCTTCGGCCTGCTGTTCATCGTTCAGGGTGTGCTGCTGGTCTGGTTTGGCGGCAATTATTACAGCTATGATTTCCTTAATGACGCGGTTGACGTGTTTGGCGCGGCCATCGCGGCCAACCGTCTGGTTGCCCTTGGCTTTGCCATTGTCATTGGCCTTGGTTTCTATCTGATCCTGACGCGTACCCGTATTGGCACCGCCCTCCGTGCGGTTGCGGTTGATCCGACATCGGCCCGCCTTGTTGCCATTGATGTCAATTTCGCAGCCTGCTTTGCCTTTGCGCTTGGCGGTGCGGTCGCGGCTGTCGGCGGCGTTCTGGTCAGCATGTTCCTGACCTTTTCGACCTCGATGGGTGTTGTCTTTACCATGAAGGCCCTGATCGTTGTGATCATGGGCGGGGTGGGCAACCTTCTCGGTGCGCTGATTGCCGGTCTGATCCTTGGCATCGCCGAAAGTCTGGTGGCGACCTATATCGATCCGGGCCTGACCATTGCTGTCACCTATGTGATCTTCCTTCTGGTCTTGCTGATCAAACCATCCGGCCTGTTCGGGAGGACCGCATAATGACACCCTTCCTGAAACCCGATTTCATCAGGCCGGTGGCCATCGGTGCCGCAATCTTTGCCGCCCTTGCCTTCCTGCCGTCGCTTGTTGACAGCTATTACATGTCGCTTGCCATCAGTGTCGTCAGCTTCGCCGTGCTTGCCACAGCCTGGTCGATGTTTTCCGGCCCGACGCGCTATATCTCGCTTGCGACTGTCGTGTTCTTTGGCATTGGCGCCTATACGGTGGCAGTCCTCGGTGAAGTCATGGCCTTCCCGCTTGTTCTTCTGTGTGCGGGTCTTGCCGGAACGGTTGTTGCCCTTCTGGTCGGTTTTTCGACCCTGCGACTGGCGGGTGTTTATTTCGTGATCTTCACCTTTGGCCTGACCGAACTGGTCCGTCAGGTTGTCAGCTGGTACGAAGTCAATGTCACCCGTGAAATGGGCCGCTATGTCTTCCTTGATATCACCCAGAATGACATTTACTGGCAGTTGCTGGCCCTGTTTGCCGTATTGCTTCTGACCGGTTTTGTCCTTGGGCGTTCGCGCCTTGGCTTTGCGCTTCGCATCATTGGCGAAGACGAAACCGTCGCCAAGCATTGCGGTATTGATGTTACCCGCGTCAAAGTCGCGCTGTTTGTTCTGTCTGCCCTATTCATGACATTGACCGGCGCCATCATCGCACCGCGCTGGACCTATATCGATCCGGTGATTGCCTTTAACCCGATGCTGTCATTCCAGGTTGTCATCATGGCACTTCTGGGCGGTCCGCGCCGCTTGCTGGGTCCGCTTCTGGGCGTCATTCCGCTGACCCTTCTGTTTGAAGTTCTGACCGCAAGCTTCCCGAACCATTTCAGCATCCTGCTTGGCTGTGTGTTCATGGTGATTGTCTATCTTCTGCCCGGTGGTGTGGTGGGTCTGTATGAAAAATACCGTGCACCGAAAAAGCGCACCCTTTCAACCGACACCGAAACCACCCGCAAATCAGGGGAGAAAACAGCATGAACACCGAAATTCTTCTCTCGATCTCGGGCCTGCATAAGGCATTTGGTGGTCTGATTGCGGTCAATCAGATGCAGTTTGATGTCCATGCCGGTGAAATTGTCGGCCTGCTGGGTCCGAACGGGTCGGGCAAAACCACGGTGATGAACCTGATTTCCGGTGCCCTTCAGGCCAACGAAGGAAAGGTCATCATCAGCGGCAAGGACATCACAAACCTTCCGGCCCACAAGATCAGCCATTCCGGCATTGCGCGCACGTTCCAGCTTGTCCGCGTTCTGCCTGATCTTGATTGCGTGGAAAATATCGAAGCCGGTCTTGCCTATCGCACCAATCCGTTATGGGGGGATGCCGCCCATTCGGCGGCCCTTGAACTTCTGGACCGGATCGGTCTTGCCAAACAGGCCCACACGCCTGCCGGTGATCTGACCTATATCGATCAGAAACGCCTTGAACTGGGCCGTGCCCTTGCCCTTCAGCCCAGGCTTCTTTTGCTTGATGAATGGCTGGCCGGTCTGAACCCGTCCGAACTTCAGGACGGCATTGCCCTGGTCCGTCAGCTCAAGGAAGAAGGCCTGACCATCATCATGGTTGAACATGTGATGGATGCGATCAGAAGCCTGTGCGATCGTTGCGTTGTCATGAATGCCGGGGCCAAGATCGCCGATGGCACGCCTGACGAAGTCCTTTCCGATCCCGAAGTTGTCCGCGCCTATCTGGGAGACAGCCATGCTTGATATCAAAAACCTGTCTGTATCCTATGGCAAACACGCAGCCCTGCGCGATGTATCGCTGACCGTGGATCGCGGTGAAATCGTTGTGATGCTTGGTGCCAACGGTGCGGGCAAAAGCAGCCTGCTCAAAGCCTGTGCCGGCCTTGTCACCGCACAGGATGGGACGCGCATCAATCTTTCCGGGGCGGAGCTTACCGATCTTTCCGCCCACAAAATCGTCGAAGCCGGTCTGGCGCTTGTCCCCGAAGGCCGCGGCATTTTCGGCGAACTGACAGTGCGTGAAAATCTTGAACTCGGGGCCTTTGCCAAACGGGCACGCGCATCGGAAAAACAAAACCTTGATCGGGTGATCGGGCTGTTTCCCAAACTGGCCGAACGTTTGAACCAGGCCGCCCGCACCATGAGCGGCGGCGAACAGCAAATGGTCGCCATTGGCCGTGCGCTGATGTCAAATCCCGATATCTTGCTGCTTGATGAACCCTCCCTTGGTCTGTCACCCATCATGACCGGGGATCTGTTCAAGGCGCTTGCCGCCATTCGTACAACCGGGGTTGGTGTTCTTCTGGTCGAACAGAACGCGCACCAGTCCCTTGCCATATCAGATCGGGGATATCTGATTGAAAACGGGGCCATCACCGGACAAGACAGCGCCCGGGCCCTGCAATCCGACCCTGCTGTGCAAAAGGCCTTCCTTGGCCTTGGGGCGGCATGATGCCGCTTTTCGCCACCTCGCAGCAGTAATTGATAAAGTCAGGAGAAACGTCATGAATGATGTAAAATTGTTGATCGGCAACCAGGATGTGAATGCATCAAACAACCGCACGTTTGAACGCAAAAACCCGGTCACCGGCGAAACCGCAACGGTTGCCGCGGCGGCCAACGCCGCCGATGCCCGCAAGGCCGCCGATGCCGCTGCCGCGGCCTTCCCGGAATGGTCGAAAATGGGTCCGGGTGCCCGTCGCAAGATCCTGCTCAAGGCCGCCGACATCATGGAATCCAAGGGCGACCAGTTCGGCCAGCTTGTCCTTGATGAAACCGGAAGTACCCGCATGTGGGGCGGCTTTAACGCCCATCTTGCGGCCAACATGCTCCGCGAAGCCGGTGCCATGACCACCCAGATCACCGGCGATATCATTCCGTCCGATCATCCGGGCCTGATGGCCATGGGTGTGCGTCAGCCGGTCGGTGTTGTTCTGGGCATTGCACCGTGGAACGCACCGGTCATTCTGGGCACGCGCGCCATTGCCATGCCGCTTGCCTGTGGCAATACCGTGGTGCTCAAGGCGTCCGAACTTTGCCCGGCCCTGCATCGCCTGATCGGTGAATGCCTGGTCGAAGCCGGCGCACCCGAAGGTGTCGTTAACGTTGTCACCAACGCCCCGGAAGATGCCCCGGAAATCGTCGAAACCCTGATTGCCCATCCGGCGGTACGTCGCATCAACTTTACCGGCTCGACCCGTGTTGGCCGCATCATCGCCAAGCTGGGTGCCGAACATCTCAAACCGGTTCTGCTTGAACTGGGCGGCAAGGCCCCGTTCCTCGTTCTTGACGATGCCGACCTTGACGAAGCCGTCAATGGCGCGGCATTCGGCGCCTATATGAACCAGGGCCAGATTTGCATGTCGACCGAACGTCTGATCGTTGACAATGCGGTTGCCGACGAATTCGTTGCCAAACTGGCTGCCAAGGCAAAAACCCTTACCGCTGGCGACCCGGCCAAGGCCGAACACATCCTTGGCGGTGTGGTCAATGTCGAAGCTGTCAATCGCATCGAAGAACTGGTCGAAGACGCGGTTTCCAAGGGTGCCAAACTGGTGGCCGGTTCGGGCAAGGCCAAGGATGGCGTTCTGATGGACGCGACCCTTCTTGATCATGTCACCCCGGCAATGAAAATCTATTCCGAGGAAAGCTTTGGTCCGATCTGTGTCGTCATTCGTGCCGGCAACGAAGACGAAGCCGTTCGCATCGCCAATGACAGCGAATATGGCCTGTCATCTGCGGTCTTCTCGACCAATATTCCGCGTGCCATGGACGTTGCAAAACGCATTGAAAGCGGGATCTGCCACATCAACAGCCCGACCGTTCAGGACGAAGCACAGATGCCGTTTGGCGGCGTGAAATCGTCCGGTTATGGCCGGTTTGGCTCCCAGGCATCGATCGACGAATTCACCGAAATGCGCTGGATCACCATCCAAAGCGGCAAACGCCACTACCCGTTCTAAGCTCACTGGAACTGGAACCGGATGGAACTTCTGTCCGGCTCTCCCGTTCAATCAGCTAACGCAGGGGGGAAGCCTGACTTGCACTGAGTTCCCTTGCAAGTCAGGACCTGTGTGCAGGCCGTCGGACTTTATGTCCGGCGGCCTGTTTTGTTTTGCAGCCGATTGATTTCAATCACTATTTCCTCGCCTTCATCTTCAACTCTCTTTAAGGTGGTATCGAATTGTTTATTTTCTCTTCATATTAGATTTTGAGGACATAATGGAAGCAACCACCAATTCCGCTCCACAAGCGCCAAGCGGCGAAGGCCGCAATCTGGCGAACATTGTTTACATTCTTTATCTGGTCGGCTTTGTGACCGGTCTGACGGCGCTGGCCGGGGTCGTCATGGCCTATATGAACCGCACGACTAGCGACGCGGTTGCCGCCAATCATTTCGAACACCAGATTGCCATTTTCTGGCGCGGCGTGATCATCATGGTCATCAATATCGTGCTTTACATGCTGATTGGCGCATTGAGTTTCATGACGCTTGGCATCGGTGCAATTCTGTATATCGTGCCGCTGGCGCTGGGCATTTACTGGTTCGTCTGGACCCTGATCCGCGT
Source organism: Thalassospira sp. MCCC 1A02491 (assembly GCF_001613785.1). NCBI lineage: Bacteria > Pseudomonadati > Pseudomonadota > Alphaproteobacteria > Rhodospirillales > Thalassospiraceae > Thalassospira > Thalassospira sp. MCCC 1A02491. Next base: position 57,483 of record NZ_LPVX01000002.1, on the reverse strand, counting down.
CATCAAGGGGATGAACGCCCTTGGCCGTGGCGAAACATTCACGCCCGGCAGCACCCCGGCCCTCACCACCGCATCAAACCCGCAGCCTGAACGTCAGGAACCCAGCCTTTAAGGCGATGCCAAAATCACCATCAGCATCCTGACCTGAAAAAAGAGGCCGCCCTTAAACAGGACGGCCTCTTTTGCATTTCTCTTTGTCTCTCAGTCTGATCAGCCGCGCAGAACCGCCTGTACCAGCACCTCAAGCGCGCTTGAAAATTTCGACCGGTCTTTCTGGGTAAAGGCCGCATTGCGCCCCTGCTCTCCCGTGACTTCACGCATATGGGCCGCGATCTCGCGCCCGGCCAATGCATTGCCGATATTGGCTTCCGTAAACTCCTGGCCATTGGGCTTTAACACCCGCGCCCCGATCTCAAGCCCGCGTGACGCCAATGGAATGTCATTGGTGACAATCACATCGCGCGCCCGGGCATTCTCGGCGATCCAGTCATCGGCGGCATCGGGTTCGGGCGGCACGATCACGATTTTGATCAACGGATTGCGCGACGGACGAATACCACCATTGGACACCAGGATCATCTCGATCCTGTGCCGCTCAGCCACACGTTCGCATTCCGCCTTTACCGGACAGGCATCGGCATCCACAAACAAACGCGGGCGTGTATTTTGGGTTTGTTCAGACATGGCGCGATCATCGCCGCACGCCCGACAAAGTCAAGTCATCTTGATGACGCCGCTGTTTTGGCATCCGGGTTAACATCGCGGCTGATCAGCAAAATGACCGCCCCGATCGCGGCAAACAGGCATGCCATCAGAACCGTGGTTCGAAAATCATATGCGCTGGCGACAACACCGGTCAGAAGGTTCCCCAACAAGCCGCCAACAAAAAGCGTACTGACATAATATCCGGTGGCGATGCCGGGCTGGTCCTTGGCGAAGTTTTGCACGAATGTCATGCTGATCCCGGCAAATATCCCGTAATAAGCCCCGTCAAGCACCGCCAGCACCAGCACATCAACCAGCGTTCCGGCTTCATGGATCAGGCCAAAGAATATCGCGCCTAGCACGGCCGAGATCAGCATTCCCTTGCGCTCGCCAACCTTTCGGATCAGCTTCGCACAGAAATAAATCACCACCACTTCGACAAGGCATTTCACACTTAGCGCAAACCCCGCCGATGACGCCACCAGCCCAAGCTCGGCCGAAAAATAAAGCGGCATCGCCGATACAAACACCACATTGGCCGCCGCAATGAAAAATACCGGCACACAGGCCTGCAATAGGCCGAAATTGAACGGGACTTTCGCGCCGGATTTCAGGCTGTTCGGGTGATGGGTTTTGAACGCAGATGGCACAATCAGCAAACAAACCACAAACCACACCGCCGCCAGCCCCGAAATCGTGAAATAGGTCGCGGCAAACCCGAACGCCCCGTAAAGCGACAGCGATGCCGCCGGCCCGACCATCCAGCCAAGCGATGTCTGAATGCGCAAAAATCCGTTGAATTTGACCACATCGCGCCCGGTCTGCTCGGCAAACAGACGGCCAAATGAATACATCACCGAAAGCGCCCCGGCCCCGACCCCAAGCAGGATCGACACCAGACACAGATAAACCCAGTAATTACGGATCGCGCCCAGAATGAACATGCCAAGCGCAAAGCAAAGGATGCTGGTGATCAAAAGGATCTTGACCGGAAATCCGCGATCAATGGCACGCCCGAACCCGCGATTGACCAAAAGCGTCACACAGACCTGAACAACCGCCACCATGCTGATTTTCCAGGGCGGCTGACCAAGGCCTTCAACAACATAAAGCCCGGCAAGCGGTGCGGCACTGGACGCACAAAACGCCCCGACCAGAAGCAATCCCAACACCAGTGCCGGGAAACGGTCCAGAACCCCGATCACCGCCCCTGTCCGGGCTGCTGTACTTGTCACTCCGTTCCCGGAATGCCCGTCCTCGCGCATGAAAACACCCCTGTTCGCCCATGGCATCGGGTTTCGTTCTAGCGCGCCGGAACAAAAATCGCGACGGACTTCCGGGACTTGGCAGCAAGATGTCATAAAACCATCACAGGACGGTCCGCCAAATCCCTATGCCAGCCCCCCGACAAAACTTGAAAGCTCGGGCGTTTTCGGGTTGGCGAAAACCTCTTCCGGGTCGCCCGTTTCGTGAATGCGGCCCTGATGCATGAAAACAAGCTTGTCGCACACCTCGCGCGCAAAGCGCATTTCATGGGTCACCATGACAAGGGTCATGCCTTCTTCGGCCAGTTGGCGGACAACCGCCAGCACCTCGTTGACCAGTTCCGGATCAAGTGCTGATGTCACCTCGTCACACAAAAGCACCTTGGGCTTCATGGCAAGGGCGCGCGCAATCGCCACGCGCTGTTGCTGCCCGCCTGAAAGCTGATCGGGGTAATGCATCATCTTGTCGGCAAGCCCGACCTTGGTCAGCATTTCCTCGGCAATTTCGCGGGCTTCGGCCTTGGATTGCTTTTTGACGACCTGCGGGGACAGCATCACATTTTCAAGCGCAGTGTAATGGGGAAACAGATTGAACTGCTGAAACACCATGCCGACCTGAAGCCGAAGGGCCAGCAAATCCGTATCGCGTTCGCTGATTTTCTTGCCCCCCACCATGATGACGCCGTCATCAATCGCCTCAAGCCCGTTGATCGTTCGCAAAAGCGTGCTTTTGCCCGACCCGCTTTTGCCGATCAGGGCAATCACCTGCCCCTCGTCAATCGAAAGATCGATGCCCTTAAGGACTTCCAGCGCGCCAAAGCTTTTATGAATGGCATGCAATTCAACGAGCGACATTGCGGAACTTTCCTTCCAGATGACGGGCAAACAGCGACAGCGGATAACAAATCAGGAAATACATCACCGCGACACAGCCATAGACCGTAAACGGCGCGTAGGTCGCGTTGGTGATCATGGTGCCGGCCTTGGTCAGTTCGACAAAACCGATAATCGATGCCACAGCCGTTCCCTTGACGACCTGGACCGAAAAACCGACCGTTGGCGGAATGGCAATGCGAAGCGCCTGGGGCAAGACGATATAGCGCATCTGCTGGGTGAAATTCATGCCAAGGCTGGCCGATGCTTCCCACTGGCCACGGCCAACCGATTCAACACACCCGCGCCAGATCTCGGTCAGGAACGCACTGGTAAACAGTGTTAACCCGAATGTCGCCGCCACCCAGGGCGATACATCAAGCCCGATCAGCGGCAAGCCAAAGAACACGATGAAAAGCTGCATCAAAAGCGGCGTGCCCTGAAACAGTTCGACATAGCCGCGCACAAACCGCACGACCCACGGGTTGCCCGCCGTGCGCACCATCAAAAGCAACAACCCGACAATCCCGCCAAGAACGAACGCGGTCAGCGACAGCAACACCGTCCAGCGCGCCGCAAGCAGCAGGTTATAAACAATATCCCACAGGGAAAATTCAGACATGACGCCGCCGTTCAAACAGGAAATTGCCCAAAACTTTCAACCCCATCCGAAGCAGGATCGACATCGCAAGATAAAGACCCGTCACCACGAAATAGACTTCAAAGGCGCGGAAATTGATCGCCTGAATATAGTTCGCCCCGAATGTCAGCTCCTCGGCTGCAATTTGCGAACAGACCGACGATCCCAGCATCACAATCACGATCTGGCTTGAAAGGGCCGGCCAGATTTTCTTGAGTGCCGGAAGCAAAACCACATAACGAAAAATCTGCACCCGGTTCATGGCAAGGCTTTGGGCCGCCTCGATCTGGCCTTGCGGAATGGCAAGGATACCCGCCCGGATGATTTCGGTGGAATAGGCCCCGAGATTGACGATCATCGCCAATACGGCGGCCTGAAATTCGGAAAGCTTCACGCCAAGGGCCGGAAGCCCGAAAAAGATGAAAAACAGCTGCACCAGAAACGGGGTGTTGCGGATCAGTTCGACATAGACACCGACAATCTGGCTGATCACCGGGGCGCGCGACGCCCGCGCCCACGCCCCCATGATCCCCAATCCGACGCCGACAACAGCACCGATCACTGTCAATTCTGTCGTCAGGATCATCCCGTCGACCAGAAGTTCCCAATGCGGCACGATCGCGCCAAAGTCGAATTTATATGCCATTGATCTGCAACGATCCCGTCAGGTGTGGCTTGAAATTGCTCAGAGCTTTTCCGGAAGCGGAATGCCAAGCCACTTTTCGGCAATCGCATTCAAACGGCCATCGGCCATGGATGCGGCAATGATCTCGTTGACCTTGGCCATGAATTCCGGCTCGTCCTTGTTCAGACCGACATAGCAGGGCGAGTTTTTGATCAGGAATTTCGGTTCCGGCTTGCGCGGCGGGTTGCGCTCAATGATCGCAGCGGCGGTAACGTTGCCGGTTGCAATCAGATCAACCTGCCCCGAAAGGAATGCCGAAATCGTGCCGTTATTGTCTTCATAGCGTTTGATATCGACATCAGCCGGCGCAATCTTGGTCAGTTCAAGATCCTCGATCGCCCCGCGGGTCACACCGACCGACATGCCCGAAAGGTCATCGGCCTTCTCGACCGAAAAATCAGCAGGCCCGAAAACGCCGTTATAGAACGGGGCATAAGGTGCGCTGAAATCGATCACCTTTTCACGGTCCGGGTTTTTGCCAAGGCTGGAAATCACCAGATCGACCTTGCCGGTGGTCAGGTACGGAATGCGGTTGGCCGACGTCACCGGCACCAGTTCAAGTTTGACGCCAAGATCTTCGGCGATCAGGGCGGCCATATCAATGTCATAGCCCTTGGGCTGCATGTCAGTACCAACCGATCCGAATGGCGGGAAATCCTGTGGGACCGCAACCTTGAGAACCCCGGCCTCGGCAATGCTGTCAAGCGCGCCTGCTGACGCTGCACCAAGCGGCGCGGTCAGGATCGCAACGGCCGCAATCGCGGTTTTGAAAAACTGTTTCATAAGCCTCTACCCGTCTGTCTGTGATTTTCTGGATTTGCTTATGCACTATTTTTAACCTGATACTGACGCTGCACATTTTTTGATCTTTTGTCTATGAATAATTTTTTCTTCAGCGTAAATTCAATATCAGATCAATCCTAAACCCCGAAAAACCGGCCACTTTCGAATATCAAAAACTATTAAACTGGTCTGACCAGCAACAGGAACAACAGATGGCACGCAGCGAAACCGCCCCGGAACGCGCCGCGCGGGACATACGAAATCTGATTAAAAACAATGATCTGAAAGCAGGTGACTCGTTACCGGCCCAACGTGTTCTGGCAACCGAACTGGGCATCAGCCGCACCAGCCTGCGCGAAGCCCTGGCCACCCTCGAAGCTTTGGGGATGGTCCATATTCATGCTGGCAAGGGTGTATACATTGCCGATCGTCACCATCAGACACCCCTTGATCAGGACCGCAACCGCCAGGCCGGTCAGGTCTATCAGTTCCGACTGGCAATCGAACCTTATGTGGCGGGTCTGGCCGCACAAATGCGCAGCAAGGATCATCTTGACGCCCTTGAAACCAGCATCACCGACATGCGCACCGCGCTTGAACAGGACGACCTGATTGCCGCGGCCATGGCTGATACAGACTTTCATGAGATATTGCTGCTGGCATCGGGCAACCCGATGTTTGCCAAGGCCATGCACCCTGCGGCCCAAACCATCCATGAAAACCAGATGCTGCCCTTTGCCAATGCCAAGGCGATTGCCGCCCCGCTGGCCGAACATGAACAGGTTTTGCGCTATGTCCGCGAACACAACCCGTCTGGCGCCCGCGACGCCATGCATTTCCATGTTCTCAGTGCCGCGACCCGGGCCAAGATCGCCTTTTTGCGCCCCTGATCCGAATTCCGGGCAAAACAAAACCCCCACCCGCTTGCGCAGATGGGGGTTTCATTAACGCGGTGCCCTTCACAAGGAAGGACAAACCGAATTAGGCAGCCGACAGGTCGTCAGCCGAAACGCGACCCGAACGGGAATCGGTGCGCAGTTCGTAGTTGATTTTGTCGCCTTCCTGCGGGTGGCCCATGCCAGCGCGCTCAACAGCGCTGATGTGCAGGAATACGTCATTTCCGCCTTCGTCCGGCTGAATGAAACCAAAACCTTTAGTTGCGTTGAACCATTTAACGGTACCAGTTGCCATCTTTAGATCTCCTATCGAGTATTGAGTGGCGTTACGACACGCCCCGACTGGGCGCGCCTATTTTGGATCGACAATCAGATCAGGCGCGGTCGCGTCTTCTCTGATTGTTCGAAGATGTGTTGCGGCCACCACCCCCTGGCTGCCCGCCAGATTGTGGGCCACGTGGATTGCGATTGCGGTTCGCACCGCCGCGCTTGCCTTGCGGTTTGGCATTGCGGGCACCATTGCCCCCGTTGCCTTTCGCGCGGCGTTCCTCGGTACTGCCCATAAAGGAAAGACCGGAAGAAATTGAATTGTCGCCCTGTGCACGGTCGCGGCGGTTTCCATCGGAATCAACGCGCTTGACCGGGCGCTTGCGCCCATCGGACGAACCGGCATTGCCTGCCGGGCCGTTCCCGCGACCGTTGGCCGGGCCGGATTTGATCCCGCCCTTGTAACGGCTTCTGGATTTTTCGAGTGCCGGGCTCACCTCAGCCTGTGCGGCATTGGCATTGCCTTCCCCGTCACGACGTTGCGACGACTGGCGCGCCGGGCGATCATTGGAACGCTCCGGACGGTTACCGGCGGCTGCACGGTTTGCCTCGCCATCACGGCGGCCATTGCCACCCTGACCACGACCGCCATTACCGTTGCCGTTGCCACGACCATTACCACGGGCCTGACCATTCGGTCCACGCCCCTGTCCCCGGCCCTGAGAACGCCCCTGACCACCACCATTTGCACGGCGGCCACGGTTGGCTTCACGCGCTTCTGCCGATTGCGCTTCCTGTTCGGCAGCAGCTTCGGCATCGCGGCGATCAATCACCGGGATCGACTGGCGGGTGGTTTTTTCGATATCGCGCAAAAGACCGCGTTCTTCTTCGTCACAGAACGCAATCGCCGTACCGCTGGCACCGCCACGGGCCGTACGGCCAATACGGTGCACATAACTTTCCGGAACGTTGGGAAGCTCGAAATTCACGACATGGGTCACGCCATCAACGTCAATACCGCGTGCTGCGATATCGGTTGCGACAAGCACACCGATCTGACCATCCTTGAATGCGTTCAGGGCGCGCTCGCGCTGGTTCTGGCTTTTATTGCCATGAATGGCAGCTGCACTGATTTTATTGGCTTCAAGATGACGGGCCACACGGTCTGCACCGCGCTTGGTGCGCGTAAAGACCAGGGTCCGCTTGAAGACCGGATTATCAAGAAGCTCTGCCAGAAGCTGACGCTTGCGGGTGCGCTCGATCAGATAAACCGACTGATCAACACGTTCCTGGGTGGTTGCAACCGGGGTCACGGAAACCTTGACCGGATCGGAAAGCATATCCCCGGCAAGCTGACCGATCTGGGTCGGCATGGTCGCCGAGAAGAACAGGTTCTGACGGTCACGCGGCAACATCTTGATGATGCGCTTGATCGGCGGCAAGAAGCCAAGATCAAGCATATGGTCGGCTTCATCAAGCACAACCACATCAACATGCTTAAGCGTCAGCTTGCCACTATCAACATGGTCAAGAAGACGGCCCGGTGTCGCCACCAGAACTTCGATGCCCGGCGTAATCGCCTTGATCTGCGGTCCATGGGCAACACCGCCCACAACCACAGCCACACGGACATTCAGGAAACGGCCATAGGCACGGAAACTGTCACCGATCTGTGCGGCAAGCTCGCGCGTCGGCGCAAGCACCAGCACACGGCAGGCACCTTTGGGTGTACGGCCTTCGGTTTTGGAAAGTCGATCAAGAATCGGCAACGCGAATGCTGCCGTCTTGCCGGTACCGGTCTGGGCGATACCAAGCAGGTCCTTACCTTCAAGCAGGGACGGGATGGACTGCGCCTGAATGGGTGTCGGCGCGTCATAGCCTTCTTGCGCCAATGCGCGAAGGACCGGCTCGGCCAGGCCGAGTTCGGAAAACTGGGTCAAATAAGGGTAACTCGTAAATTAGAGGCTGCAGACAGCTGGGACAACGCCCGGTGAAATGTAGTAATCAGGTCTGCGCCTTGCAGTTCAGGAAGTACCCGCGTAGCTGGACACTTCAATGCGTTCTTAGGTCAACCACTCAACAGTGGGGGATTTCAGTCCCCTCTACGCTTCTGGAGCGATCAAATTTCTGCGACACCATGCGCAGAGTTTGCCCGGCTTGTCAAACGCCATATTTGTGACAGCCCCGCGTTTTACGCAAACAGGCCCGGCAGAATTGCGCGCCAGACCTTCGAAACTCCCCCGTGACGTAGGGACAAACTTGCCACTCTTTCTGATTAGCCCTTCCCCAACACCGGCTCATTCTTTGCAAACGTATTTTCCCTATGCCAATCAATTGCTTCCTTCAAAGGGAGATAGCGAAATGGTTGGCGAATCTGCTTGCCCTCATGCGCAATCAATAAATCACTGATCGCTTCATCATGCCGGGCCAATTTGCGCAATCGTGGATCAAGCTCGATCTCGAAGTCACCGCCAAGCGTCCAATAACCTTCATCAAACGCCTTATGATGATTGCGGCACAAAGACAGTCCGTTGTCGGGCCTTAGTCTGAAAGTTTCGTCTTGGTGATGCGGCTTAATATGCGCCGCCTCTAACAACCGCACGAACTTCAAGCCGCATACACAGCATTGAAAATGATAGCCCGATAAAACCGCTCGCCTAAAGAATCCTTGATTGAGCCGCTCTTCCCGAACCCGCATAACGCTTGTAGGACGCCCCGATATGTCGAATCCGATTTGCTGGTCTTGCATCCCGTCTTGAACATTATCTTCAGGATTTGCAGAAGGCAGGGAAAGAGACCGATATTCAATTCTATCGACGGCCCGTTCAATATCATCAATGACTCGCGCAGGCTGATTGTGAAAGCGCGCCATCAACGCTCTGTCAGCAGCGCTCACATTCTTTAACCCACCACGATCAAGTGTCGGGTCCAAGCTTGCAAAATTGCCAAGCTTCATGGCGATTGAACCTGGCGTGCGGTCTAAAACCTGCGCCAACTCAATCACATTCTTGTTTCGCGCGTGGAATTGACCAAAGTCGAGCTCAAAATACAGCTTTAAAGCAGCGTATCGCTCTTCATCGGTCCACTTTTTATTCGCCAACAGTATTTCTCCTAACCCTCTGGAAACGATAGATCTTCCCAGAGGGTTAGAAAACAGAAAATATCAATAGGCCGAACACGGGTTCGCGGCACCGCACGGATTGTATGCGGCACAAGGGTTGGCCGCAGCACAAGGATTGCTTGCCGGTGCACACGGCGCGGCAGCACATGGGTTATAGGCAGCACACGGGTTGGCTGCACATGGACTGCACGGGCTTGCCGCACAGGGGTTTGCCGCCCCGCAGGGATTATAGGCTGCGCACGGGTTATAGCCCGCCCCACAGGGATTGGCACCACACGGGCTTGCGGCACATGGATTAGCCGCCGCACACGGATTGTACCCTGCCCCGCACGGGTTCGCGCCGCAGGGGTTTGCCGCACACGGGTTCGCTGCACAGGGGTTGTAGCCCGCCCCACACGGATTGGCACCACAGGGATTCGCGCCACACGGATTGGCGGCACACGGATTTCCCGCGCACGGGTTTGCCCCGGCGGCCGGGCGCTTGGCCGGGGCCGGATTGGCGATTGCCGGGACATTGGCCGTATGGGTGTAATGATCAAGGGCAACCGCACCGGTCGCCGCCAAGAAGACCGCACCGAAAAGAAGTGTGTTTTTCTCGCTCATTTCCGGAATCCATCCAATCCAAATGCCGGACGCAGCGCAATGCCGACCCAACTGCCCGCAAAGGCCAGAACAAACCACAGCCAGCCATGCACGCTGCCCGATGCGATCCCGCTAAAGAACGCACCGATATTGCAACCAAATGCCAGACGCGCGCCATAGCCCATCAAAAGCCCGCCAATTGCCGCCGCCAGAAGCGACGCCATCGGCACCGATACCTTGGGCGCGAATTTTCCGGCAAGGGCCGCGGCAAAGGCCGCACCGATCACGATGCCGAAATTCATCACCGAGGTATTATCTTCCAGAACCGAATTGCCTAGCGCCTTGGCAGGCCCCGCCCAGTTCCAGAATTCCCAGGTTTCAACCGGAATACCAATGCCCTGGGCGATCTTTGCCCCCCAAAGGCCAAAGCCGAACGTAATCGACCACGGGTGACCGGCAATCAGAAGGGTCGCGATATTAAGCCCTGCCAACAGCAACCCGGTCCAGACCAGCGGCCAGGGACCATGGAACAGGCGCGCCAGACCGACACGCGGCGCCTTGGGCGTTGCTTCAAGCGAACCATGGGCACGCTTTTCGACAATCACCGTCATCAGCGCGACAAGCGCCAGACCGCCAAAGGTCACGGCAAGGCCGCCCGCAACACCAAATTCACGACCGACACTCATCGGCGGCAAGGATGGCAGTTCCAGCCACATCGGCAAGTGCGCCGTTCCGATCACCGCCCCGATGATAAAGAAGGTCAGCGTCAGCAACATGCGCGCACTGCCGCCACCAACCGTAAACAGGGTGCCCGAACCGCATCCACCACCAAGCTGCATGCCAAGACCAAACATGAAGGCCCCGACCAGCACCGATGTACCCACCGGTGCCACCGCCCCGACAATCGGATTGCCAAGCGGGCTTCCCAGCGCCAGCATCGGAATAAAGGCCGCGGCCGCAACCCCGATCATCAAAAGCTGGGCCCTCATCGCCCGTCCGCGTTTCTCGACCGAAAAACGCCGCCAGCCGCCGGTAAAACCGAATGATGCATGATAAAGTGAAATGCCCAGCAATCCGCCAAGACCGTAAAGCACGGCCTGATGCAGATCCACCGCCTGGGCAATGGCAATGCCGACCACAACAAACAGAACCGCGGTAATCGCCGCCGGTCCCTTGTCAAAGTCAAAGCCCGGGACGTCCGGGCGGGCCTTAAGTGTCGTTTCTGACATGGTGACGCTCAGTAACGTTAAAGGAAATCTGTCGGGTCAAAGCCCACGAACACGAACGGAACCGGGGCAAACCCGATTCCGTCCAAAATGTCTGTGCCATCAGGGCTGATATGAATTCCGGAATTATTCCGAAACAACCATTTCACGGTTCGGATCAGCAGCCCATTCGGTCATGGAACCATCATACATCGCGGTGTTCTTGTTGCCCATCACTTCGGACAGGCCGAACCATGCGACCGACGCCCAGTGACCGGTATTGCAATAGGTGATTTCCTTGGCATCCTTGGCGACACCGGCATCCGAAACCAGCGATTCAATCACGTCCGATGCAACAAATGCACCGTCCTGATCGCTATAGAATTCCGACTGCGAAATGTTCTTTGCACCCGGAACCGCACCGGCACGGGCGACTACGCCGCTTTTGGTTTCGCCCTTGAACTGTGATTCCGGACGGGCATCAATCAGCGCAACACCGTTTTCACGTGCCTTGGCAACGTCTTCTGCCGTGGCAAGAAGTTCCGGACGGAAATTGACATTGAACGCAACCGCATCAGGTGCGACCGCATCGGTCGAAACCGCCTTGCCTGCGGCAAGCCATGCGCGCTGGCCACCATCAAGAATGGTTACCGCATCATGGCCCAGAACCTTGAAGGTCCAATAAACACGGGTTGCAGCCCCGAAGTCCGAGCTGTTCTGACCGGCCGGGACAACCACGACCTGTTTGTCATTATCGATGCCAAGCGACCCGATGCGCTTTGAAATCACGTCCAAAGGCGGCAACATGCCGACAACATCATTGACCTTGGCACGCCAGCCGAACTTGCCATAAGGCGCATAAACCGATCCCGGAATGTGACCGGCGTCATAGGGGCTGCCTTCCTTGGTCATCGAACGGATATCAACAACCACCAGCGACGGATTATCGAGGTTTGCTTCAACCCAGTTGGCATCAACCAGCGGCTTTTCCGTCAGGCGCTCGGCCTGGGCAGCATTTCCAGCAAAGGCAAATGCCACCACTGCAACAGCAGAAAGAATGAGAGAGCGCATGGGGCCTGTCTCCATATGTCGAAAAATTCATGAAACTGTGAAAGAGATGTAATCACCCACAGAAAAATGTCAATATTTCAATTAATACACTATTTTTTTGTTTAAAATTATCAAGCCGGGTAATGGACGGGAACCGCGCAAGGTTTCCCCACTACAGTTTCAATTTGGATCGGATCGTTTTGGTCGTGTTTGGTGCATTGTTTGGCAAGCCACCGCGCGCAAGGGTGATGCGGGGCACCGTTCAAGCGACGGAACGCCGTAAAACATCGCCAAACCGAACCCTGCGGGCCGGACATTCCAAACAGATTGTTCTAGGCTACCGGACGCAGGTTATTCAGATACCGGGCAAACTCGCGGGCAAAAGCATCCTGGGTTTCCCGGGTGCGCAAGGCTGGCGGGCGGGTCAAAAACCCGTGCAGGGAGGCGATGACAAATTCCGCCACCGCCGATGGTTCGATATCTGTTCGCACGGTTTTGTTGAATTGCGCCTTGCCGATCTGCGATGCCAGGCCACGCCGCCAATAGCGGTAAACACCGTCAATCCGTTTGCGCAATCCTTCGTCAAGTTCGCCTGCCCCCGATGCCAACCGTGCCAGCGGGCAGCCGCCTTCAAGCAGTTCGGGCGCATCATGACGGCCAAGCCGGTCGACCTGCCCCATCATCACCGGCAGGATATCATCCACATCTTCAAGCTCGGCAAGCCACACCTGATCGACATAGCCCGGCAGGCATTCCTCGATCACCGCATTGACCAGTTTGGCCTTGCCGGAAAAATGATGATACAGCGCCCCTTTGGTACAGCCGCTGACATCCAGGATATTGGCAATCGATGCCCCGCCAAAACCGGCCCGGCGGATTTCGCCAAACGCCGCATCAAGAAGTTTCTGACGGGTCAGATCGGGATCGCGCACCCGCTTGGGCACAAGTGCGCCTTCTGACAGCGCGTCGACCTCCATGCTTTCATCCACCTCAAGCGTCCCGTCATCATATTGATCATCCGCACGGGTGATCCGCGAAAGTGCCGCTGTGATGCTGAATGGTTCTTTGGTCATTGCGCCAATCTGAAAATGACTGCTGAAACGAAATTATTGATAAGTTTCAGGTTCCTCTCTTTTCGCGCACTGGTCAACCTGACTACCTGTATATTGCATGCGCTGTGTGACATGATCGATGACGCAGCCCCTTGCAATTCAATGCAAAGCATACTCTATTGTTGGAAATGCTCGTTTATGGGCGCGCCCCAATTACCCGTCGGACATGCAGATGCAGCTTGATTCCATCGCCTTTGTCGCGGCCGAGACCAAAATCGCACAGGATGCGATGTATCGGCTGAAACATCGTTATGGCCACATTGCGCCCGATAAGGCCGATGTGATTGTCGCCCTTGGCGGGGACGGCTTCATGCTTGAAACCCTGCACCGCTATATGGGCCGGAAAGTTCCGATCTATGGCATGAACCGCGGCACGGTCGGTTTTCTGATGAATGAATTCCGCGAGATGGATCTGATTGATCGCATCACCGAAGCCCAGACCGTCGAACTTCACCCCCTTCAGATGGAAGCCCACACGGTTTCCGGCGAAAGCATGTGCGCGCTTGCGATCAACGAAGTTTCCCTTTTGCGTGAAACCCGTCAGGCCGCCAAACTGCGCATCAAGGTTGACGGGGTTGAACGTCTGGCCGAACTGGTTTGTGATGGCGCACTTGTTTGCACCCCTGCGGGCAGCACGGCCTATAACCTGTCGGCCCATGGTCCGATCCTGCCGATGGGCAGTGGTTTGCTGGCCTTAACACCCATAAGCCCGTTTCGCCCGCGTCGCTGGCGCGGGGCGTTGCTGCCGCACGGGGCCGAAGTTGTCTTTACCATCGAAAACCCGGAAAAACGCCCGGTTTCTGCCGTGGCCGACTATACCGAGGTCCGCGATGTGTCCCATGTGAAGATCCGCGAAGATCGCAACATGAAGATCAAATTGCTGTTTGATCCCGAACATAATCTCGAAGAGCGTATCCTTAAGGAACAATTCGTCGAATGACCACCGCCGCACTTGCACCGTCACAAGACACCATCGACTGGTGCCGCAAACTGATTGCCCACCCGTCGGTCAGCATGACCCCGAACATGGCCCTGATCGAAGAAGTCAAAGCCTTCCTTGACGGGCTGGGCTATGAAACCCTTGTTGTTCGCGATGACAGCAACACCAAGGCCAATCTCTATGCAACCATCGGTCCGGCCGTGAATGGCGGCGTGATCCTGTCAGGTCACAGCGACGTGGTCCCGACCGAAGGCCAGAACTGGGCATCCGATCCCTATGACATCGATATCCGCGACGGCAAACTTTATGGCCGCGGATCATGCGACATGAAGGGGTTCCTCGCCTGTTTGCTGGCCAAGGCCGAGACTTTCAAAAACGCAGATCTGCGCGTGCCGATCCATCTGGCCTTTACCTATGACGAGGAAGTCGGATGCCTTGGCGTGCCTAGCCTGGTCGAGGCGATCAACAACCTGCCCCACAAACCCGCCATGTGCATTGTTGGTGAACCGACCGAGATGAAGGTCATCACCCAGCATAAGGGCAAATATTCCGCCCGTGCCCATTTCACTGGCCGGTCGGGGCATTCATCGCTTCCGGGCGAAGGTGTTAACGCTGTTGAGTTCGCCTCGGAATTTGTGGTCTTCCTGCGCAAGTTGGGTCGTCAATGCCGCGATGAAGGCCCGCATGACGATGAATTCACCCCCAATCACACCACCTTCCATACCGGCGTGATCAAGGGCGGCACCCAGCTGAACATCATTCCGCAAAACTGCTTTGTCGATTTCGAATTCCGCAATCTGCCCAATGATGATCGCGACGCGCTTAAGGCGAGGATTTTCGATTATCTCGACAATACGTTGATCCCGGAAATGCGCGAAACCTATGACGATGTCGGGGTCGAGATCGAAGTCATTTCCGACATGCCCGGTCTTGCCACCGGCGATGACGAGGAAGTCACCAAACTGGTCATGGCGCTGACCGGTGCCAACACGACGGGCAAGGTCAGCTTTGGCACCGAAGCCGGCGTCTTTTCCGCCATGGGTGATATTCCGACCGTGGTTTGTGGTCCGGGCAATATCGAACAGGCCCACAAACCTGACGAGTTCATCGAACTTGATCAGTTGGGCCGCTGCGAAGTGTTTCTCGATAAATTGTTGGCCGTTCTGGTCAAATAACCGCCCAGATCACCGCACGAAAACCAAAAGGGCTGCGAATTTCGCAGCCCTTTGTCGTTTGGCACATTATTGCTGAATCAAACCAGATTGGCTTCAAAGAATTCCGCCGTGCGCGCATTTGCCGTATTGGCATCGGCCTCGTCATAATGGGCCCCGCCCTTGCGCGCAAAGGCGTGATCGCGCCCCGGATAGATATGAAGCTCGGTCAGCGGATGATCGCCAAGTGCTTCCTTGATCACGTCCTGGGCCTCGGCCGGGATATATTCATCATTGCCCGCCAGATGCACGATCAGCGGCTTTTTGATGTTATCGGCTTCATTCATGTAATTATTCATGCCACCACCGTAATAGGCGGCAAAGGCATCGCCATCGGTCCGCGTGGCCGACAGGAAGGTCAGCAATCCGCCAAGGCAGAAACCAACAACCCCGACCTTGCCATTGGCCCCTTCGATCCCGCGCGCGGCCTTCATGGTTGCGGCAATGTCTTCAACGCCCTTATCGACATCAAATGCCTGATAATAGCCAAATGCCTGCTTCCATTCTTCTTCGGTCTGATCGGTGATATCAATCCCCGGCTCGATCCGCCAGAACAGGTCCGGACATACCGCGATATAGCCCTGCTTGGCATAATCATCGGCAATGCCGCGCATCACCGCATTGACGCCAAAAATTTCCTGGATCACCACAACAACCGGTGCCGGAAGTTTCGTCGGCATCGCCACATAGGCCTCGAAATTCCCGTCCGGGGTGCTCACAGCAAGCCTTGTCATCGCAATCAACCTCCTTGTTTTGATCTTTGTGCCCAATCAGTTATGCCCTGATTGTGACATCACAAGGTCGCAGGATCAAAAAACCGGCTTCATGGATACAAACGCCACCGCGTTTCAGGAATGCGACCCGTTGAATTCGGCGGCCATGTGATGAAGCTCGTGCCACAGGCTGTCGGCAAAGCTGCGCAGGACCGTGATTTCAAAACTGTCGCGATCAAGGCGCGTGACCATCGCCCCGATATGCCCGATCTGGGTCATCGCCGATTGCCCGATGCCAAAGATACCTTCATCAAGGTCAATCATCACCCCCTTGGCCAGAACATCACATACCCGCGCCCCCGTAAGGCGCAACCGCACCCGGCCATGGGTCTGATCCGAAAGGGCAAATTCGGCCGGAAGCTGCCCGGCGATTTCGCCAAACCGGCCTTGCGACACATCATTTTCCCCGACCCAGAACCACTGACCGGGCGACAATACCCGAAGCTCCCCGCCCAGATCCGGCGCAATCGCATCCAGCACCTTTTGAAGCTGCTGCTGACGGGTCTGATCGATTGTTCCTGTCGCCTGCCCCAGAACATGAAAGACAAAGCCCGTTCTGACCGGCGCAATATGGATGGCGGCATGCGCCTGCCCGTCCGGCATGGTGGCAAAGGGCGATACGTTATTTAACGGAAAATCACGCATGGAGCTTCTCATTCTCTGGATCGACAAAGGCCGGGTTGCACAGGATGCCGGTAATGCTGGTCCCGGCCAGACCGTTCCAGATGACGACTTCCTCGCCATACCGTTCCGGCCCGCCTTTCACCAGCGCCAGGCCAATCGCATGACCAAGGTTTGGCGAATAACACATCGACGTCACATAGCCCTGATCATTGGCAAGGCTGACCTCATCCCCGATTTTCAGGATATGCGACCCGGTGGCGAATTTATCCGCCGGTGATTTCGGCTTGATCCCGACAAGTGCCGGGCGCATCGGGTCCTTAAGCCCTTCGCGCATATTCATCACCCGGCCAATGAAATCATCCTTTTTGGCCGACACCATCCGCCCCATGCCAAGATCGGCCGGCGTCACCGTGCCATTAATCTCGGCATGGGTGACATGACCCTTTTCAATCCGCATGACGCCAAGCGCCTCGGTGCCATAGGGCGCAATACCAAATTCCTTGCCCGCCACCATGATGGCATCGGCAACGCTTTCGCCATATCCGGCCGGAACCGCGATTTCATAGGCAAGCTCGCCCGAGAACGAAATTCGGAACAACCGCCCGGACAACCGCCCGCCAAACATCGAAACGTCACGCGCTGCCAGGAACGGGAAGGCATCATTTGAAATATCGTCATCAATGATTTTGGCCAGAACATCACGCGCCCGTGGCCCGGCAATGGCCATCTGCGCCCATTGATCGGTCGCCGACGCCAGCCGCACATCAAGATCGGGCCACAACACCTGCGCACAGAACTCAAGATGGGTCAGAACACCGGCGGCAAGGGCGGTTGTGGTGGTCATGAAGTAATGATTTTCGGCCAAACAACTGGTCGTGCCGTCATCATACACAAAGCCATCCTCGCGCAGCATGATGCCATAGCGCGCCTTGCCGACCGGCAATTTAAGGAAGGCATTGCAATAAACCCGGTTCAGGAATTCTGCCGCATCCGCACCAAAAATCTCGATCTTGCCAAGGGTCGAAACATCGCAAATCCCGACATTTTCGCGCACATTCATGACTTCGCGATCGACACTGTCGCGCCAGAATGTCTCGCCGTCTTTCGGGAACCAGCTTGATCTGTACCAAAGCCCGGTTTCAACAAATTTCGCCCCGTTGCGTTCGGCCCAGCCATGCAGCGGCGATTTGCGCACCGGCTGGAATTCAAACCCCTTTGATGCGCCAACAAGTGCGCCAAACGACACCGGCGTATAGAACGGACGGAATGTCGTGGTGCCGATCGCACCGGGCGACACACCCTTGTTTTGGGCAAGAATGCCAATCGCATTCACATTTGATGTCTTGCCCTGATCGGTCGCCATGCCGTTGGTGGTATAGCGCTTGGCAAGTTCAACGTGGTCATATCCTTCGCGCATCGCAAGATTGATATCACCCGCTGTCACATCGTTCTGATAATCAACAAATGCCTTGCCCTTGCAAGATGGCACCGACCAGATCGCAACCGTACCCTGCGTAATATCATCGGCTGTTTGCGTATCGGGCAAACCTGCTGGCGCGGCATTTAATCCAAGCGCATTCAACACCGAAACTGCGGCCGTCGCCCCGGCGACAAAGCACGACGCGATCCCGGCCTTTCCGGCAACCGCCCCGGCGGGCACCATGCCATCGCAATTTTCGGGTGGCATGAAACCGACATGTTCATCCGACCAGACCGGCCTTGCCCCGCGATGACAGGCCAGATGCACAATCGGGCTATAACCGCCCGAAACCGCCAGCGCATCGACCGAAATCACTTCATCACGGCCATCATCATGACGCACGGCAATTGATTTGATCGCCTTGCGCCCCGCCGTATCACGAACCATCGCCCCTGCAATCAGGCGTGCCTTGCCGCCATAATCGATATCGGGGCATTTGCGCGGATCAATGATCGCTGCGACCTCGATCCCCCGGGCTTCAAGATCCCGCGCCGTCTGATAGGCCTGATTGTTATTGGCAAAAAGCGCAACCCGCTTGCCCGGTGCGACACCAAACGCATTAAGGTAGGTCCGCATCGCCCCCGCCGTCATCACGCCGGGCCGGTCATTGCCGCCAAACACAATCGGGCGTTCTTCGGCCCCGGTGGCCAGAATGACCTGCTTGGCAACAATCCGCCAAAGCCGTTCCATCGCCCGGTCGGGATTGATCGCCGCGTCAGACAGATGCTTTTGCACCCGTTCAACCGCGGCAAAGACCTGATCGTCATAGGCCCCGAAAACGGTGGTGCGTTTTTTCACCTCGACATTGGGCAGGGCATGCAATTCCCCCACCATATCGGCCAGAACCGCATCGGCGGGTTTATTGCCGATCATCCCGCCTTCGGCCAGCATGCCGCCGCCAAGCTGCGCGCCCTCATCGGCAATGATCACCCGTGCGCCTGCCCGACCCGCCGTCAGCGCCGCGGCAAGCCCGGCCGGACCGGCCCCGATCACCAGAACATCGCAATGCGCCCAGCATTTTTCATAAGACCCCGGATCGGGATCATAGCTTGCCCGGCCAAGACCGGCGGCCTTGCGGATCAGCGGTTCATAAACTTTTTCCCAGAATGCCGCGGGCCACATAAATGTCTTGTAATAGAACCCTGCCCCCAAAAGCGGCCCCAAAAGACCATTCATCGCCCCGATATCAAAATCGACATTCGGCCAACAATTCTGTGATCGGGCCTCCAGCCCGTCAAACAGTTCCGCCATGGTCGCCCGCGTGTTGGGATCACGCCGCCCGTCGCGCCCGATGGTCAAAAGTGCATTGGGTTCTGCCGCCCCGGCGGTCAGGATGCCGCGCGGGCGGTGATATTTGAAACTGCGCCCGACCAATTGTTTGCCATTGGCAAGCAAGGCCGATGCAACCGTATCCCCGCCAAAACCGCGCAGTTTCTCGCCGTTAAAGGTGAATTCACGCACATCATCACGGTCAATCAGCGTACCGCCATCAATCCGGAAACTGGTCATGCCCGGCCCTCCGATTTCAGGGTACTGGCATCGACCACATCACCGGTTTCATGGGTCACCGTATTGCGATCCAGCACCAGCCAGCGACGACATCCCCCCGAATGGTGCCAATATTCCCGATGCTGCCCGCGCGGGTTATCGCGCAGATAGACATGATCAAACCACACGCTTTCATCCGCACCGGCGGCTGGACGCGGGGTTGGCACTTCGCCACGGATGGTAAATTCCTCACGGGGGCGAAGACCGCAATGGGGACATTTGACAAGACTGCTCATTTCCAAATTCCTTTGCGGCTTAGTGCAGGTTGGCCTGGGCACCAACGCCCTTTTCATCAAGCAGATAACCGCGTGCAAACCGGTCCATGCGAAATGCGGTCGCGGTTTCATGCGGGGTCCCGGTCGCCAGCAAATGAGCAAAGCAATATCCCGATGCCGGGGTCGCCTTGAACCCGCCATAACACCACCCCCCATTGAAATAGAGGTTGGAAATATGGGTCCGATCCATGATCGGGGAACCATCCATGCTCATATCCATGATCCCGCCCCAACTGCGCAGGATACGCACCCGCGACAATGCCGGGATCATCGCCATTCCGGCCTCGGCCACATGTTCGACACAGGCAAGGTTGCCGCGCTGGGCATAGGAATTATACCCTTCGATATCCCCGCCAAACACAAGCCCGCCCTTATCGGATTGCGACACATAAAAATGCCCGGCCCCGAATGTGACGACCGTATCGATAAACGGCTTCAACCCCTCGGACACAAACGCCTGAAGCGCGTGGCTTTCAATCGGAAGACGCATATCGACCATCCTTGCGACATGGCTTGAACTGCCCGCCACCGCCATCGCAAGCTTGCCGCACTTGATCACCCCGCGTGTGGTTTGAACACCGGTGATCTGATCGCCATCGCGGTCAATTGCCGTGACTTCGCAATTCTGGATGATATCCACACCGTTCTGATCAGCCCCGCGGGCAAATCCCCAGGCCACCGCATCATGGCGCACCGTGCCGCCACGCGCCTGCATCAAACCGCCCATGATCGGGAAACGCGCATTGTCGTAATCCAGAAATGGCAGCTTTTCACGCACCTGATCACGATCAAGAAGGTCTGCATCAACCCCGTGCAGACGCATGGCATTGCCACGCCGGGTATAGGCATCGCGCTGTGCATCGGAATGATACAGATTGATCACCCCGCGCTGGGATACCATGGCGTTGAAATTGAAATCCTGTTCCAACCCTTCCCACAGCTTCATCGAGAATTCATAGAACGGGTTATTGCCTTCCAGCAGGTAATTCGACCGGATGATCGTCGTGTTACGCCCGATATTGCCTGATCCCAGATAGCCCTTTTCAAGAACCGCAACATTGCGGGCACCAAACACCTTGGACAGGTAATAGGCCGTCGCCAATCCATGCCCGCCACCGCCAATGATGATCACATCATAACGGGGTTTCGGGTCCGGATTGCGCCAGGCCGGTTTCCAGTTCTTGTTCTTGGAAAAAGCATTGCCAAGCAGTGACAGGGCTGAATAACGCATCTTTGATCTTTCGCTGTTGCGCGCAACGGGTACCAGCCGATCTTGACAGAGACACAATTTCCAGCTTGTCTAAAAAGGACATCTAATAACATATTTGGGACATCACATCCGATGCCGCCAAATGCGCGATCAGGGGCATGCGATGACATCTGGCACGGACAGGGAAAAGCTCAGGGATACGCACAGGGATACGCACAGAGACAGGGACGAGGACACGCAAACCCAAACCAGCGCCAATCCCAACCCGGCCTTCCCGCTCGCCCGGACTGCCTACCAGTCGGCCAAGTCCGCCCAGTCTGCCAAGCCCCCCTCATCCAGGCCTGATGCCCATTCCAACGCCCCTGCCGGTCCGACTGCGTTCCCGGCCCCGCAACATATCGGCTTTTTCCTGCTGCCGGATTTTGCGCTGATGTCCTATGCCTCGGCGATTGAACCGTTACGTGCGGCCAATCTTCTGGCCGGGCGCCCGGTCTATAAGATCCTCAATTATTCGGCGACCGGCGGCAATGTGCTGTCATCGACCGGGACCATGGTGCCGACCACTCCACTGGCACAGGCCCCGACAAGCCTGCACAGCCTGTTTGTCTGTGCCGGCGGCCACCCCTCACAATGGCAGGCACCGGGCATGTTGCCCGGTCTTCGCAAACTCGCACGCTGGGGGGTGCGGATGGGCGGCATTTCAAGCGGGGCCTATGTTCTGGCCGCTGCCGGGCTTCTGGGGCAACGGCAATTCACCATCCATTGGGAACATGCCCCGGCTTTGATCGAAGCCTTTCCCGATCTGGAACCAAAACGCGCCCGCTTTGTCATTGATGGTGATCGCATCACATGCGGCGGCGGGGTCGCACCGCTTGATATGATGCATGCCATGATCGCCGAACATCTGGGGTCGGATTTCGCAACCCGGGTGTCGGACTGGTTTCTCCATACCCAGGTCGGCACATCAACCGGCTCACAGCGCGCATCGCTTGCCGAACGCTATAACGTGCATCATCCGGGACTGTTGCGGGTTCTCGAAAAGATGGAAACCACCATCGAAGACCCGAAATCCCGCGAAGAAATGGCGCGGTTTGCCCGCCTGTCGACCCGTCAGCTTGACCGCCTGTTTGATCAGCATCTTGGAAAATCGTTTCTTGAAACCTATCGCCAGGTGCGTCTGGACCATGCCAACCGGCTTCTGACCCAAAGTGCGCTGACCATTTCCGAAATCGCCTTTGCCACCGGTTTTTCCAATAGCAGCCATTTCTCGCGCAGCTACAAGGCAACCTATGGTGTCACGCCCAGCACGGCACGCGGCGACTGACCATTCCGCCCCATCCCCCGTTCGGCAAGGCCCCCTATCCAACCGAGGGGTGCATTCCCCTGCACGCGATTTCGATAGAATCGGCACGATTCCACGAGTCTGCATATTTGATATGCATCATTTTTCAGCGACTATTTTTTAAACATTTATCCTGTGACGGATATCGTATTTTTATTATCTAATTGTTTTTATTGTATTTTTTGCAACGCACAACAAAAAACACATTTGAACTTGTTCACTATAGGGAATTGATTTTTAATAAAAGGAATGTCCATCGGGGGGCATTATGTGATGGAGAGACTAAAATGGAACAATCCGTACCGGAGTTGATGGCGAGGCTCGATAGCCTTGAGTCATCGCTCAGCATGGCAACGACCATCAATTCCGAAGTTTTCTATTGGTGGTGTACAGCACTGATGCTTGCCATCCACGCAGGCTTCCTTGCCTATGAAATGGGTGCATCGCGCGCAAAGAACGCGCTGGCATCGGGTATGAAAAACCTGATCGCGTTCGCTTTCCTTATTCCGGCATTCTATTATGTCGGCTGGTGGATCTATCTGGCATTTCCGACAGGCTTCAGCATCGCTGACGGCTCCGAAGCCGGCCTGCCCTGGAGTGCAAATATGGGTCCGAACCTGACCGATAACGCGTCAGGCATCTTCTATGCGGCCTTCACCCTGTTCGCGGCGACCACCGCCTCGATCATGTCGGGTTCCGTCATTGAACGTATCCGTATTTCCGGCTTTACCATTCTTGCCCTGTTCCTGGGCGCGGTTGTCTGGGTCTTCGGCGCTTCCTGGGGTTGGCATCCGGACGGTTGGCTGACCACCGAATGGGGCCTGCATGACGTTGGTGCGGCGGGTGCCGTTCACACCATTGCCGGCTTCTTCACCCTGGGTGTGCTGATCAATCTTGGTCCGCGTATCGGCCGCTTCAATGCGGATGGCTCGGTCAACAATATTGACGGCCACAACATGCCGATGTCGCTGATCGGTCTGATGCTGATCGTCATGGGCTTCTTCGGCTTCCTCGGCGGTTGCATCATCTATACCGGCGACACTTGGATGACCATCTACAACACCCCGGCAACCCTGTCGGCATTCGCATTCAACACTCTGATGGGCGTTGCTGGCGGCATGATCGGTGCGTATCTCGTGACCCGCGATCCGTTCTGGATGATGTCGGGCGCGCTGATCGGTGTGATCTCGTCTGCACCGGCACTTGATCTCTACTATCCGGGGCTCGCTTTCCTTGTCAGCTTCGGCGGCGGTTGCATCATGCCGAAACTCAACGACATCCTCGTTGGCAAGTTCAAGATCGACGACGCGGTTGGCGCGGTCGCCGTTCACGGCTTTGGTGGTGTCTGGGGTCTTGTTATGGCTGGTATCTTTGCGTCGGGTTACCCGAACGTTGCCGGTCCGGAAATCTCGTTCGTTGGTCAGCTGTCCAGTGCCGTTGTCTTCATGATCCTTGGTTTCGTACCGGGCTATGCCCTGTCCTTCGTTCTGAAGATGGTTGGCCTGCTGCGCGTTACCGACAAGGCTGAACTTGCCGGTCTCGACAAGGCCGAAGTTCCGGTCAGCGCCTATCCGGAAAGCTCTGTTCCGGCGGCATTCACCAACGACCCGACCTCGCCGACCCCGGCCGAGTAAGTTCGTTTCTGATCAATCCAGATAAGGAAACTGTAAAATGAACACAGCTCCGATTACCAGCTGGGAAGGCGCAGAGGCCTATTTCACCTTTGCCGACAAACCGGCCCTTCTCGTACTGTTCACGCTGGTCGGTATTGGCGTGTGCATCTGGACCATCGCCTCGATGGCCAGCCACGAGAACAAAGCTTACAAAGACATGTAATCTTTGACATTGACGGGGTGCATCACCAGCCTGCCCTGAACCCAACTGCACCCGGTGATGCATCCCATCATGACCACTCTGAAAGGCCAGCCTCAAAACTGGCCTTTCAAGGGTTCTGGTTGTAGCTCCGGCTCCAGCCTCGGTTCTGGTTCTGGCCCCGGTTCTGTCCCTGGCTCAGGTCCCGGTTCAGGTCCTAGTCCCGGTTCCTGTCACGCCCCTCAACCCGGCCTGTGCTCTGGCCTTGACCTTGGCTCTGCTCCGGCCTTTGCTCTCGACCTGACCTGAATGCTGCCCCGGCATCTGCCGGACGATAAATGCCAACCGACCCGACTGGCACATGTGCCTGCCATCCGGTCCCGCGCAAGTCACCCATGTTATCGCTGCCTTGCATCTGCACAGATCATTCACCGCAGAGGCCACAATGATCGCGCTTTCACATCCCCAGTCATCTGCGCATGCCGTGCGCGCCGCACGTCCCAGCCGCATTCTCAATGCCGGGCGCACTGCAATGGCGCGCAATATTGAACGTTACGAGGTTCCCGGACGCGGTGCCGCACTGATTGCGGTGCGCGAAGGCGATCAGCTGTCGCTGACCAACAGCGAAGGCATGCAGACGGTCGAGCTGATCGGCCTTGATCCGTCGGGAAAGTCGCTGCCTTCGATTTTTGAATATCTGCCGCACGGCAAACCGCGCGGCCTGATTGACCTTTTAAGCCATCCCTTTGATGACAGTCTGGCGCGCTTTGCCCGCACCCTGAAACGGCGCGACGTCAATCTTGATGAATGTCTGGCCTTGCGGATGTTTGGCAATGCCAGTCCGGCCGGTGATACGGTGGTGCTATGCGCCCAGTTTGACGGCTTTGTCATTGTCGCCACCCCGGCCCCGATCATGCAGATTGATGCCCACAACACGGCAAGCCCGGTGATTGTGACCATTGACCGCGCCCATCATCACGATACATACAGCTTTGCCCTGCCCGATCCGCTGGCCGATCCGACGCTTGATCTGCGCATTCATGCGGCCACCGCGCGCGCCTATGAAATCAGGGCCGGTGACTATATCCAGATCCTTGATGTTGACGGGCGGCAATGCACCGATTTTCAGTGCTTTGATGCCCGCAAACTTGATCGCGGTCTTCAGAACCCGCTCGATGTCACCACCACGCGCACCCTGATGGGTCACGCCTATCCGATGCCCGGCCTGCATGGCAAATACTATGATCAGGACATGGACCCGCTGGTCGAGGTTATTCAGGATACCTGCGGGCGTCATGATGCCTTTGCCATGGCCTGCGCATCCAAATATTACGACGATATCGGCTATCCGGGGCATGTGAACTGCACCGATAATTTCAACGGGGCGCTTGCCGCGCACGGGGTTGATCCGCGCCCCGGCTGGATGGCGATCAATTTCTTTTTCAATACCGGCATTGATGATCACGGCGTGATGTATGCCGATCAGCCATGGTCGCGTCCGGGGGATTATGTGCTTTTGCGGGCCATGACCGATCTGGTCTGCGTATCGTCGGCCTGTCCTGATGACACCACGGCGGCCAATGGCTGGAAGCCGACCGACATTCATATCCGTGCCTATGACAGCACCGAAAAATTCACCCATGCCGTTGCCTGGCGCCCGACAGCAGAGGCCGAAGCAAAAATGACCAAACAAACCGCCTTTCACCCGCGTTTTGGCGAACTGACCCGCAACTTTGTTGACTATAAGGGCTTCTGGCTGGCGCACGAATATACCGGCTTTGGCATGATCGAAGAATATTATGCCTGCCGCGAAAAGGCGGTCGTGATCGACCTTTCGGCCCTGCGCAAATTCGAAATTACCGGCCCCGACAGTGAAACCCTGATGCAGCATTGTCTGACCCGCAATGTCAAAAAGCTCGGCATTGGTCAGGTCGTCTATTCCGCCATGTGCTATCCCCATGGCGGCATGATTGATGACGGCACTTTGCTGCGCCTTGGGCAGGACAATTTCCGCTGGATTTGCGGCGATGATTACAGCGGCGTCTGGCTGCGCGAACAGGCCGCCAAGCTTGGCCTGCATGTTCTGATCCGATCCTCGACCGATCAGATGCACAATATCGCCGTTCAGGGCCCCAAAAGCCGCGATATCCTGCGCGATGTCATCTGGACGCCCCCTCATCAGCCCAAGCTTGATGAAGTCGGCTGGTTCAAATTCACCATTGGCCGCATCGGCAATGCCAAGGGCGCACCGGTTGTCGTTTCGCGCACCGGCTATTCCGGGGAACTCGGCTATGAAATCTGGTGCCATCCCAAGGATGCGCTGACCGTTTTTGATGCGATCTGGGAGGCCGGCGAACCGCACGGCCTGACCCCGATGGGGCTTGCCGCCCTTGATATGGTGCGCATCGAAGCGGGTCTGATTTTTGCCGATTACGAATTTTCCGATCAGACCGATCCGTTCGAAGCCGGGATCGGCTTTACCGTGCCGCTGAAATCCAAGGAAGACGACTTTATCGGCCACGATGCCCTGATCCGGCGCAAAGACCATCCATCGCACAAACTGGTCGGGATCGAGATTGATGGCAATGTCGCGGCCAGCCACGGCGATTGCGTCCATATCGGCCGCGCCCAGATCGGGGTGATCACCAGTGCGATGCGATCCCCCATTTTGGGCAAGAACATCGCCCTTGCCCGCATCGACATCGCCCATGCCGATATCGGCACCGATGTCGAAATCGGCAAGCTCGACGGACACATGATGCGCCTGCCCGCCAAAATCACCGCCTTCCCGCATTACGACCCGGAAAAAACCAAGCCAAGATCGTAACACGAGGAATCCTCACATTCCCACATCCCACCCAAGGCACGCCCGAATTCCCGGTCCGGCGCGCCTTTCCTGCCCCCGACCAATTGATCCCCAAGTCGGGATGCCTCCGGCGTCATAACCCGCGCCCGACCCCGCCCCGCTTTCCCAGATCTTTCACCGCCCCACCCAACCTGATCTGGCCTGCCCCAGCCCTGAGCTGGCCCGCCCCACCTCTGATCCGGCCCCCAACTCTGAGCCGACATGCCCCACCTCTGAGCCGACCTGCCCCAGCCCTGACCTGGCCCGCCCCAACCTTGATCCGACCCGCACCAGCCCTGAGCTGGCCCGCCCCAACCCTGATCCGACCCGCACCAGCCCTGAGCTGGCCACCCCCAAACCTGATCCGACCCGCACCAGCCCTGAGCTGGCCACCCCCAAACCTGATCCGACCCGCACCAGCCCTGAGCTGGCCCGCCCCGCGCCCCGTTGCCCCTCGCTATCCCTTGTTCCATAAAGACCACGGCCTGCGCTGGTGCTGCCTTGAGCCCCGTCCTGTGGCGCCGACGTTCTGGCTCCATCCCGCTACCTACGCCAATCGTGCCTTGGCCTTTTCACGCTACCTACGCCAATCGCGCCCCACCCGTTTCACGCCTCCACATAGCGTCAACACCGGGATGCCCCGGGCATCATGCCCCGCCGCAAAATTCAATCCTCATACAAAAAGAACCCCGCGACTGGCGCGGGGGTGACTGCGAGTTTGCTCTGCTAAGGGAAGGTCAGTGCGATTATTAGTTTCTTTTTAATAATGCGGCTTATTCTGCAGCACTGCTTTTTAATCCGGTCTGCAAATAGGCTTCCAGACTGTCATCAAGTTCATCAAGCCACGGCGTATGATGGGCAGGCGACATATTGCCGGTCATAAGCGATCGGTATGACTTGTTGCGATAGCCCATAATGTCATGGGCCTTGTCATGTTCCCATTCCTCGAAGGTCTTGTTGACCCCTTCGATGTCAAACATCGGATAGTCTGTCATTTCAATAAGATGGGCGGTGTAATCGCCCTGGAACCAGATCATGTCATGATCGTCTTTCAGGCTTTCTTCCCGGTCGCGCCAAGCCTGGCTATCGGCCTTCATCGCGTCCTTTGACGGCAACGGAATGCGGCCCATGATGACATCACGGGCATACCATGCCTGGGCATCAAACATGTTGAAGGTATAGAATTGGTCCTGCATGCCCAGATACATCAGCTTTGGGTTTTCTTCCCACACCACCCCGTTATAAAGACCCAATGGCCACAATCGGTTAGCGGTTTTCAAACGCAGATCATCGGTCAGGAACGGGAAGTGATGCTGATAGCCGGTACACAGAATGATCGCATCGACATCACGCGATGATCCGTCCTTGAAATAAGCTGTATTGCCCTCAACCCGGGTCAAAAGCGGTACTTCGGCCCAGTTATCGGGCCAGTCAAAGCCGATCGGATTGGTGCGGTGACTGACGGTGACGGATTTGCAGCCATATTTATAGCATTGCGATCCGATATCCTCGGCCGAATAGGAGGTGCCGATGATCAGGATATCCTTGTCCTTGAATTCAAGCGCATCACGGAAATCATGGGCATGCAAAACACGCCCGCCAAAGGTTTCGAACCCCGGGAATTCCGGGACATTCGGCGTCGAGAAATGACCATTGGCAACCACCACATAATCAAATTCCTCGGATGCGATGATATCGTTTTTGAGATCATGCGAAGTCACCGTAAAGGTCTGTGACGCATCATCAAATTCGACCCGGCGCACCGGCGTTCTGAACCGCACCCACGGGCGCACATTGGCCTTTTCGACCCGGCCCTTGATATAGTCCCAGATCACCGCGCGCGGCGGATAGGATGCGATCGGTTTGCCGAAATGTTCCTCGAACGTGTAGTCGGCAAATTCAAGGCATTCTTTGGGTCCGTTCGACCACAGATAACGATACATCGACCCGTGGATCGGTTCGCCATATTCATCAAGTCCGGTGCGCCAGGTATAGTTCCACAAACCGCCCCAGTCTTCCTGACGTTCGAAACATACCACTTCGGGGATTTCGGCCCCTTTGGCTGCTGCTGACTGAAATGCACGCATCTGCGCCATGCCCGACGGGCCGGCGCCAATAATCGCCACGCGAAGTGTCATTGCCTTAGATCCCCAATAGATGGCTGGTTATTTCCTCCGTCCGGCTTGTTTTTTTGATGCCGGTTTTGGTTAGTCGGGGAAAATCCCCGGTGACGTCGGCGCGCCGTCGTCAAACTGTGCAAGCCAGTCCACCAGCATCGGGTGGTAGCGTGACAGCCCCTTATATTCGACCAGTTCCGGGCGCAGATCGCGCATCACCCGATGCAGGCGACGGCCCCATTTCGGCTGGGTCACAACTTCGTTCATCGCCATCAAATAGGTGCGGATCGGAAACAGGATCGCGTTCGACCGCGGCAGACGCCAGAAGGTCTGAAGTTCGACCCGAAGATGGACCTTTCCCCCGATATTGCCGGGGTTCACCGTCAGCTTGTCCGGTCCCCATTTGGGATAGTTTTCCGGACTGGTATCAAGCCTTGGATTAACCGTCAGCGTCCAGTTCAAACGCCGGGACGGCTGGCCTTGCGGCAGGGACAGCAGGAATTTCAACGCGCGTTGAAACACGCCGAGCTCATGGGCCAGCGGCACGGGCGCATGCCATTCAAAGAAGTTCATGCCAATGTCGAAATCAAGCGACCAGTCGGCCTGCGCGGTAATGATCCCCGCATCCATCCAAAGATTGCCATCGCGCTGATCAAGGATGGCGTGGTCGCCCTGCACCTGACGGCCGATATATTCCATCGGATGACATGGCAGGGTCGAACTGTCGCCAAAGACAAAGGTGTCATCGATCTGAAGCGGCTTGTTGATCCAGTGCCAGCGATCACCATCAATGGTCAGTTCAAACAGATCGGGATAGTCGCGCGCCTTGGAAACCATCACCAGTTCGACAAAATCCCAGGCCGCCGTTTCCATATGCGGCAGGGCCTGACAACGCCCGGGGTCATCGGCCAGGACAAGGGCGCGGTCCTTCATTTCCGAGACATAATGTTCGTCAACATCAAAGGCATGTTCAAACGGGCTTCCGGCCCGCGTGGCATGATGCGGTTCCACATTGGTCGAATACATATATTCGTCTTCGGGAAACGGGAACGGAAAGCGCGGAATGTTGCCCGGACTGTTGGCATAGGTGAAATCGTTGCGGAATGTCTCGTTTCTGAAGTGAATGGTCATATCGCAGATCCCCCTTGCTTACAGATCAAGCTCAAGACGCTTGCCGCTGAACCGCGACACGCAGGGCATGATGAACTGTTTCGATGCACGCTGATCGTCATCAAGCCAGTGATCGTTATGGGCAATGTCACCATCACAGGTGACGACCTTTGTCTCGCACTGCCCACAAGCCCCGCCACGACACAGGCATTTGACCGGGGTTCCCGATGCCTCGATCGCTTCAAGCAGGCTTTGTTCCGGCCCGACCGTGATATCAATCCCGGCCTTTGCCAGATGGACCGAAAATGCCTTGCCCACCGGCGGGGACAGGAAATGTTCGAAATGGATATGGGCCGCAGGCCAGCCAAGATCGGTTGCGGTTTGAACGACTGCCTCGATCATGCCTTTGGGCCCGCAGACATAGACATGGGTGCCAAGTGGCTGATCCGATAAAAGTGCGGTCAGATCAGGACCACCGCCCGCATCATCGCAATAGCACCTGACATGGTCACCAAACCGGTCTTGCAGGCTGTCCATATAGGCCGCCTGTGATGCGCTGCGCGCGGCGTAATGAAGTTCAAACGGCACGCCAAGTGATGATGCCTGGGTCATCTGGGCGATGAACGGCGTGATGCCGATGCCGCCCGCAATCATCAGATGTTTTCTGGCACGCAGATCAAGCGCAAACAGGTTCACCGGGGCCGAGATATTCATTCTCATGCCCGGTTCGACCTTTTCATGCATGAATTTCGATCCACCGCGCCCGTTATCATCGCGCCGCACCGAAATGGCATATTGGTCGCGATCAAAGGGCGAACTCATCAGGGAATAGGCATTCTTGCGCTTGGTCGGACCATCAAGCATTTCCACCACGATATGTGCCCCGCCGGAAAAGGCCGGAAGTTCGTTGCCGTGGATATGCTTGAATTCAAACCGCTTGATGATCGAATTGACTTCGACAACCCGGGAAACCACCACCGGGATCAGATGATCGGACGCGCTCATTTGAAGACCTCCCTGATTTCGACTTCCTCGGTCGGGTCTTCGGCATTGATGCACACCCCCTGAAAGGCGGCCAGTCGTCGGGAATAGTGATCGCGCACCAAAAGCAGCAAATCACAGGACGGGCATTTGACCGGCTGTGTCGTGACTTTTTCGATCATGGTTTTGCAGTGAACGCATTGAACCCGACGCGCCAGACTGCCGCGATGTTCACACTGAACAGCGGTGTGATCGAGCCCGCATTCCTCGCCCTTGGCGACAGCCCGGCCAATCAGGCCTTCGGTCCCGGCAAGGTAAAGCTGGCTTCCCATTTTGGACTCCGAAAGCCAGTCGCCCAGCTTGGCTATCGCCGCATCAATGGTCGGGACATGTTCGAACCGTTTGGCTCCCAACGCATAAAGGGCGGTGATCAGGGCATTTTCACCCGGTGTCGGCACATAAAGGATATGCACCTTTTCCATGAAGCCTTTCGGGGCGGTCTGGGCCACGCGGATGACGCATTCCGCGCCCGAGGCATCGGCAACGAAATAATGCGCAAGCCCCGGGGCAATCGCCAACTGCCCGTATTTGGGACGGGAAAGGATGCTTTCTTCTATCAAACTCTCAGACATGGTCGCGGGATCCCATTCTGTCAGAAACCAACGGATCAAATGACAGCCCCGGGGAACCGGTCCGACCGATCCGGTCGATCCGGTCGATCCAGCCGATCCAGCCGATCCCCGGGGGATATGTCCTAGCCCTTGGCGGTTCTTTTGGATTTGCTCGGATCATCAAAGGGCATGGTGTGGGCCATACCGCCCAGCATCCCGTCCGCCCCGGCAATTTCAAGACGTACCCCCTGCTCGGCGCACTCAACCGCCAGACGGGTAATCGCCATGGTCTGATCTTTGAGCGGGGAATACATCGCACAGGTCACAACGCCAACCTTTGCCCCGTCCTTGAACACAGCCGCCCCTTCGGCCGGGACTTCCTTGCCGTCAAACAGGATGCCGAAAATCTTGAAGCGTTCCTTGCCCTTCAGACGATAATGTTCCTCGGCGCCGCGGAAACCGGTTTTGCCGGGACTGACCGTGAAATCAAGGCCAAGCTCCCACAGGGTATCGCCCGGTCCTTCGTTTTCGAACGGATACATCTGCGAGTTATCATAGGGATAAAACAGCAGGTAACTTTCGACCCGCAACATATCAAGCGTGGTAAAGCGGGTCGGAATGATGCCCATATCGGCCCCTTCGGCAACGATCCGGTCCCAGATCATCCCGGCATCCTGCCCGCGACAGAAAATCTCGTAACCGCGTTCACCGGTATAGCCGGTCCGCGAAATCATCACCGGTGCGCCAAACAGCTGGGTTTGCATGTGATGAAAATAGGGAAGATCGCGAATGCCGGGCACATATTCCGCCAGATAATCGACCGCCAACGGCCCCTGAAGCGACAGGTCATGAAGATTGTCATCAAAACGGACCGATACATCGCGCCCCACGGCGGCCCGGGTCAATTCTTCGTGCCCGGTGCCTGATCCGTGAACCACCATCCATGAATTCGGCCCCATGCGATAGATCACGCAATCGTCGGTAAATTTGCCCTGATCATTGAGCATGCAGGCATAAACCGATTTGCCCGGATAGATTTTTTCGACATTGCGCGTGGTGGCATAATCAATGACGTGCGAAGCATGGGGACCGGTGATGTGGACCTTTTTCAGGCCCGATACATCCATGATCCCGGCCTTGGTGCGGATGGCGATGTATTCTTCGTCCCAATCCTTGTCATAGGTCCATGCCGTGCCCATCCCACTCCAATCTTCAAGATTGGAACCAAGCGCGCGGTGACGGTCGGCAAGGGCGGAGAATCTCCAGCTTGCAGTCATTGTGATGGCCTCCTGATTTGGTCGCCCTGATTTGGCAGCCTTGTCGCGCAATCAGCGCGCAATTATTGGCTTTTTATGTTCTCCATTCTGGCGGCAACTCGTTCGCGAACGCAATAATTATTTTTCATTTAATTCAATAATTATTCCTCAAGTGCTATTTTCTGCGGCATTGCAACAATTTGATTGCGCCACCACCGCCCGCCTGTCCCACAAAATGATTTTCCCTTCAGTTGATAAATCTTTCCTGACAGTTTACATGAAACACAAGGCCGCACTGCACCACGGATCGCAATGATCAGCGGGTAGACCGGCACAAAACAAAAGACGGCCGCCAAAGCAAAGCGGTCCGCGCATGAGCCAGGAAACGATCAGGAAACGCGCCGCCCCGGTTTGGGACGGTCGCGAAGGAAGCCGCCACAATGGCAGATAACAAATCGCAGAAACCAACCAAAACCAACGCCAACAGCGAGCAAGGAATACCCATGGACTCCATGAACAAACCGGCCGCCCTGAACCAGGACCCGCACGCCCTTCGCGAGCCGAAGGAAAACAATCTGGAAATCGCGATCGGACATGAAGTCCGCGCCCTGCGCAAGAAACTTGGCATCACCATTGCTGATCTGGCATCGGCAACCGGCATTTCGATGGGGATGTTATCCAAGATTGAAAACGGTGTGACGTCACCGTCCCTGACATCGCTTCAGGCATTGGCAAGTGCACTTGGTGTGCCACTGACCGACTTTTTCCGCCGTTATGAAGAACCGCGCAATGCGGTGTTCGTCAAATCGGGCGAAGGCATTGCGATTGAACGGCGCGGCACGCGCGCAGGCCATGAATATAACCTGCTTGGGCATATTGATAACAATACCAGCGGTGTGGTGGTCGAGCCCTATTTGCTGACCCTGACCGAGGAGTCGAGCAGTTTCCCCGCCTTCCAGCATGAAGGCATGGAATTCATCTATATGCTTGAGGGTGAAGTACGCTATCGCCACGGTGATCAGCTTTATTACATGCAAGCCGGTGACAGCCTGTTTTTTGATGCCGATGCCCGGCACGGACCGGAAGAACTTCTTTCATTTCCAATCCGTTATCTGTCGATCATCTGTTATCCGGCACGCTCGTAAACTTTCTTTACGGTGAAGAATATAATTCACCCTGATGAAATTTTTATTCTTATGAGTTGATTCCGCAATCGCGAACAGTTAGTCTCCATTCAAGCAACAGAATGGAGACTGTCCTGCCATGTGCGGCATCGTTGGTTTATTCCTTAAAGATAAAAGTCTGGAACCGCAGCTCGGCGCTTTGCTGTCGGAAATGCTGGTGACCATGACCGATCGCGGCCCTGATAGTGCGGGGATCGCCATTTATGGCGCAGATCAGAACAATCTGGCCAAACTCACCATTCAGTCCCCGGAACCGGAAACCGATTTTGCCGGCCTGACCGATGAATTGCGTGCTGCGGGCATTGCCAATGCATCGATCCTGCCCAAAAGCACACATGCCGTGATCACGGTTGGCGCCGATCAGATCGATGCCACCCGTACCGCCCTTGCCGAACTTCGCCCCAATATCCGGGTGATGGGCACGGGCAATGTCATGGAAATCTACAAGGAAGTCGGCCTGCCCAAGGATGTGGTCGAACGGTTCAAGATTACCGACATGTCGGGCACACACGGCATTGGTCATACCCGTATGGCGACCGAAAGTGCGGTCACGACCCTTGGCGCCCATCCGTTTTCGACCGGATCGGACCAGTGCCTTGTCCATAACGGGTCACTTTCCAATCACAACAATCTGCGCCGTGAGCTGTCCCATCAGGGCATTCGCATGGAAACCGAAAACGATTCCGAAGTCGCCGCCGCCTACCTGACCGGGGAAATGGCCAAGGGCAAGAACCTTGGCGAGGCATTGACCAGTGCGCTTGATGACCTTGACGGGTTTTTCACATTCGTCGTTGGCACCAAGTCGGGCTTTGGCGTGGTACGCGATCCGATTGCGTGTAAACCCGCCGTCATGGCCGAAACCGATGCCTATGTCGCATTCGGGTCGGAATATCGCGCGCTCGTGAACCTGCCGGGCATTGAAGATGCGCGGGTTTGGGAACCGGAACCGGCCACGGTTTATTTCTGGGAACACTGATTTTCAAGAACCCTGTCGGGTGCAGCGATATCGCGCCCCGACCCGGCCGCCTCACACAGGCAGCCATTTAAGGAAGGAACACATATGCCAGTGTTTGATCTTGCAACCACCGAATTGCGCGATTTGAATGCGTCGCTTCATGCACTTGATAAAGACGGTGGGAACGAGGAATTCGAAGTCACCAATCCGCGCGGTGCCCATGCGGTTGCCGTCGGGATTGATGCCCCGGTCAATGTCCAGATCAAGGGCAGTGTCGGCTATTACTGTGCCGGTATGAATGAGACCGCCAATATCACGGTGCATGGCAATGCCGGTCCGGGTGTGGCGGAAAACATGATGTCGGGCAAGGTCGTGATCAAGGGCGATGCCAGCCAGTATGCCGGGGCCACCGCCCATGGCGGATTGCTGGTGATCGAAGGCAATGCATCGTCACGGTGCGGTATTTCGATGAAGGGCATCGACATCGTGGTCAAAGGCAATATCGGCCATATGTCGGCCTTTATGGCGCAATCGGGCAATCTTGTTGTTCTGGGTGATGCCGGGGATGCGCTTGGTGATTCCCTGTATGAGGCACGGCTTTTCGTACGCGGCACGGTCAAATCGCTTGGTGCGGATTGCATCAAAAAGGATATGCGCCCCGAACATATCGAAATTCTGGCCAAGCTTCTGTCGGATGCGGGGATCACGGATGTGAAGCCCGAAGAATTCACGCGATATGGCTCTGCCCGCCAGCTTTACAATTTCAACATCGACAATGCCGACGCTTATTGACGCGCAGCGCTGAAACCATGCTTTCAGCCCAGAAACAGGATCAGACCATGAGCTACAAACATCCCGTTACCACGCCGCGCAAATCGGCAACCTTTGATGATTATACCTTATCGGAAATCCGCCGTGCAGCGGCCACCGGCATCTATGACATTCGCGGCAGTGGCGCCAAACGCAAGGTCCCGCATTTTGATGATTTGCTGTTCCTTGGTGCATCCATGTCACGCTACCCGCTTGAGGGATATCGCGAGAAATGCGAAACCGCAGTCACGCTGGGCACCCGTTTTGCCAAGAAACCGATTGAACTTAAAATCCCGATCACCATCGCAGGCATGAGTTTCGGTTCACTTTCCGGTCCGGCCAAAGAGGCGCTTGGGCGTGGGGCGACCCTTGCGGGCACATCGACCACCACCGGCGATGGCGGCATGACCGAGGAAGAACGCGGCCATTCCGAAACCCTAGTGTATCAATATCTTCCGTCACGGTACGGCATGAACCCGCGCGATCTCAAACGCGCCGATGCGATTGAAATCGTCATTGGTCAGGGCGCGAAACCGGGCGGCGGCGGCATGTTGCTGGGTCAGAAAATCTCGGACCGTGTGGCCCATATGCGCAACCTGCCCAAGGGGATCGATCAGCGTTCGGCATGTCGTCATCCCGACTGGACCGGTCCGGATGATCTTGAGATCAAAATTCAGGAATTGCGCGAAATCACCGACTGGGAAAAGCCGATCTTTATCAAGGTTGGCGGTGCCCGCCCCTATTATGACGTGGCACTTGCCGTCAAGGCCGGTGCCGATGTCATCGTGCTTGACGGCATGCAGGGCGGTACGGCGGCAACCCAGGAAGTGTTCATTGAACATGTCGGTCAGCCGACGCTTGCCTGTATCCGCCCAGCGGTAAAAGCGTTGCAAGACATGGGAATGCATCGCAAAGTACAATTGATCGTATCCGGCGGCATTCGCAATGGCGCGGACGTGGCAAAGGCATTGGCCCTTGGCGCGGACGCGGTTTCCATCGGGACGGCTGCCCTGGTCGCGATTGGCGATAACGATCCCAAATGGGAAGAAGACTATAACGCGCTTGGCACGACGGCCGGGGCGTATGACGATTGGCATGAAGGCCGTGATCCCGCAGGCATCACGACCCAGGATGCCGACCTGATGAAACGGGTTGACCCGATTGCCGCTGGTCGGCGTCTGGCCAACTACCTGAAGGTCATGACACTTGAAGCGCAAACAATTGCGCGCGCCTGCGGCAAAAATCATGTGCACAACCTCGAACCCGAGGATCTGTGCGCACTGAATATCGAAGCGGCGGCCATGGCCGGTGTACCGCTTGCCGGGACCAGTTGGATTCCCGGTCAGGGAGGATTCTAGAACATTAACGCACCACCGGAACCGGTGTGCCTTTTGGCACGCCGGGATAACCGTTGGCACTGCATAAAATTCGTCAGGGGACTTCAATGACCAAGGATCTATCAGCCTTTGCCCGGGAACGCGGCATAAAGTATTTCATGATCAGCTTTACCGACCTGTTTGGCGGACAGCGCGCCAAACTTGTTCCCACCCAGGCGATTGCTGACATGCAGGAAGAAGGTGCGGGATTTGCCGGGTTTGCGACCTGGCTTGATCTGAGCCCCGCCCATCCCGACATGTTTGCGGTTCCTGATCCGGACTCTGTGATCCAGTTGCCGTGGAAACCCGATGTTGCCTGGGTCGCGGCCGATTGCATCATGGAAAACCAGCCGGTCGAGCAGGCCCCGCGCAATGTCCTTAAGGCCCAGATCGCCAAGGCTGCCAAGCTTGGCCTGAATGTCAAAACCGGGGTCGAGGCGGAATTTTTCCTGATTACCGAGGATGGTACGGCAATCTCGGATGCCGCCGATACCGCCGAAAAGCCGTGTTACGACCAGCAGGCGGTCAT
Organism: Thalassospira sp. MCCC 1A02491; assembly: GCF_001613785.1. NCBI lineage: Bacteria > Pseudomonadati > Pseudomonadota > Alphaproteobacteria > Rhodospirillales > Thalassospiraceae > Thalassospira > Thalassospira sp. MCCC 1A02491. Next base: position 19,310 of record NZ_LPVX01000002.1, on the reverse strand, counting down.
GCGCCGCTATGACGTGATTGCGGAGATTTGTGATTACATGCTGGAACTGGGTTGGGGTGCCTATCAGAACGACCATGAAGACGCCAATGGCCAGTTTGAAATGAACTGGGAATTTGATGATGCGCTTAAAACCGCGGACAAGCATTCCTTTTTCAAATTCATGGTCAAATCGATTGCCGAGAAACACGGCCTTCGCGCGACATTCATGCCCAAACCGTTTGCCGGCCTGACGGGCAACGGATGCCATTGCCATGTATCGGTGTGGAATGAGGCCGGTCAGAATGCCTTTGCCGATGACGCGGCCCCGTTTGGCCTTTCATCAAAGGGCAAGCATTTCCTGGGCGGGATCATGAACCATGCATCGGCCATGGCCGCGATCACCAACCCGACGGTCAATTCATATAAACGCATCAATGCGCCGCGCACCACATCGGGCGCGACCTGGGCCCCCAATTCGGTGACCTGGACCGGCAATAACCGCACCCATATGGTGCGTGTCCCGGGCCCGGGCCGGTTTGAATTGCGCCTGCCCGACGGGGCGACCAACCCCTATCTGCTTCAGGCGGTGATCATTGCGGCCGGACTTGACGGCATGGCAAATGCCGCCGACCCCGGCCCGCATTATGACATCGACATGTATGAAGAAGGCCATCTGGTCAAGGATGCGCCGCGCCTGCCGCTGAACCTTCTTGATGCATTACGCGAACTGGGCCGCAACGAAGCGCTTCAGGCCGAACTTGGCATGGCGTTTTCCAAGGCGTTCCTCAAGCTCAAGCAAAAAGAATGGAATTCATATGTTTCGCATTTCTCAAGCTGGGAACGCGAAAACACGCTTGATATCTGATGCTTCTGCCCGGCCCCAAAACATTCCCCGATGGACGGGGCCGGGTCATTTTCATTCACTGTTATTTTGAAAGCCAGACGAGATGAAAAGCTACGTTCTGACAGTCACCTGTGACTCCCAGCGCGGGGTTGTTGCCGCCATTTCAGCCTATCTGGCCGAACATGGTTGCAACATTACCGACAGTTCCCAGTTTGATGACATGGAAACCGGCCTGTTCTTTATGCGGGTGGCCTTTGTCAGCGAAGAAGGTGTCGATCAGGAAACCCTGTCGCGTGGCTTTGATGGTCCGGCAACGCAATTTGGCATGACCTATCAGTTCCATGACAGCGCGGAGAAGATGAAGGTTCTTCTGATGGTGTCGCGGTTTGGCCATTGTTTGAACGATCTTTTGTATCGCTGGAAAATCGGGGCCTTGCCGATTGATATCGTCGGTGTGGTTTCAAACCATTTCGACTATCAGAAGGTCGTGGTCAATCACGATATCCCGTTCCACCACATCCCGGTGACCAAGGACAACAAGCCCGAAGCCGAGAAAAAGCTTCTTGATATCGTTGCCAGCAGCGAGGTCGAACTCATTGTTCTGGCGCGCTATATGCAGGTTCTGTCTGACAGCCTGTGCAAGAAAATGAGCGGCAAGATCATCAATATCCACCATTCATTCCTGCCAAGTTTCAAGGGGGCCAACCCGTATCGGCAGGCCTATGAACGCGGTGTGAAACTGATCGGGGCGACGGCCCATTATGTGACGGCCGATCTTGATGAAGGTCCGATCATTGAACAGGATATCGCACGCATCACCCATGCCCAGAACTCGGCCGATTATGTGTCGATCGGGCGTGACGTTGAAAGTCAGGTTCTGGCGCGTGCCGTTCACGCCCACATTCACCACCGGTCCTTTATCAACGGCAATCGTACCATTGTCTTCCCGCCAAGCCCGGGAAGCTATGCGTCCGAACGCATGGGATAAGCATCCCGGTCCGAAAACCGAAACGCCCCGGCTTTGCACAGGCCGGGGCGTTTGTTTTTATGGGCGTCTTTCTTGCCCGTCCCGATGATCAGACTTCGGCCTGACGCAATTCATAGGGCAGAAGAATTGTGACAAGAAGCCCGCCCTGATCACGGTTGCGGATTTTGATATCCCCGCCATGGGCGCGAATGGCGCGCTGGGCAATCGACAGGCCAAGGCCGAACCCACCGCCCCAGGCATTTGACTGCCCGCGCACGAAGGGTTCAAACAGGTCATCGAGTTTGTCGCCGTCAATGCCCGGGCCTTCGTCACTGATGTCGATGCGGAACTGCTGGTGATCGGCATCATCCGTGGCCGTGATTTTGACGATCTGTCCTTCGCCCGAATGGCGCAGGGCATTGCGCACGACATTTTCAAAAGCCCGGCGCAACAGTTCGGGACTGCCCATCAATACCGGTACATTGTGATCACCGGACGGTCGCGCCCCAAAATCGGCATCGACAATCACACCGGTGGCATCGGCTTCGAACCGGGCATCGCTGACCACACGGCCCAGCAGATGATCAAGATCGATCCATGATTGATGGCGTGCCGCACCGCTTTCGGCCCGCGACAGGGTCAGAAGTTCCCCCACCAGCTCATCAAGCCGGAAGGCTTCCTTTTCGATGCGGTCAAGCGAAGTGGCACTTTTGTCCGGTGACTGGCGCGCCAGCCCGACGGCAAGCTGCATCCGGGCAAGCGGAGAGCGCAATTCGTGCGAGACGTCATTGAGCAACCGGTCACGCGCCGCGACAAGCCGTTGCAACCGATCAGCCATGACATCGAAATCACGGGCCAGATCGGCAATTTCATCGCGCCGCCGCCCGATGGTTTTGCCCAGACGGTAATCCAGATTGCCGCGCGACAATTCTTCGAACCCGTCACTGATTTTCAGGATCGGGCGCGTCAGATACCAGGCGAGAACACCACTAAAGACAAGGCCGCCAATCGATCCGAGAATGATCAGGGGATTGGGGACTTTCCAGCGTGACCGTTGCGGGATTTCGGCAATCACATCGCTGACATCATAGATCAGGCGGATCTTTTCACCGCCAGGACCGGTCACGACCTGTTCAAAGGCGGGGTATTCTTTGAGCGCATCCAGCCATTCGGGGGAACCGTTATCCGGCAAGATGCGCGCAACCATATCGGTACTATTGGCAGCGCTGGCATTATTGGCGCTATTGGCGCCATCGACTGTACCGACCGAACCGGGGGTGCCCAGATCAATGATCAGGCGGCTGCGTTCGGATTTTGGCCAATGGGCAATGGTGGCTTCGAGTTCGTCAACACCGCCATGGCGGGCGACTTCGGCGGCAGTTTGCAGATATCCCGGGGCGGTGCGTTTGAGATAGCCGATATGGAACGGTTCGGGCGGCCCGCCATATAACATCAGCAGCGACCAGACCCCGACCGAGATACCGGTAAAGGTTATGATAAACCCGATCAGGATTTTCCAGAACAGACGTCTTTTCATGTGTCCTGCCTTAAACGATAGCCAAAGCCGCGCACGGTTTCGATCATGCCGGCATCGCCGCTGACGGTTTGCAGTTTCTGGCGCAGGTTGCTCATATGCACATCAATCGAACGGTCATAAACCTCGCGCGGGCGACCCAGCACCTTGCGCGACAATTCGTCCTTGGAAAGGGCACGTTCGCCCGCACGCATCAGAACTTCGAGCAGATTGAATTCCGACACGGTCAAATCAAACGCCACGCCATCAAAACTTGCCACGCGGCTGGCCGGTTTGAGTTTGAGTTTGCCATGAACAAGTTCATCGAACGAATTGTTCCCCGCCCCGTCCGGATCACTGGGAACAACCGGTTCGGCCCGGCGCAAAACCGCCCGGATACGGGCCACCAGTTCCCGCGGATAATAAGGTTTGGGGATATAATCATCCGCCCCCAATTCAAGCCCGATGACCCGATCAACGTCATCACCCTTGGCGGTCAGCATGATGACGGGCACGCGGCTTTTGACACGCAATTCGCGCAGAACGTCAATGCCGCCCATGCCGGGCATCATGATATCAAGCAGGATGACGGCATATTCCCCCTGAAGCGCGCGCGCCAGCCCTTCCTTGCCGTTATAGGCCTGGGAAACGTCAAAGCCCTCGCCATCAAGATATTCGGCAAGCATCGCCCCCAGTTCGGCGTCGTCATCTACAAGCAATATGCGGGTCAATTGTTTGCGTCTTTCCTTGGCGTCGGCACGGTATGACGGGCCGGTTTGTTTTTGCGGTCTGGATGATGCCATTCTACCCATCGTTGCGCCCGTTAAAAGAGCCCGAAGGCCATCTTTACACATTCCTTACAGATCATTTTCACCCCCCTCACCCTCAAGCCCGGGCTGGCTTGTTATCTGTTGCTCATCAGGAATGCGCATGTCGCGCCACTGAGCAATGTCAGGAATGAATGCCCGATGAGTAGATCCGGAAAACGCGTCCGCAACGCCGTCATTTTGATTGTCGCCCTGGCCGGGGCTGCGTGGGGGTTGCAGGCCTATCTGTTCCCCAGCAGTGCCGATACCGCCTTTATCACGGCCAAGCCGCGTATGGGCACAATCGAAGATACCGTGCTTGCCACCGGGGCGGTCAGTGCTTCGAAGCTGGTCAGTGTCGGCGCGCAGGTTTCCGGTCAGATCATGGCCCTGCATGTGGAACTTGGCGACCGGATCCGCGAAGGCGACCTGATTGCCGAGATCGATCCGTCAACCCAGGAAAACGATCTGCAGGAGGCCGAGGCATCCCTTGCCAATATCAAGGCCCAGCTTGCCGCCCAGAAGGCGACACTCAAACAGGCGGAACTTGATTTTGCCCGCCAGAAGAAGATGCGCGCACTTGATGCATCCCCGCAGGAAGACTATGACGCGGCCGAAGCCACCCTTGCGATTGCCAAGGCCGATGTCGATGCATTGAATGCCCAGATCACCCAGGCCGAAATTGCGGTGGATACCGCGCGGATCGACCTTGGCTATACCAAGATCACAGCGCCGATGGATGGCACGGTCGTCGCCCTTCCGGTCAAGGAAGGCCAGACCGTCAACGCATCACAATCCACCCCGACCATCATCAAGCTGGCCAAACTTGATACCGTAACCGTCAAGGCCGAGGTCTCCGAAGCCGATATCATCCGCATCAAGGAAGGTCTGCCTGTGAAATTCACGGTTCTGGGGGATTCCAGCACCGTTTACAAAAGCACCCTTCGCGCCATTGAACCGGCCCCGACCGGGATCGAGGACGATGATGAAAACACCGATGACGAAGCGGTCTATTACAACGCGCTGTTTGATGTTGAAAATCCCGACCATCTGTTGCGTCTGTGGATGACAGCCGAAGTCACCATCATTCTTGATCAGTCGGAAAATGCCCTGATTGTTCCGTCCTCGGCCCTGAAAGGCCCGACCGAAGATGGCGGTTATTTTCTTGATGTCATGACCGACGATGGCCACCCGGAACCACGTGCCGTCACCGTCGGACTGAATACCAATATCAATGCCGAAATCACCAGCGGCCTGAGTGCCGATGACGAGATCGTCATTGGCATGGCCAGCGGGGCCGAATTGCCGACAAGCACACAATCGGGACGCCGGGGTCCTCCGGGCGGGATGTTTTGATCATGCGCGATGAAACCATGTCAAACAGCACCACCGCCCCGCTGATCGAAATTCGCAATCTGTGGCGTCATTACCCGGCCGGTGAAGAACAGATCGCCGTGCTTAAGGGCGTTGATCTGACGATCGAGCGTGGCGAAATGGTCGCCATCATCGGGGCGTCGGGATCGGGCAAATCGACATTGATGAATATCCTTGGCTGTCTGGATCGCCCGACCGAAGGGGAATATCGCGTCAATGGTCGCCTGACCGGTGATCTTGAACCTGACGAGCTTGCCGCCCTGCGCCGTGAATATTTCGGGTTCATCTTTCAGCGATATCACCTGTTGTCGGATCTTAGTGCGCTTGGCAATGTTGAAGTTCCGGCGATCTATGCCGGAACCGATGCCGGCGAACGAACCAGACGCGCAACCGAAATCCTGACCCGTGTCGGATTGGGTGACCGCATCCATCACAGACCGAGCCAGCTTTCGGGCGGACAGCAGCAACGTGTCAGTATTGCCCGTGCGCTTATGAATGGCGGGGATGTCATTCTGGCCGATGAGCCGACCGGCGCACTTGATACGCAAAGCGGCAAGCAGACGCTTGATCTGTTGCGCGATCTGCATCGGGACGGACATACCGTCATTCTGGTGACCCATGATCATGATGTGGCGGCCCATGCCGAACGCATCATCGAAATCCGCGACGGCGAAATCATCCGCGATGAACGCATCTCGCCAAAATCCGATGACGACGCATCGACCGTTGCGATCAACACCATCAGCAGCGGTCAAAGCAGTTATCTGTCGCAACTTGGCCGGTTTGGCGAAGCGTTCAAAATGGCGCTGATTGCGATGAATGCGCATCGCCTGCGCACTTTCCTGACCATGCTGGGCATTATTATCGGCATTGCATCGGTGGTTTCGGTCGTGGCCCTTGGCACCGGATCACAGGAACGCATCCTTTCCGATATCAGCAGCATCGGCACCAGCACGATCGACATCAATCGTGGCAAGGATTTCGGGGACCGGGATGCCGATCAGATCCGCACATTGACTGCCGGTGATGCCGACGTTCTGGCCAGCCAGTATTATGTCGACAGCGTCACGCCCCGGGTTTCAAGCACCGTCGCACTGCGATATCGCAATATCGAGGTCAATGCCAATGTCACCGGTGTTGGCACCGATTATTACCGTGTCCGCGGCTATGAAATTGCCGACGGCATCTGGTTTGACCAGGCAGCAATCGGGAAACGTGCCCAGGTTGCCATCATTGATGACAATACCGTGCAGAAACTTTTCCCGGACGGGGAACGTGCGGTTGGCGAAGTGATCCTTCTTGGATCGGTGCCGGTACAGATCATCGGGGTAACTGCGCCGAAAACCAGCACGTTTGGCAATCAAGACAGCCTGAATATCTGGGTGCCGCACAGCACGGCTTTGACCCGTATTCTTGGTCAGACCTATCTGAGCAGCATCACGGTACGGGTGGCCGACAATGTCGCCCCCGCCCTTGCCGAAAGTCAGATCACCGATCTTTTGACCCAGCGCCATGGCACCAAGGATTTCTTTACCGTCAATAGTGACAGCATCCGCCAGACGGTCGAGAAAACCACCAGCACCATGACGCTTCTGATTTCATCGATTGCGGTGATTTCATTGGTCGTCGGCGGGATCGGGGTGATGAATATCATGCTGGTTTCGGTCACCGAACGCACCGGTGAAATCGGGGTCCGCATGGCCGTTGGCGCCCGTCAAAGCGACATTTTGCGCCAGTTCCTGATCGAAGCGGTTCTGGTGTGCATTCTGGGCGGGGGGCTTGGCGTTCTTGGCGCCCTTGCCATCGGCGAGCTGTTTGATCTGATCGGCAGCAGTTTTTCGATGGTCTATTCACCGACATCAATCATCGGTGCCTTTGCCTGCGCGACCATGATCGGCATCACGTTCGGCTTTTTGCCCGCCCGCAATGCGGCACGACTGGATCCGGTCGATGCCCTGTCACGCGACTAGGAAAGAAAAAAGATCATGAAAAACATTCTGAAAACCGGAACGATCCTGTCGATGCTGATGCTTGCCGGATGTTCGAGCCTGTCGGAAGTCAGCTATGACCGACCCGACATGACCATGCCGACATCGTGGGGCCAATCAACCGTTGCCGTCACAGATACCGCCACCAGAAACGACATTGGCACGGATGACACCGCAACCCGGGCAGAAATTCTTGCACAGACCGGATGGTGGAAGAATTTTGACGACCCGCAGCTTAACCGGTTGATTGCCCGCGCGCTTGAAACCAACAACGATCTGGCCGCAGCCACCATCAAGGTCCGCCAGGCACAGCTGACAGCCGGACTTGCCGAAGATGCGCTTTATCCCGATCTTTCGGCGGGCAGCGATATTTCGACATCGCGCCAGTTCGACAGTGAAGATGGTCGCAGCAATGGCGACATTACGCGCAGCTATGGTGTTGATGCCGGGATCAGTTACGAGCTCGATCTGTGGGGCAAGCTTGGCCACGATTATGATGCCGCCAAGTGGGAAGCCCTTGCCACCCTTGAAGATCGCGAAAGCACTGCGCTTTCGCTGATCGGGACGACGGCGACCCTTTACTGGCAGGCGGTCTATTATCAGCAGCGTCTTGATATCGCTCAGGCCAGCATTGATTACGCACAGCAAACCCTTGATCTGGTGGATGTGCAATATGCATCGGGTTCGACATCATCGCTTGAAGTCAATGAAGCGCGCAGCAACCTTGAAAACCAGCGCGCGGCCTATACCCAGATTGAACAGAGCCTGACCGAAACCAAGAATGCGTTGTCCATTCTGTTCAACCAACCGCCATCAGATATTGAAATCACGCGCAAGACACTGCCCGCCGGTATGTTGCCGGCCATCCCCGAAGGGTTGCCATCGGGTCTTCTGGAACGGCGTCCCGATGTCCGGGCCGCCGAATTGCGCCTGCGCGAAAGTGTCGAGGAACTCAATTCCGTAAAGACCAGTCTGTTGCCAACCATCAGCCTGACCGGGACGCTTGGATCAAGCAGCGATCAGTTGCGCAATCTTTTGTCCAATCCGGTTGGAACACTTGGCGCCAGCCTGGCGTTACCATTCCTGAACTGGAATGAAGGGCAGTTGAATATCAGGGTATCCGAAGCCGAATATGAACAGGCCATCACCGAGTTCCGCCAGACCACGTACCAAGCAATGGCGGATGTCGAAAATGCCCTGTCTGCGCGGACCAATTATGATCGCCGGGCTGAAAGACTTGAAGCAGCACTTGCGGCGTCACTCAACGCAGAGGCGATCTATGAAACCCGGTTCCGGTCGGGGGCGGTCGCGATGCAGGATTGGCTTGATGCGCAGGAAGACCGGCGCACCACCGAGGAAACCGTCCTTGAAAACCAGCTTGATCGCATCACCAACCTGATCACGCTTTATCAGGCGCTGGGCGGGGATGCGACACCAGACGCGTCGCAGTCCGGTGCGGCAACCGATCAGGTCAGCCCGACCTGATCACAGTGCGCGCGGATATTGGCAATATTTGAAAGGTCAGGACATGCCCCGATTTCATCGTGAAAAAGCACCAATGCTTGGACGGCTTATGATGCTTGTCGGCGGCGGGCTGTGCTTTGCGGCACTTGTTTTGACGGTTCGGGAATCCAACAGCGTGACGCGCGGTGAAATCATATTTGAACGCGACAGCGCGCAACGCCTATCGCGAGGACTTGATTGCACGGCGGTCAACTGCCCGTGGGACGATGCCGCACGCCGCATTTCCAATCGCATCGAGGACATTGCTCGCAGCGATATCACACTGCCGGGCTTCCATCCGCCCAAGCCGCCCTTCGAAGAGTTCGACCCGTTCTTTGATCCCCCGTGGATCGGCGGGTAATTCCATCCCGTCCAGAAACGCCACCGGATCAAGCCAGTCAAGTTTCAGCGTCGTCAGGTTCAGACGCAGCACATCCCCGTCACGCAGATAACCGATCCCGCCGCCCGTGAATGCTTCTGGCACCATGTGACCAATGCACGCGCCCTTGGTCACCCCCGAATAGCGCCCGTCGGTAATCAGCATCGAGGATGCTTCAAGAATGCGGTGATGACGCAGATTCTGGGACGGTGAAAACATTTCCGGCATGCCATAGGCTTCGGGCCCCTGCCCGCCAATGACAAAGGCAAAGGACAAATGCCCCTGTGCCAGCATGTCCTTGGGCGCGTTCATATCAACACTGTTCCCGCCATTGCGCCGAACCACTGCGGCAATCAGTTCCTCGTCCACGCCATCGGTTTCAATCAGGCGCGTCACCAGATCGGGTGATGCAAAATCCCCGTTACAGACATGTTCGTTTTCGTAATAGCGGACGATGAAAACATGATCGTCGAAATGCGACAGCAAATGGTCGCTCATCCCCGATGTTTTGACCGCGCAATTTTCAAAGAAACTGCCGGTAAGAACATCCACGCCCGATCGTTTGCGCACCGGGGTTGCGCGAATAACCGACGCATCACCAAGCGACAGATCAACCGGATTTTCAAGACCGGCAATACGTTCGGCCCAGGTTTTGCCAAGGACCGTCGGCGCATCAAGATCCATCGCCACCCCCAGATCGGAAAGAATGCGATAAATGCTTTCCATGCCGCGATTTTTACCTTCGGCCATTTGTTGGGCCAGTACAAAGGTATCGCGATTTTCGGTCAGGCTGTGGGCAAAGATTTCAGGCACCGGGGTTTTGGTGCGCACATCCTGATAATCATCAATCGACACATCAAACCCGGCATAGCGCATCATGAAAGGCAGATGCAAAAGCATGTTGCTGCTTGATCCGGTCGCATTATGAATGCGCACGAAATTGGCGAAATTGGCTTTTAGCAGATTGCCGATCGCATATTGCGGTTTGTTAAAAACATCAAACAAGGCATCCACCCCGGCCGCCACCGCACTAAAGGGTGGAACGTCGGTCAGAAGTTCCAGTTCCGGCGGTGTCAGGCCAAAGGCCGCCAACATGGTACGCGATGAATTTCCCGTGCCGTTAAAGGCACAAATGCCGCCCTTGGAATCACAGGTCGCAGTGGCGAGCTGATCAAGCACGCGGCGTTCAAGTGCGCCATCAATCAGGCCCAGCAACCGGGCACGTTCCAGCAACCCGGCAAAGGCCTCGTCCGAGGTGCATTGCAGGATATAGCGCATATTTTCACGAATATCCGATCCCAGATCATCATGGCCTGCACGATCGGCATCCAGTGCAATCTGATCAAGCAAGCGCCGTGTGCCTTCGGGAATTTCACCGCCCTTGAGAACATGGGACGGGGCAAAAACCGCCCAGACCGGGGCCTGATCGCCGCGATAGGCACGGGCATGATCAGCAGCCGCCAGACCGGCAACCACGGCAGCCGGTGATTTGTCACAGCCGGCAATGACATAGGCCGCGTGATAGCTGTGCCCTTCGAACGTGATATTGACCGCAGCAGCCGTATGATTGCGCGACGCCAGGGAATAGCTTTGCCCGATATTGTTTTGCGCGGTGCCATCACAGATTACGGGCACATGAAACAGGAACGGCACCCCGCCCATTTCCCAGATGCGGATTGCCGCCATCAGGGCCTGTGGCCGATCAAGAAGATGGGCCGGATGATCGGGCGCGCCGCCAATGATCGCAATGCGTGGCCGGTTTTCGACCAGACGCCCGACCACATCCCTGATTTCCGGGACGCTGAAATCACGGCCCCGGGCAACGACCGGGTTTTCATTCACCGCGTCGCGCAACAGTTTGACGACCGTGATCGGCTGATTGGCCAACCCCTGAATGCAATCGCGGTAAGGGTTTGCTTTTTCATCAATGATGATCGGGGATGCGGGAAGATTGGTGGGCGACATGATGTGTGTTCTCGATTGGGGCGACTGCGGGACAAGGCATTTGCGAACCGGCAAACCCGATGATCGGATTTAGGCCGGTGCGTGACGGATCAGACGATGCCGCCATCAACAATGAAGTTCTGTGACGAGCAGGCCGAAGACACATCGGATGCCAGAAACAGCACCATCTGCGCGACATCATCACCAACCAGCCGGCGTTTGACGCATTGCTGTTGCTGAATGCGTTCCTCGTCAGCGGGGGAAATCCACAGATCAAGCTGTCGCTGGGTCATGATGCAGCCCGGCGTTAGCGCATTTACGCGAATGCCATCAGCCCCCCAGTCACGCGCCAGCGCACGCGTCAGGCCAATCACCCCGGCCTTGGCCGTTTCATAAGCCACCAGATCGGGAAGCCCCATCATATAACTTACGGAACTGAAATTAATGATGCTGCCTGCGCCTTTTTTCTTCATGTCCGGGGCCACGGCCTGAGCACAAAAGAAATGATGCGCAAGGTTGACATCCAGACCATCGCGCCATTGTTCCGGTCCGATTTCTTCGGGGCGATGCCGGTCATCACGGGCGGCATTATTGACCAGAACATCCATCGGCCCGATTGCCGCCGACATTTCACGCACCGCACCCGCAATCAGCGATTGCTGGCGAAGATCAAAGGATTTGTAGACCGGTGCCCGACCGGTTTCATCGCGGATCTCGTCAATCAGCTTTTGTGCGGCACCATCATCAATATCAAAGAAACCGACATGCGCCCCCTGGGCACAGAAGGCACGCACAATTGATGCCCCGATCCCCGACGCACCGCCGGTCACAAGCACGGATTTCCCGTCAATGTCGTGATAACTCGCTGTCATAACGTTCCCTGTCATATCTTTGTTTTATTTTAGACAACCGAATTAAATGATGCAGTGCATCATTGAAAATCACCCCATGAATCAACCAAAAATGCGGATTTACGGGACGAATTGATCGCCCAAAGAGCTGTTTTTAATTTAATCACTAAAAAAAATTTGACAGGACGGCTTCTTCACGTCAACATTTTTTCGACAACAAAAATAAATGTCGCAACAAGACACATTCATTCAGGGAAGAAACCAATGAAAAAACTCCTCTCCACGGCCATGCTGGCCGGTAGCGTATTGCTGTCTGCAAATGCCTTTGCGGCTGATCTTACGGTTGGCGTCAGCTGGTCGAATTTCCAGGAAGAACGCTGGAAAACCGATGAAGCCGCGATCAAGGCCGCCCTTGAAGCAGCCGGCGCGGAATACATCAGCGCGGACGCCCAAAGCAATCCGTCCAAGCAGCTTTCCGATATTGAAAGCCTGATTGCGCGCGGCGCGGATGCGTTGATCGTTCTGGCGCAAGACTCCGCCTCGATCGGTCCGGCGGTGGAAATGGCAACCAATGAAGGCATCCCGGTGGTCGGTTATGACCGCCTGATCGAAGATCCGAACGCCTATTACATTACATTCAACAACAAGGAAGTCGGCCGCCTTCAGGCCGAGGCCGTGTTTGGCGCCCAGCCCAAAGGCAATTACGTCTTCATCAAGGGTGCTCCGACCGATCCGAATGCCAATATCCTGCATGAAGGCCAGCTTGAAATTCTTCAGGCGGCCATCGATTCCGGTGACATCAAGGTTGTCGGCGAAGCCTATACCGACAGCTGGCAGCCGGCGATCGCCCAGCGCAATATGGAGCAGTTCCTGACGGCTGCGGATAACAAGGTTGATGCTGTTGTTGCCTCCAACGACGGTACGGCTGGCGGTGTGGTTGCCGCCCTTTCCGCACAGGGCATGCAGGGTATCCCGGTTTCGGGTCAGGATGGCGATCATGCGGCCCTGAACCGTGTTGCACTTGGCACCCAGACGGTTTCGGTCTGGAAGGATGCGCGTCTTCTTGGCAAACGGGCCGCTGAAATCGCAGTCGATCTGGCCAAGGGCACCAAACTCGCCGACGTTTCGGGCACCGAAGACTGGCAAAGCCCGAATGGCGTGACCATGAAATCCTTCTTCCTTGATCCGGTTGCCATCACCCAGAACAAGCTTGATCTGGTGATTGATGCCGGTTGGGTGTCCAAAGACGTCGTATGCAAAGGCGTTCCGAGCGGCAAGGTATCTGCCTGTAACTAGGGCAGTCTTTATTTCCTCCTGCCTTGCTTAACCCGGGGTCGGCTGCTGTTCGCGTGCGCAGAACACAGCATGCCGGCCCCGCTGCCTTACGAGCGTTTTCATGTCACGACTGCTTACGAAAATGGAAGTCGACCGCCGGTTGGTTGGCCTTGCCGTTGTTTTGCTGATCATCTGGGTCGGCTTTGATATCGCATCGGGCGGGCGATTTATCACCCCGCGCAATATCTTTAACCTGTCGGTCCAGACCGCATCGGTTGCCGTGATGGCCTGCGGCATGGTTCTTATTATCGTTACCCGTCATATCGATCTTTCGGTCGGCGCCATACTGGGCGTTCTGGCCATGATCATGGGGGTGGTTCAGACCGATGTCCTGCCACAGTTTCTTGATTACAATCATCCGCTGACCTGGATCCTGACCCTTCTGGTCGGCATTGCCCTTGGCGCGGCTATTGGCGGGATTCAGGGGCTTGCCGTCGGGTATCTCGGTGTTCCGGCCTTTATCGTGACCCTTGGCGGTCTTCTGGTGTGGCGCGGTTCGGCCTGGTGGGTGACACAGGGCCGCACGGTTGCCCCGCTTGATCACAATTTCATTTTGCTGGGCGGCGGGATCGAAGGCACGATTGGCGCGACATGGAGCTGGATCGTCGCCCTGATCGCCATTCTTGCGATCATCTATGCCGCGATCATGGAACGCCGCCGCCGTCTTTCATTCGAATTCCCGGTCAAGCCGGTCTGGGCGGAATATACCAATACCATCATCAAGGGCGGGCTGGTTCTGGCCGCGATTGCGACCCTGAATGCCTATCACCTGCCGACGCGTGCTGCCGAACGCCTGCTTGAGAACAAGGGCATTCCGGTCACCCCGGAAAATCTTGAAATCTCGCACGGTATTCCGATCCCGCTTCTGATTGTCGCCCTTGTGGCGATCATCCTGACCATTGTGGTCAAGCGGACCCGGTTCGGGCGCTATGTCTTTGCGATTGGTGGCAATCCGCAGGCCGCCGAGCTTGCAGGCATCAATGTCAAACGCATGACGGTTGCGGTCTTTGCCCTGATGGGGGTTTTGTGCGCGATCAGTGCGGCGATTTCATCAGCACGCCTGCAATCGGCGGGCAATGATCTTGGCACACTTGATGAATTGCGCGTCATTGCCGCGGTGGTGATTGGCGGAACGTCGCTTGCCGGGGGCGTTGGCACGATTTATGGCGCGCTGATCGGGGCGCTTGTGATGCAAAGCCTTCAAAGCGGCATGGCGCTTTTGGGGGTCGATACATCGCTTCAAAGCATTGTCATCGGGCTGGTTCTTGTTCTGGCTGTCTTTAGCGACAAGTATTTCCACCGTCGTTACAGCGACCCGACCGCGTAAGGAGACCGGATATGACCGACATGACCACAAATACCGATCCGCTTGTCGAGATGCGCGACATTCATATCAGCTTTGGCGGGGTCAAGGCCGTCGACGGGGTTTCGATTGATCTTTATCCCGGCGAAGTGGTCGGGGTGCTGGGCCACAATGGCGCTGGCAAATCGACCCTGATCAAGATCCTGTCGGGTGCCTATCAGGCCGATAGCGGCCAGATCATTGTCGATGGCAAGGAAGCCAAAATCGAAAATGCGCGGGATGCACGCGACAACAATATCGAGACGATCTATCAGAACCTTGCCCTTGCCGATAACCTTGATGCGGCCCAGAACCTGTTTTTGGGACGCGAAATCATCGACAAGCTTGGTTTTCTTGATGATGCGGCGATGGAACACAAGGCACGCGAGGTCCTTCATCGCCTCAACCCGAATTTCAAGAAATTCACATCACCCGTTTCGGCCCTGTCGGGCGGGCAGCGGCAATCGGTTGCGATTGCACGCGCCCTTTTATTCGAAGCACGCGTTTTGATCATGGATGAACCATGCGCCGCGCTTGGCGTGCATGAAACCAAAATGGTCGGCGAACTGATTGATCAGTTGAAACGTGACGGGCTCGGTATATTGTTGATCAGTCACGATCTTCATGATGTGTTTGATCTTTCCGACCGGCTGCATGTGATGAAAAACGGCAAGCTGGTCGGCAGCGTCAGGACCAAGGATGTCACACATGATGATGTTCTTGGCATGATCATCCTGGGCAAGATGCCCGAACATCTTTTGCATCTGGCTGGTCCGGGTGCAACCAACCGTCCGGCCGCAACCAAAGCATCGGACATCACAACACCGGATAAAACTGGCACCGACCAACCACACCCCGCCCCTTTGACCCCGAACGAAACAAGCGAGACGCCCCGATGACCCAAGGCTTTCCGGCAAACCATACCGATATCCTGCCCGATGACGCCAATCGTGCCATTCTGATCGGACGCATCTGGGACCCGCGGGTTTCCGGCCCGACCCCGGTTCTGGTCGATGGTGAAAATCTGCGCGATATCAGCAGCCTTGCGCCGACCATCAGCCAGTTGCTTGAACGCGACGATGTTCTGGCGCGGCTGTCGAACCCGGCAAGTTTCCCGACCGCCGCATCGCTTGGCGACATCATCGAACAGTCAAAACCGGGTGCCGATGGCAAGACCGCCCATCTTCTGAGCCCCAACGATCTTCAGGCGATCAAGGCAAGTGGCGTGACCTTTGTTGCCAGCCTGCTTGAACGGGTGATCGAGGAACAGGCACGCGGAGATGCCAGCAAGGCCGATCAGATCCGCACTGAAATCACCGGCATCATCGGTGATGACTTGTCACAGATCGAACCGGGATCAGACAAGGCCGCCGAGATCAAGCGGGTCCTGATCGAAAAAGGTGCCTGGTCGCAATATCTTGAAGTCGGGATCGGCCCGGATGCGGAAATCTTTACCAAATCCCCGGTGTTGTCGGCTGTGGGCCATGGGGCCCATGTTGGCCTGCATCCGATTTCAAACTGGAACAACCCGGAACCCGAAGTGGTTCTGACTGTGACCTCCAAGGGCAGGATTGTCGGCGCAACACTTGGCAATGACGTCAATCTGCGTGATGTCGAAGGCCGGTCCGCGTTGCTTCTGGGCAAGGCAAAGGACAATAACGGATCATGCGCCATCGGGCCGTTCATCCGCCTGTTTGATGACCACTTTACCCTTGAAACCGTCAAGGATGCCGATCTTGCCATGGCGGTTGATGGCACGGATGGCTATCACCTTGATGCCGTCAGTTCGATGAGCCAGATCAGCCGCACGCCCGAAAGCCTGGTCGGTCAGGCGATTGGCAAACATCACCAGTACCCGGATGGCTTTATGCTGTTTTTGGGCACCATGTTTGCCCCCACCGATGATCGCGGCGGTGCTGGCAAGGGCTTCACCCACGAGATGGGTGATCTGGTGACAATTTCGACACCAAGCCTTGGCAAACTGATCAATCAGGTGGACCGTTCGGACGTTATCAATCCGTGGGAATTTGGCATCACCGCATTGATGACCAACCTTGCGGCACGCGGGCTTCTGTAACGCAGCCTTTTCTATCCCCTTGCCAAAACGGGATAAAAAATGCCCATATTTACAAGGCGGGCACAAAGCCCGCCTTGCCATCCCACAGGATACTGACACGCTTCATGAGCCGCCGTAAAGAAGCCGACACCCCACGTCAACCTTCCCAGATTGCCATTCTGCGCTATTTGCGCATTCACGGCCCTGCCGCGCGTATCGATATCGGCACGGCAACCGGGTTAAGCCCGGCGACCGTCACCTCGCTTACGGCCGATCTGATGACACAGGGGCTGGTGCAGGAAAGCCAGGGAACGACGAACGGAAACGCGACCGGCAATGGCGGCGGAAATGGCGGATCAACACGCGGCCGCCCCAAGGTGCTGCTTGATCTTGTTCCCAATGCGGCCTGTGTGATTGGCGTCAAGATCACCATCAATCTGATCGAAATTGCCTTGGGCAACTTCAAGGGTGAAATTGAATGCAGTTCGGAACACAGCATCAATACCCGCGATCTTGATGAAAATGGTCTGGTCACGACCCTGATCGGGCTGATCGAGGAATTCATCACCCGGCATAAGGATTTTTCAGCCCGGCCACCGGTTGGCATCAGCCTTGCGGTTCAGGGGGTGTGCGACAGCAATAGCGGCGAAATCATCTGGTCCCCGGCCCTGCGCCATCGCAACATCGCACTTGCCAAGGCATTGGGCGAACGGTTTGGCGGGATTGTGCAGATGTCAAACGATGCCAACTGCATTGCCACCGCCATTTCCCAAAACACCAATCTGCATCGCGGCGGCGATTTTGCCGTGATCATGCTGGGTTATGGCATCGGCATGGGGCTGGTTCTGAACGGGTCGGTCTACAATGGCGATTTCGGTACAGCAGCCGAATTCGGCCACACCAAATATCAACCCGACGGGCCGCTGTGCAACTGTGGCAGGCGCGGCTGCCTTGAAGCCTATATCGGGGATTACGCCATATTGCGCGATGCCCGCGGCCTGATTGACCTGCCCGATACCAACAGCCTGCATCCAAGTGAAGAACAGATGATGGATCTGGTGGCGCGCGCCCGCGCCGGGGATCAGGACCTGGCTGATCTGTTCCGCCATGCGGGCAAGGTTCTGGGATATGGCATTGCCAATCTGATCGCGCTTTTGGGCCCCAAACAGATTTTCATCACCGGATCGGGCGCACGCGCCTATGACATGATGGAACCGGAATTGATGCGCGGCCTTGAACAGGCACAGGTTCCCGAACTACGCCGCGGCCCCGAGATCACCCATCTGGCCTGGGACAAGGACCTTGCCCTTCAGGGGGCGATTGGCCAAAGCCTGTTGCGCCATGATGAAAACATGTTTCAGGCAACCACCGCCAACTAGCAGCACCCGCTTGCAAAACCGGCCACCAATGAAAAAGCCGCCCCATCGGAGCGGCTTTTGTCGTTTGCGACGCATTGTCTGTGACGCAACGGGCGGAAATCAACGCCCGTTCTTCTTGCGCCATTCTTCGTAATTGGCCTTGGTTTCATCCTTGGTTGCCGGATAAAGACCAATGATCGGCTTGCCAGAAAGGACTTCTTCAAGAACGAAATCCTCGAAGCTTTCCATACCTGCGCATTCTTCGGCCAGTTCATCTGCCAGATGGGCCGGAATGACAACAACGCCATCCTTGTCCCCGACCAGAACATCCCCCGGGAAGACCGGCGCATCACCGCATCCGATCGGCACATTAAGGTCATAGGCCTCGTGCAGGGTCAGGTTGGTCGGCGCAGACGGGCGCGAGTGATAGGAATGAATGGAGAGCTTGCCAATCCCTTCGGCATCACGGAAACCGCCATCGGTCACGATGCCTTCGACACCGCGCTTCATCAGGCGGGTCACAAGGATCGAGCCGGCAGAGGCCGCACGGGCATCCTTGCGGCTATCCATCACCAGAACATGAC
The DNA here is from genome assembly GCF_001613785.1 of Thalassospira sp. MCCC 1A02491. Taxonomy (NCBI): domain Bacteria; kingdom Pseudomonadati; phylum Pseudomonadota; class Alphaproteobacteria; order Rhodospirillales; family Thalassospiraceae; genus Thalassospira; species Thalassospira sp. MCCC 1A02491. The sequence continues at coordinate 487 of NZ_LPVX01000002.1, read as the reverse complement.
CGGGCGGGCATTCTTCGACAGCCACGCGCTGCGGATGTTTGGGATCACGGAATACTTCGATCGGGTTGCGATCTTCGCGGGCCGGGATATAGCGCAGCGTATAGGCCTGCCCGACCATGTTTTCGTCCTTGGGGGCAACCTGATGGACGTTCTGGATGAACTGGTTGCGCAGGTTGCGTTTGAAAAGTGCCGTGCACAGCGAAGCGGTGCTGATTTTCTTGAGCTTGTCGCGTGTCGCACTGCTCAGGACATAGTCACTCATTATTTGTCTCCGTGGGTTTGCCCGGCGGCTTTGCGCCGGGCCGTATCTTGGAAAAAGCAGTTGGTTACGCGATATCAGCCGGCAGCACGTCGGTCGGGATGTTCTGATAGCAAACCGGTCGCAGGAAGCGGCGGATCGCCATGGTCCCGACCGAAGTCGCGCCAAAGTTGGTCGATGCCGGATATGGCCCGCCATGGACCATGGTATCGGATACCTCCACACCGG
>NZ_LPVX01000001.1:0-133282 GCF_001613785.1 Thalassospira sp. MCCC 1A02491 | reverse complement strand
TCACCATTGATCCAGGCCAGCACCGCCTCAACCGTCTGGCCATAAAACACATCCCAGGTATGGCGGGTGACATAGCCCAGATGCGGGGTCAGCAACAGCTTGTCGCATTTGCGCAGTGGATGGGCAGCCGGCAGCGGTTCCTGATCATAGACATCAATACCTGCGCCTGCGATTTCGCCCCGGTTGACGGCATCAATCAGGGCCGCGTCATCAACAATCGGCCCGCGTGATGTATTGATCAGAAATGCGGTTTTCTTCATCTGCCGGAATTCTTCGATGCCGATCAGGCCGCGCGTGCGGTCTGAAAGACGCTGATGGATGGTGACGAAATCGGCATCGCGCAACAGGGCTTCCTTGCTGGGTTTGTATTCGACACCGACTTCCTGACAGCGTTCCGGTGTCAGGTTGGTGCTCCATGCGGTGATGTGCATGTCAAAGGCCTGGGCAATTTTGGCGATTTGCGCCCCAAGTCGGCCAAGGCCGATAATACCCAATGTCGATCCGGCAAGATCCTGACCGAGCCCGATCTGCCAGCCGCCACTGCGCATCGAGGCATTTTCACCCACAATATTGCGCGCAAGTCCCAGCATAAGGGCAAATGCCAGTTCCGGTGTCGCGGTTGATGGTGATTCCGTCCCGCAGACCGTAATCCCGCATTCATGGGCGGTTGCCACATCAATTGCCGCATTGCGTTTGCCCGACGTGACGATCAGTTTCAGATTGGGCAGGCTGCGGATCAGGTCACCGGAAATCGGTGTGCGTTCGCGCATGACACACAGGATGTCAAACGGCATCAACCGGTCACGCAACGCATTCTTGTCAGTGATGGTGTCATGAAAGACCGTAATCTCGCCATGCGCCTTGACAGCAGACCAGTCAGCCGATTGCAGGGCAAGTTTTTGGTAATCGTCAAGAATGGCAATACGCATGGTTGGGTGTCCTGTGTGGGATAAGGTCAAATCATTTATATTCTGGCGAAAATCAGCGATGTATTGATGCCGCCAAAGGCGAAATTGTTGCTCATCAGATATTCGGCGGAAATGGTACGCGGTTCGGAGCGGATGTAATCAAGATCGGCACATTCCGGGTCGGGCGAAACAAGATTTGCGGTCGGCACAAAGGTTTCGTCCCGCATCATTTCCAGACCAAGCCATGCTTCGATCGCACCGCACGCCCCCAGCGTATGGCCGAAATGCCCCTTAAGGGTATGGATCGGAATGGCACGGTCGAATACGGCACGGGTTGCCTTGCTTTCGGCAAGGTCACCATGATCGGTTGCGGTGCCGTGGCCATTGACGATATCGATATCGGCCGGCGACAGTCGCGCATCTTCAAGTGATTTGCGCAGGGCAATTTCCATCTTGTCGGCTTGTGGCTGGGTGATATGTGCGCCGTCGGAGTTTGAGGCAAATCCGACAATTTCGCCAAAGATGGTCGCACCACGGGCAACCGCATGTTCGTATTCTTCAAGGATCAGGGTTCCGGCACCTTCGCCAATCACCAGACCATCGCGGTTTTGGTCATAGGGGCGCGGGGTAACATCGGGCTGATCGTTATTGTCGCTGGTGGCAAACAGGGTGTCGAACACCGCAACCATGGTCGGACAGAGTTCTTCTGCCCCACCGGCAATCATAACATCCTGCATGCCGTATTTGATAGCTTCATAGGCGTAACCGATGCCCATGCTGCCCGATGTGCAGGCGGTCGATGTCGGGATGATGCGCCCACAAATGCCATACAGAACCCCGATATTGACCGCTGATGTGTGGCTCATCATCTGGATATAGCTGGTGGCGGTGATGGCGTTGCTGTCACCGGTTTCCATCAACCGGGTGAAACCCAGCACCGGCGGGGTGCTGCCAAATGACGACCCATAGGCAATCCCAAGGCGTCCGCCCTGCAAAATCGACTTTTCATCGCGAAGACCGGCGATTTCAAGCGCCTTGTCCGTGGCCGCAACCGACATCTGGGCAACGCGGCCCATGCTGCGCAACTGTTTGCGGGTAAATTTGCCTTTAAGGTTAAAGCCTTCTACCGGGCCGGCAAGCCGGGTACGAAGATCATATTTCCCGTCCCATTCATCCATGCGTCGGATGCCGGTTTCCCCGGCATTCATACGTGCAGAAATGGTTTGCCAGTCATCACCAAGCGCGGTGATCCCGGCCATGCCGGTTACAACAACCCGTCTGGTCATAGCATCCCCCCGTTCACGCTGATGACCTGGCGGGTGATATAGGATGCATCGTCACTGCACAGGAACGCCACAGCGGCGGCGATTTCGTCTGCCGTGCCATAACGGCGCATCGGGATCATTGCCTTGACCTCGTCTTCCGGCAGGTCTTCGGTCATCCGGGTTTCGATGACGCCCGGTGCCACGGCATTGACCGTGATCTTGCGTTTGGCCAGTTCCAGCGCCAGTGATTTCACCGCGCCGATAATCCCGGCCTTGGAGGCGGCATAATTGACCTGTCCGCGATTGCCCGCCAGTCCGGCAATTGACGTCAATGCGACAATGCGCCCGCCTTTGCGGCGCTGGATGATGGGCATGATCACGGGTTTGATCACATTGTAAAACCCGTCCAGATTGGTGTGCAGCACACTGTCCCAATCATCATCTTCAAGGGCCGGAAACGCGGCATCGCGCGTCAATCCCGCATTCAGAACAACCCCGTATGGTGCGCCATGTTGCGCAATGTCGTCTTCGATGGCGGTACGTGTTGCATCACGATTGGCGATATCAAAACTGATCAGACGCCCGCTGCGTCCCGCGGCCATAACATCATCAAGAACCGATTGCGCACCATCGCGGTCCGAATTGTAATGCACGATGATGTCAAATCCGTCACGGGCAAGGCGTCTTGCAGTGGCGGCACCAATGCCCTTGCTGGCACCGGTTACCAGAATGGTCTGTGTCATGGCTGTGTCGTTTCTTGGTTGGTGGTCGTCATGGTGTCTTCGGGCTGATCCGGGGCAGATGCCGGCTGGAAGACATTGATCTGGGCGTTGACCAGAACGGTTTCACCGGTTCTGACCTCGCCTTCGAAGACGCCCATCTGGTCATCTTCGAAAATGTTTTTAACAAAGACATCAAGGCAACTGCCCGCCGCAAAGCCGTCGCAGGCCAGGGTCATTTTGCGTGTCCCCAACAAATAGCCGATGCGCGGCGGCGTGGCCGGGTCGGCCTGTTTGCCGCGCCAGCCACTATAGGCGGCGACGGCCTGGGCAATATATTCAATGCCGACATAGGCTGGAACCCCGATGCCGTCTTCGAAGAACATGCTGTTTTTATGAATGCGAACACGGGCATGCAGCCGGTCAGGGTCGGCAGAACATACTTCGTCAATCAGCAGCATCGGGGCTGCGTGCAGGACAAGTTCGTCAACCGGTGGCATCAAGGACGGGGTGTTATGTGCAGTCATTATGACGGACCAATACGGTTAAATCCCCGCCCCAAAATGACGGATACATTGCTGCCGCCAAAGGCGAAGGAGTTGCTCATCATTGCAGATTGTTCAGACGGTGCAAGTCGTTGGCCGACAGTTTTGACAAGATTGATTTCCGGGATGTCCGGGTCGGCTACGCCGTCCCAGATATGACGGGGCAGCGGGGTGCCGTTTTCCATTTCGGTCAGGGACAGCCAAAGAATGGCGGCCTCAATCGCGCCTGCGGCACCAAGTGTGTGACCGGTCATGGGTTTGGTCGAACTGACGGCAATGTCATGATCAAAAACCTGATGTATCGCGCGTGCTTCCATGCTGTCATTAAGCGGGGTCGCTGTGCCATGCATATTGACATAGGACACCGCCGCCGGGGACAGACCCGCCTGATCCAGGGCGGCCCGCATCGCCGCGGTCGCACCGATGCCATCGGGATGGGGGGCGTTGGGATGATGGGCATCGGATGTTTCCCCAACGCCGAGCACCGAAATATCCCCCCGGTCCGGGCGCATGACAAACAGGGCCGCACCTTCGCCGATATTGATGCCGTCGCGATTGATGCTCAGTGGATTGCAAATCCCCGTTGCAACCGAGCTTAGCGAATGAAACCCCCGAACGGTCAGGCGGCACAGGCTGTCCACACCCCCGACCAGCACGGCATCGCAAAAACCGGCATTCATCAGGCGTCTTGCCGCGGCAAAGGCCTTGGCACTTGAAGAACAGGCTGTTGAAATCACATAGGCCTGATTTTGCAGACCAAGGGCATCGCGCAGGAAATCTGCCGGTGATCCGATTTCCTGATGTTCATAGCGGAAGGTGTCCGACCATTTTCCGGTCGCAAGTTTTTCACGATATCCCGACGTGCCTTCTTCGATCCCCGATGTGCTGGTGCCCAGAATGATCGCAACCCGATCCTTGCCGAATGTTGCGATGACATCGGAAATTTCATCGGCGATCTGGTTGGCCGCCGTCCATAACAGGCGATTGTTACGCGTATCATAGTGACCAAGATGATCGGGCAGGGCATCGGGCGGGCTTGTGACGGTGCCAAGGATGGTGCTGGCATCGACCAGATAATCGTCATGCAGGATCATGTCGGCAGGGCGGTCGCCAAACAGGGTTTCTGATGATTGTGCCTTGCCCGATCCCAGTGCCGATACAACACCAAGGGCCGACAGAAAGGCGGGTTTTCCGGTCGCTGTCATGGTGCCATCCGCTGTGAATTGATGGTCAGTGTGTATCCATGGCGCGTGTTATGCAACGTTGCCGTTCCCTGCCAGGGATCGGTTGCGGGACGGGTGACCGTGATCAGGGCATTTTGGGTATGATCGGAATGGATGATCCTGCCTGACGGGTTCTGTTGGATCGTCATGCCGGGGCCAAGTGCATTTTTGACATCGTCAAGCGGCCAGTATGTGACAAACATGTCAGCCAGCAGACGGCGCGCATCAATCCGGTCGGGCAACCAGTCAGCGCGTGCGACATTCAGTGCGTTTTCCGTCCAGTCGATATCAAGGGCACGCCGTCCCAAACCGTCAAGCACCGTGACCATGACGTGGTTGGTGGTGATGGCAATACGGGCGATAAAGGTTGTGCGTTCCTTTGTTTCTGCCGCCGCCGGATCGGTCCAGGTTGCGCTGACCTGTTGGGCGATATTGATCGGGTCGGCAGCCTTCCATGGATTGGCAGGCAGGGTCAGGAAAACATCGTTTTCACCATCGGGCACCACCAGATCACGGACAGACGCATTCATCGGACCGTCATCCGGGCGATCGGCAAATTGCGGGCTGCAGGCACCGAGGATTGCGGCAACCATGATGGTCAGGACGGATCGCATAGGTCGTGCAACATCTTAAGGTAATGATCGGTTTTGCTTACAAGCGGATTGTCGAGATTCCAGGCGTATCCGGCAAGGATCGAAACAACCATGCGCTTGACCTTGGTGTCTTCGGTCGGCTGATTGAAAATGATGGTCTGAAGCCGCCCGTCATACCACGCGTCGACATAGGAACGAAAGGTCGCAACACCACGTTCAAGCGGAATGGCATAATCGTTTTGCCAATCGACATTTTCGGCATTTTGACGATTGATCAGAACGTTGGCCGCCATTTCGGCCGACTGCATGGCGATGGTGACACCCGATGAAAATACCGGATCAAGGAACCCCGCCGAATTGCCAAGCAACGCATATCCGTCGCCGAACAGCTGATCGGACTGGGCGCTGTATCCGGCAATCGCATTAAGCGGACGGATCGGTCTGGCATCGGCAAGGATGGTTCCAAGGCGGGTATCGGCAATCAGTTGATCAAAGATCGCCTGTTCATCCATTGATGACCATCGGGGATCCTGATCGGGGAAAATCACGCCGATGGATGATGTGCCATCCGAAAACGGAATCAGCCAGTACCAGACTTCCTGATGGGTTGGGTGAACCGTGATCAGGATTTTGTTCCGGTCGTGATCGGTGGTCGACATGTTATCTTGAATATGGGTAAACAGTGCCCGCCGTTCGATGGATTGGCCGGACCGCGCAATGCCCAGCATCCGGGGCAGGACACGGCCATATCCGCTGGCATCAAGGACAAATGACGCGCGCAGTTTGCCGGTTTCGCCACGGTCATTCTGGAATGTCAGCTTGCAGTCGCCATCGGTCAGGCTGGCTTCGGTCACCTTGTGCGCGAACCGGATATCAATGCCCGCGGCAATGGCGGTATCGGTCAGGATTTTGTCAAATCGCGCGCGCTGGACCTGGAATGTGGTGCCCCAGCCTGATGGTTCGAAATTCTTGCGAAAATCGATGGACTGATACAGCGGACCGCGTTCGAAAACCGCACCATTCTTGAACTGAAACCCGGCCTTTTGAACCGCATCAAGAAGACCCGCACGTTCAAGGATGTTCATGCAGTTGGGCAACAGGCTTTCGCCAATGACAAAGCGCGGAAATGTCTGTGCCTCAAGCACGGTGACATGCATGCCCGCATCATGAAGCAATTTTGCCGCCACGGCCCCGGCCGGTCCGGCGCCGATGATCGCTATGTCGCAATCGTGCATTATTGATGTCCCCTGGATTGCGGGTGGGTGGTGTGGTGATCGTTGCCTTTATGCCCGGCGCACATCCAGTATGACAGCACCCACGCCGATATCAGCCCGATCGAAATGATGGTGCCGATGGCATTGACCACCGGAACCGAACTTGTCGCCAGAAGCCCGAATGCCAGAACACTGCTGATCAGTGACAGGAACACGGCAAACCGGGTTGCATCCTGTGTGCCGTGCTGGTGGCTTTCGGATGTAAAGATCGCGTAATCCGCGCCAATGGCAAACACCAGAAACAGCGCCATAATGGCAAAGAAATTGATCGTCACACCAAGCACAAAGGCCCCGCTTACAGCACAAAGGATGGCAATCAGCGGTGCGGCAACGACATGCAGCCCTTCAGGAAACCCGTATCGCAACACCGCAACCAGTCCCGCAACAAGCAGCGACACGCCAAGCGCGATGCTGGCCCAGACACGGTATCGGGCAAACTGACCGGTGATGGTTTCGCGCGGATTGATCAGGTGGGCCTGTCCGATATGCGATATCGCATCGCGCACGGCATCGACGTCCTTTACCGCATTAAGGCGGATGATATCGGTTTTACCGCGTTGCAGGTCGGATAATCCGGGAATGGCTGCAAGAATTTCCGGGGCAGGTTCAAGCGGGGTTTTGGTGTCTTGTGTGCTCGCCACGTCCACCGGAATGACGGCCTGCAATTGCGGGCCGAATGGTTCAATCAATTGCGATGTGATCAGGGCGCGGTTGGCGTTCTGGCGGCTGATGGACGGTATGACATCGGACAGACCAAACAGACTGCCGATACGTCCATCGGCGATCAGCGGACGCAATGCATCGCGGACGGCTTCGCCGGTTTCAAGGCGGTCCTGAATGTCATCGCCATCCACCCGGATGAATTGCGGGTTCCCGCCCATGCCAAGGGTCTCGCCAATCATCCGTGCATCGTCAATCAGGGCGTCATCCCCATGGCCAAGGGCGGCGATATCATCATTGGCGGGCAGATAAAATGCCGCCCCAATCAACGCAACAGCCGCCAGAACCAGCATGACATGACGCAGTCCGTTCGATGGCCGAACAGCCAAAAGAACAGCATCGATTTTCTGATAGATCACTCTGATGGCGGCGCGGTCGCGGATATTGCGGGCCGGCAGGCATGGCAAAATGGTCACCACGGTGACATAGGCGGCAATCAGACCGGCAATTGAATAAACCGATATTTGCGCAAGCAGGATCGTCGGTGTGAAGGCCAATGCGGAAAATCCGCAAACCGTGGTCAAAAGACCGAGCCGAAGCCCCGGCCGAACATGCGAAAGCCGTGTGTCATCCGTTCCGTCTGATCCGGGCAAAACCAGATAATGCAGTGCATAGTCGATGGAAATCCCGATCAGGCTGGCACCAAAAACCAGCGCAATGGCATGAATGCTGTCAAAGATCAGAACAAGGGCGGCGATACCGGCAAGAAGACCGCTTCCGACGGTCAACAAGGCTGCCAGGATCGGAAGTGGCGACATGAACACCCAAACCACCATCGCAATCACCCCGAATGTTGCAATCATGGCAATGCGCTGGACGTCTGATTTTGCGTGGTTTGCTTCGGACACGGCGAAGAAAATTTGCCCGGTTTTGGCAATCAAAAGGTTGTCATCCGATGCCGTCGCGGTGGCAATCAGGTCATTGGCATGGTTGACCCAGTCGGCCTCATATCCGCTTGCCCGGACATGCGGGGCAAGGGTGATGATGATTGGCGTTCCATACCGGTCATCTTGGTGCACAAGGCCGCTTTGCCCGATCTTGTCACCGAGTTCAGCCAAAAAGCCTGGCAGCAATGAAAACGGATCACTGGCAAGCGATTGCGCAGAGACCATGGATGACGGAGCATAGAGCGATTGGACCGCGCGCCTGTAAATGCGTTGCCCGTCACCATTGGTCAGTAGGTCACGGTCTTTTTGCGATAACAGCCCCCCGGCATGATCAAGATAAAACCCATAAAGGGATCTTGCATCGCCGGTTTCAAGCCCGGGGACACTGACCGATGCGGTGCCGTCCATGTCGCGGAAGTTCTGGGCAAGGGTGCGGCTTGCTTTTTCAAGCTGGTCGCGGTCGGGATGGGACATCATGATGATGACCTGATTGGCATCACGCTGCAAAAGATCCCGAACAATAGTGATGTCGCTTAGCCGATCCTGTTGGTCGGTATCCCCGTCATGGTGTTCGCGCCCGATCAGTGACAGGATATCACCGTCAATCTTGGCGTTTTGGGCATTGATCTGCCAGAAGGTCAGAACCCCCATAACGATCAGGCACAAAACCCATATGACGGCGCGCACATTCATTATTGTGCCTGCCCGGCCAAAAGGGCTGCGATGTCATCAGGAAGTGGCAGGGACGCAGCCGTCTGGTTTGACAGGGTGATTTCGTCATGATCGCCGGTGGGTTTGTCAATCCGGACATGATCGACAAACTCACGGCCTGATGCGGTAATGTGCGCGATCTGATCGGCAATCGGGCGCCCGGCAATCGGGGTCAGTTCGATCTGCCAGGTGCTGGCACTATCGCCGTCAGTCCCATCATCGGTTTCAGCGTTATTTTCGACGCCCTTTTCAACATCCATCTCAGCAGACCGTTCAGTAACAGTAAAATGTTGGGAAAGTGCATCCCAGTTACCGGAAAGAACGGCTGAAATCAGGGTGATGAACTGATTGAATTGCGCACCATTGGCGATGGTTTCACGACGGCCGTCATCCCCGATACGGGTGATGCCGCGATCGGTCATGACGGTGACGTCGGGAAACGGTTCACGGTTTTGCCAGACCAGCCCGTCGCCTGGTGACAGGGTAAAGGCCCCCTTTGAAACCAGTGGCTGTTCAAACCCGGCAAGATACCGATCAAGGCGAAATGCACCGGCAAGATACTGATCATCACCGATCTGTTGCAGTTTGGCGGCGGGCATCGCATCCGCGCGGGCCGATGCCACATGGCCTGTCATCGCCAAAAACACGATCAGGGCAATGTGCAAAATGATCTGCTTTGTTGCGGGCAGGAACGTGGTCATTTTCGGGCTTCCAGCTTGTCGATCAGACATTGCGGGCTGGCAAACAGCATTTCGCCCGTGGCCTTTTCAACGGCAACCTGAATGGTAAAGCCCTTGGTCAGTTTTTCACCGCTATCGGCATCGCTGATCAGATAGTCGATCTTGAGACGGTTTTCATATTCCTTAAGCGTGGCGGTGATTTTGATTTTCTGCCCGAACCGGCAGGGACGGACATATTTCACCCGCATGTCGACGATCGGCCACAGATAGCCGCTTTCATCCATTTGCGGATAATTATAGTCAATCCGGTCAAGAAGCGCGCAGCGGGCATTTTCGAAAAACTGCACGTAATTGCCGTGCCAGACCACATTCATCGGATCAAGATGATAGAACTGGATGGTTTCGGTGACGGATGCGCTGATCATGCGATATCCCCGTCATAAAGCGTCCAGTCGCGGTTCTGGATGCGTGAAATCACCAGACGCAAGGTGGCTTCAAGCGGCTTGTCCTCGTTGATGAAATCGATGTCCTGTTTCAGGTGGTCAATGAACGCCACCAGATCCGGGCCAAGCTGCCTTTGCGTGATTTCGCCCGACTTTTCGCGCAGTCGGATGGCCTGAAGGGCGGCGATCAGGTTGGCGGCGACCACCTGTTCGGTCAATTGCAGCACGCGCAGGCAGTCGCGCGCGGCAATCGTGCCCATGCTGACCTTGTCCTGGTTATGGCATTCGGTGGAACGCGAAAAGACGCTGGCGGGCATGGTTTGTTTCAATGCCTCGGCCGTCCAGGCTGATGCACCAATCTGAACAGCCTTAAGGCCGTGATTGATTGACGCGCGTTCCGCATTCGATCCCGACAGGTTGGACGGCAAACCATGATTGAATTTGGTATCAACCAGAAGCGCCATCTGGCGATCCATCAGATCGGCAAGATTGGCAACCAGCGTTTTCATGCCATCGGCCACAAAGGCAACATGCCCGCCATAGAAATGCCCGCCATGCAGGATGGTGTTTTCCCCGACATCAAGCAACGGATTGTCATTGGCGCTATTGAGTTCGATTTCCAGTGTTTTGCGGAATGTAGGCATCATATCGGCCAGCACACCAATCACATGGGGCGCACAGCGCAATGAATACCGGTCCTGCAAGCGGGCCGGTTCGAAATCATCGCCAAGATGGCCAAGGTCCCCTTCGATCCATGCCGCGATTTGCGCCTGTCCCGGGTGGGGTTTGGCGGCAAAAAGCCGTTTGTCAAAATGCGCCGGATTGCCAAGCAAGCCGATGCTGGCCATCGCGGTAATGCGGCTGGTCAGTTTGCAAAGATATTGCGCCCGGACAAAGGCCTGACACATCAATGCGGTCATCACCGCCGTACCGTTCATGATGGCAAGGGCTTCTTTCGGGCGCAGGACAAGCGGCGGAAGCCCCGCCTTATCAAGGGCGTCGCGCGCGGTGGTTCTGGTACCGCGATAAAGCACGTCACGTTCCCCGATCAGGGCGGCGGCGACATAGGAAAGCGGGGTCAGATCGCCTGATGCACCAACCGATCCTTCTTCGGGGATCAGCGGCGTGATGTCATGGGCCAGAAGCCCGGTCAGTTGATCAAGCAGATCTACACTTACCGCGGAATAGCCGCTGCAAAGTGATGCCAGCCGGACGGCAAGAACGGCGCGTGCCTGATCAGCGGGCAGGATATTGCCCAGTCCGCAACCGTGAAAGCGGCTAAGATGCAGGGGAAGTTCGGCCACCAGTTCGGGGGGCACACGGCGTGAAACGGAATCGCCATATCCGGTTGTCACCCCATAGATATGACCATGTTCGCGCAGTTCCTGATCAAGAAAATCGGCCCCCTTCTGGATGCGGGCGCGAAATTCGCTGCTTCCGGACAGGACGGGGCGGGCGCGTTGCTCGGACAGGGCAATCACATCTTCGATCGTCAGATCGTTTTCGCCAAAAATGATGTTGATGTGATTATTGGTCATTATCAGCCTTTTTCTTCGCCCAGAAGTCATAGAAATTGAACCATTGCAGCGGTTCGTTAACAACAATCTTTTCAAGCCATTGCGCATAGGCACCGGCATATTTCGTGATCGCGGCTTGCCGGTTGGCGCGTGGCAGGATCATCTGATCGGCCAGTTTGTGCCAGGCAATCCGGAATGTCTTGCCCGATCGCCATGCCGCTGCCGCATAAACCGGACATTGCAGCAAATAGGCCAGAATGAACGGGCCTTGCGGGAATTGGGCATCTTCGCCCAGAAAAGGCGTCAGCACAGTCTTGTCGCGCGCGCCAATCGCAATGCGATCAGCCGCAATCACCACCCATTCGCCGCGATCAACCCGTTCGCGCAACATGATGGCAGTGTCCGGGCCGATGTCGGTTACTTCAATCAGGTCGACCTGGCTTTCAGGGGCAAATTTCCGAAGAACCCGGCCAAACCGGGCCGCGTTTTTTTGATGAAGCAAAACATTGACGCGAAAGTCGCGGTCGCGGCTGGCAATCGCGCGGACCAGTTCCATATTGCCGAAATGCGACACCAGCAGCACAACTGCCTGATCGCGCGGAAGATAGTCAAACAGGCTTTCTGCATCATCAGGAAGGTCAAGATTGCCTTCGCCCAGCTTGCCGCACCATGCCGCAATCTTGTCGAGTGCACTTTCCCCGAACCGCAAGAAATGCCGAAAAACGTTCATTCTGGTCGGGGTGATATTGGCACCGGCCTTTTGGGCGCGGATCAGAAAATCATGCGATGCCCGGCGCGCATTTTTTCCGGTCAGATAGAAATAGAAGATGATGGGCATCATCACAGCCAGACAGAACCGGCGACCGAAATAACGGTATACGGCCCCCAGAAAACGCATGCCCAAATACATGCCGCGTTCGTCGATTTCCGACCAGTGTTCGGACGAGACGGGCAGGCTGTCCGGTGCAATATCGCGCTGTCGCGGGGCAAAGGTCGCCCCGCGCCGGAAATAACCGGGCAGTCGCCAGATCATGCCAAAGACCAGACGCGTATGCATCGCACTGATCAGGACATTGTCTTTCCACATCCGGAAATTCGATATGTTGCCGTCGGGATAGGTCACCTTTGTCGGGATGTGGATCACCGGAACACCCCGCCAGTAAAGCCGCACCATCAGTTCGGTGTCGAAATCCATCTTTTTGCCAAGACCTTCGCTGCGCCAGACTGCAAGACTTTGCGCAAGTGGATAAACGCGAAAGCCGCACATGCTGTCGCGGATGGCAAAGGACAATGTTTCGATCCAGACCCAGAAATGGGTGACCCAGCGCCCGATTTTGCGGCCGGTCGGGATGCTGTCATCATAAACCGGAAGCCCGGTGACAAGTGCATCCGGTGCATTTCGCGCAGCGCGCATCATTTCGGTAATTCGATCAAGATCATGCTGACCATCGGCATCGATCTGAATGGCGTGGGTGAACCCGGCCTGATGGGCCAGTTCCATGCCGGTCATGACGGCAACACCCTTGCCGCCATTGTGCGGAAGACGATGGCAAAATACGCCATGATCGGGATCATGAAGGTTTGCAACCACCTGACGGGTTTGCGCGTTCGATCCGTCATCAATGATGAAAACATACAGATCAAATGATCGCGCCTTGGCGACCACATCAGCCAGAACGGTATGGTGATTATAGGTCGGGATCAGCGCACAGATTTTCACGCGATCTTTTCCCCTTCGTCCTTTGCCCCGTCATCTTGCGGTACCCGTAATTTCAGCGTACCCGAACTGTGCAGGTCGTCCTGATCGGAACGGTAGCTGAATTTAAGGCGATGGGCAGACGCATCGAAATCAAGTTCAAGCCGGATCACGTCGGATGGGGTGATGGGTTTGCGGAATTTCAGCTGGCTGACCTCGGCAACATTGCGCGAAGACCCAAAAACCGATGCCCCGAACAATGCGGCCCAATGCAACTGAATGACGCCGGGCAAGATCGGCTGCCCGGGAAAATGACCCTTGAAACAGGTCATGTCGCCGTCAAGTTTAAGCGTCAGTGATACGGCATCGCGTTCGTGACTGCGCACATGTTCGGTTACCTCGGGCAAGGCATTGCCATTGTCATCAAACAGGGCACGCAACAGATGAAGCGGCTTTTTGCCCTGGCTGTCTGTGGGCAGGCGATCGACAAACCGCCAGCGTTGCGGCAAGGCGGCGTCTTCTTCGAATTTTGAAAGTTCGCGGCGCAACAGCCGTCCCATGCGGAAACGACCACGCTTTTCCAGTTCGGCCTTTCCATCCGGTGTCAGGACGGCAACAACGGCAAGCCGCGGATCATCTTCGCGTGCCAGCAAGGCAACCGCATCCTCGATCAGCTCATTACGGCGCAGATGTTCTTCGACCGCGCCAAGCGACACCCGTTTGCCACCGATCTTGACGACACGATCCGCACGCCCTTTAAGGACAAAGCAGTTCTTTTCCCGGTCAAGCATCGCGCGGTCTTCGGTCTGATACCAGTCGGTCCCGGCAATATGGGGGGCGCGGACCCGCAAACATCCGGCATCGTTCAGCCCGGTTTCAAGCTGTGGCAACGGGTGCCAGGGGGCATTTTCTTGATGCTGTTGACGCCAGGCAATGCCGCCGGTTTCCGTGCTGCCATAAATCTCGGTCGGGCAGACGCCAAGCATGGCCGTGGCCGACTGTGCTGCTGCGAAATCAAGCGGTCCACCGGAACTCAGGACCAATGCCGGGCGCGGTGCTGTTGCCAGATCAGGATGCAGGTTTTTAAGCTGTGCCGGGCTTGCGACCAGCATATCCCCGGTCTGCATTTCACCAAGAACCATGTCCCAGAACTGGGCCTGCTGGGCGCAGGTGACCTGTTTGGTCATGACTGGCCAGATCACCCGAAAAATCAGACCGTAAATATGTTGATGGGACACAAGACCGATGATGCGGGCATCATCGCCCATAAGCGGCCGCCAAAGGGGCGACTGGATTGTGATTTCGTCTTCGATCTGGGCCAGGGTTTTGATCACCGGTTTCGGTGTGCCGCTCGATCCGGATGTAAAGAAGATTGCCTGGCATGATGTTGCGGGCGGAATGCCGGGTGTTGCCGGGACGGGTTTGGCGTTCGCGGCGATCAGCAATTGCTGTATTCTGGCATCATCAAGGTGGGTATCGAACTGTTGGCCGATTTCATCAAGATACCCGCTTTTGTCGGTTGCCGGCAGGATCGCGGTTGACCCGGCCCGCCAGACGGCGGTCAGCGCGATCATGAACAGGCGTGTAGACTGGCAATAAATTGAAATGCGTTTGCCCGCATCAAGCTGTGTGGTCAGGCGGTCAATATCCGCATTGATCGCACCAACCGAAAGCGTGGTGTCATTTTCAAAACACAGTCCGGTATGGGCATTTTGCGGATTGCCGAGATTTGTGAAAAAAACGCTCATGCGTTCTCCTGACCGGTGCTGTCTTGTGTTTTGCGATCATGACGGGCACGCAGAATACGGCGCACCGGCCATTCGCCGACGAACAGGACCGCAATCAGCACATAGGATATCAGCCCGTTATAAAGGGTCCATGTCTTGATACTGGCATAAAGGGCCGTCCAGGCCGCAATGCTGCCATTCGCAATAAAAAAGCCGACCCAGACCGCTGTCAGTATGCGTGTATAGCCGATGGCATAATCGTCAAGTTCGGGGGTGCGCAACCGCGCAAAGCGTTCAATCATCGGACGTCCGACAAAAAGAGACACCCCGAACAACGCCGCAAGCGTTGCAGAAACAATGACCGGATAAAACCGGATCGCCACCAGTTCGCTGGCGATCCCCGCACAGGCAAGGATCACCGCAACCAACAGAAAGGTGATTGCCTGCACGCGCTTGCCACTGCCAAGAAACAGCGCCGCACGCAGCAACACAGCCGCAATCAGCACAATCAGAATCAGGCGCGGTGAAAAGACCGATAATCCGAAATAGACCAGTACCGGATAGGCAATACCCAGTATCGCAAGCAGTATGGCACCAATGCGATTAGGAACTGACCAGGTCATGAATTTTCTCGACCACGTCATCGACGGTTCGGACCGATTTGAATTCAGTGGCCGGGATTTTCTTGCCGGTCAGTTCCTGGAATTTCACAATCAGATCAACCGCATCGATGCTGTCGAGATCAAGGTCATCCATCAAATGGGCGTCCGGGGAAATGTCTTCGGCCGGAACTTCGAACAACTCGACCAGATAGGCGTGCAACTGGTTATAGATTTCGTCGCGACTATGCATGTTTACGCCCCTTTCTCTGACTGGATGAAGGTCGCCAGATTGCGTACAGAGGCAAAATGCGTTTTGACGTTTTCGTCTTTGGCATCAATGCGCACATCGTATTTTTTCTGAAGCGCGACGCCAAGTTCCAGGGCATCGATGGAATCAAGGCCCAGCCCATCAACAAACAGGGCTTCGGTGCTGTCGATATCGTCGACCTGCACATCTTCAAGATTAAGGGTCTCGATGATGAAGGCTTTAAGTTCTGTTTCCAGCGAAGTCATGTTTCAATCTGCTCAAGATATATTCTTTGATGAACCGTGTCAGCGCGCGCGATTGCTTCGCCCGCGGCAACCCGGGATCATGTATGTCGTTAAATAAGATGGGGGGATCAACTTCCAGCCGGAATTGGATTTTGGACGGCGGAATACGATACCACGGGACCCCTTTTTTCAACGTATCGTGATTACAGTGTACAACCACAGGAATCAAGTCGGCTTGTGTCTCTATCGCGATGTTTGCAGCCCCGCGTTGAAGCTTGCCGAGCTTGCATTTCGGCGGGGTCCGGGTGCCTTCGGGAAAGATCATGATATTCGCCCCGGCAGCCAGATGATGACGGGCCTGAACAATCAGGTTTTCCGGATTGTCGTCATTGCGGATGAAACCTGCCGCGCGCACCACCCCGAACAGAAACGGGTTGCGAAACAGCTCGTGCTTGACCACGCACTGGCATCTGTCCATCCGTGACAGGATCATCACCACATCAAGCAGGGTCGGGTGATTGGCGATGATCAGTGCGCCGCGCGCAGTGCGCAAACGGTCGACATTGTGTGCTTCTACACCGGCGACCCCGGTGATATCGAGCATCCAGGTAAACAGCCGAAATCCGCGGCAAATGACAAATTGCGCGTATTTGCGGCGTCTGACGCGGTTTTGCAGAACCACCATCATGGCCGGAAAAATCGTAAGTGCCATCAACAGCCCGCCAAGCCCGAAACTGCAAAAGGCAAATCCGGTGGCAAATAACCGCCAGTACCAGTTAAGGCCACGGGCCTGACGGGGCGGGGTTTTGCGGGGTTTGCTGGTATTGCGGGGCTTGTCCGCGTGTGTGTCGCGCGCGGGTCTGGCGCCTGCCACCGTTTGTTCGGGCGCTTGCGTGCGGGGATGATCCGGGGCGTCGGGGCGCTGGGCCAGGGCGGGTTTAGTCATGGCGTGTGATGGTCCAGGCGCTTGATTTTCCGGCAATGCGAATATCGTTCTGACGTGACGATAAAAGATCAACCAGTGCCTTGCCATGGTCAATGGCGCTTGCGGGCGAAAGCATGCTGCGTTCGTCTGTGGTCAGGCATTTGAAACGGTGCAGTTCGCCATCATGATCGCCATTTTGCGGATCAAAACGGATGGCAAGTGCCATGCCCTGATCGGACTGTTCGGTTTGATCATTATAGATTTCCGGCAGGGGAAGATCGACAAAACACAGAATGACCGGCCGTGCATCTGATGCAAGTTGCGCAAGTGTTTCGGTCAGTGCGGCAATCAGGCTGTCATCCCCGGCGGAAATGGCCGTATGGCTTTCGGTGATCGACCAGTTGATGGATGCCACCCCGATAAAGGCATTATGGACCGACATGCTGAAATCGGCGGGGGAAACGGCATCATCGGTGGCAACCTGATGAAGGAGTTTGACCGTGCGGTCGATATTGCCATGGCGCGAACAGAAAACGATGCGCGGATTTTCGGTGGTCTGAAGTGTATGGGACAGCACCTCGGCGGGGGCGCGACCAAACAGGTCCAGTCGCCGCCGCCAGGCTGGTTTGATGCTGCGCGCCAGTTGGGCGGGATCCGATGGTTCGGTTGTGACCCGGGGATCCCCGTCACGCTTTGTAGTCAGGGTGGCCTGACCATCGGTATTTTCCCAAAAAGCCCAGCAGGGTAGGCAGGCGCAAAGCAGCGTCATCTGAAGTCCTAGTTGGCAAGTGCGGCGCGGGCAGAGACCGCACGCAGGATATCCTGTCTCAGGTTGTTGACCCAACGGTTATAGTTCCGGTGAATCTGGGTGCCATTATAGTTCAGATTGGTGCTGTCGACATAGATGATCGAATAGTTCTTTTTATCAAAGGAGATAGCAACTTCTGCGCTGTGCGAACGCGGTGCGTAGGTTGCCTTGAGATGTCCTTCGCCTTCGCGCTGAACAATCCAGTCGCGTGCAGATGCGGCTTCGATGATGGTTGCTTCAATTTCTTCCATGCTGAGCTTTTCGACATCGCTCGGGAAGGGCTGGTTCGAAAAGTTCTGAACAGTTGCCGTACAGGCACTGAGTGCTGCAAAAACGATGGCAACTGCTGCAAGTTTCAAGCTACGCATTTTTGATCTGCCTTGATTCTTTGGTGAAAACGAATTCAATTGATCGCAGTCATGATTGGCCGGGAAACATGATTTTTCATTGCTTCTGACCGTGCTCGTGTGACCAGAGTTCAGCAATAATGGATTGTGCTGGTGGCGACAAGTACCACTTTTGGGATCGGCAATTTGACGGGAATGAAGCATTGTTCGGCTTTGGATGAAGGGGTTGTTTACGCGATCCGCACCCATGGGGCCGAGTTGCCGACGGCCCGGTCGTCACGCCGGGAAATGTCCGCGCTCGCGCATGAATTGCTGGGGCTTCTTGCCAGAAAAGTCGTTTCCGAAAGTGCTGATTTGCCCCGTGCCGGGATACAGGATGCGGGGCCGCATAATGACATTGGTCATGATCTCGGCGACGGACAGGGACTTGTTTTCAAGGATGCCGATGGGCGGCCCTGGGTTCGGGGAATTGGTCGGGATGGGGCAAATCTATCGGCCTCAATCAGCCATTCCCGGCACCTGATTGCGGTCGCGCTGGCGACACGACCGGGTATTTCGGTCGGTATCGACATTGAATATAAGGACGCCCGCCGGCCGGTTGCCGACATGGCAGAACAATTGTTGCTGCCGCGATCAACCAGCCTTGATGATTTCTATCAGGCTTGGTGCCGCTATGAAGCGGTTTTCAAGGCCACAGGAATTATCGACCCGCAGGCACAGACAAGGTTGTCGCCAATCGTGGAACATGTACCGAAACTGCCAGCGGGTTTTGCCGGCCACCTTGTCGTGACGGCGTCCTGAAGGATCGCGATATCGCGCGGCTAACCATCCGGAAACACGTTGGTTGGCGCGCTTTCTTACATGGTCACGTGTTTAGCACAGGCCGGTTGTCCTGCATGGCGAAATGGCATGCCTTGGGTATGTCCAAGCCATGACTGCGGATGTATCTGCGCGGCTGGTTGGTGATCCCGAGGGTTTGGTTTGTCATGCCGGGGTGTCATGCCGTCGTGGAAAGATCTGGTTTGGCCCTGTTCCGATGCGGTCAAAGCTGGTCCCAAGAGTCGTAATTTTCGTGCATGGAGTCGCCATTTCGTGATTTTTTTGCGGCTGCGTCTCAAGGTGCAGGTCGCTGGTTTCATGGGATTTTTATGACATTTTCGATTTTTGAACGTCATCGAATTGGCAGAAAATAAGATTTTTATGAAAAAAATCGCCATGACGGGTTGCGCTTCGACGATTTTGAGACATTTTCCGCTTTAGAAAATGTGGTCTTTACATTAAAGCTCACATTTTAGTGACCGCTGGTCACTATTGTCGCGTGCATGTATTCTGTGCTATGCAGGTGATAGGGGTAATGGGGATTCGTTTGGTGCATTTTATGCGCCATTGGAAGAAATGGGTTTGTGCATGTCTGACCGGATAATCAAGGCACAGGGTACCGGCCAAGATAAGGATGATGATGCCCCGGCGGAATCATCGGAAATGACAAACCATCCGGATATGGAATTGGATCAGGATATGGACGCCAATTATTGTTTTGCGGATATCTATCTACGCAACGCCCCCCGCTATCTTGAAGGCTTTCTTGGTTCTGTGCAGGAACCGGTTCATGGTGAACTGCGCGATGCAAACAAGGGTCTTCTGGCCTTTGAGGACGGGGTTTGTGAAATCTCTGCCAGCTCATCTTTCCTGACTGTCGCGATGTCGGCTTCCGACGGTAAGGGTCTTGATCAGATCCGCGGTTATTTCGAAGAAAAATTGCGGAGCCTGTCCGATCAGCAAGTGATCGAATTTGACTGGCGTAAACATTGACCAATGGTCATTAATATTTGATCTGGCCGGTCTTTGACTGTCAGATACGCCCGCAAAAGCGGACCCCATCCAGGCACAAGGACAGAATCCTGTCTTTGTGCCTGATGTCGTTTCGGGCAAGGGTTTATAGCCTTTGGTTCGGGTTTGGGTTTGGTGGGTTAGCTCATGACGAACCGGTCGCGCGCTGCGCGGACAACCCGCGTGATATATTCCGCGACCGACGCAACGCTGCGCGTGTCCTTGGTGTCAGGGTGCTGAAGCATCCAGTAATTGCGGGTAAAGCGGATTTCAGGCAGCAAACGCACAAGATCAGGCACGCCATCGGTGGCATAATCATGCAGGATGCCGATGCCATGTCCGTTGCGCACGGCTTCCATCTGGGCGACCACGCTGCCGCATTCAAAGCGACGTTTCATCAATTTGCCAAGCCGGGCAGCATAATCAAGCGCACGGCTGTAAATCAGGTCTTCGATATGGGTGACAAACAGCCGGTCTGACAGGTCGGCCTCCGTCCGAACATCCCCGTAACGCTCAATATAATCCCGGCTGGCATAGACGCTGAGCGTATAGTCGGTCAGCTTCTTGATCACCAGCCGTCCCTGTTTGGGGCGATCAAGGGTGATGGCGATGTCGGCTTCGCGTTGTGACAGGGAAAATGTGCGTGGCAGCGGCACAATCTGGATCACCAGATCAGGATGATTCGCCGCAAAGTGAGCCAACTCACTTGCCAAAAAATAATTCCCCAATCCATCGGGCACACCAACCCGGACCGTGCCGCTGATGACTTCGGACTGGTTCGAAACGGCGGTCCCGGCCCGCAGAAAGGCAGATTCAGCGGCCTCCGCCGCGGCCATCAATTCGCGCCCTGCGGTGGTCAATTCCGATCCGGTGGTGCGCCGGTCAATCAGTTTGGTACCAAGTTCCTGCTCAAGGGTGGTCAGTTGCCGTCCGACCGTTGCATGGTTCAGGCCAAGCTGGCGTGCGGCGGCCAGGATTTGCCCCTGCCTGGCGACGGCAAGGAAAATGCGGAAGCGATCCCAATCCATTACGGTGAATGACCCCTGATGACTTTAATTTTTGCACATCGAATTTGCAGGAATGATAATTGATGTGCATTGCAGTGCATAGTCATAATGGGTCCAGTTTGCCGGTGATGAAATCAGGCAATCCGAAATCAGGTTTAGTCGGGAGGAACCCCATGTCGACCCAGATCACCCATTACATCAATGGCAAGCGCGTCGCCGGTAAATCCGGTCGTTCTGCTGCTGTCTTTAATCCGGCAACCGGCGCACAAAGCGGCACGGTTGATCTTGCATCCAAGGCCGAAGTGCGTGCGGCTGTTGAATCGGCTGCGGCTGTTCGCGATGAATGGGCCAACACCACGCCACTTCGCCGTTCGCGTATCCTCAACAAGTTTCTTGGCATTCTTGAAGACCGTTCCGAAGAACTGGCCGCGGCAATCACCGCCGAACATGGCAAGGTTCTTTCCGATGCGCTGGGCGAAGTCACCCGCGGGATCGAGGTTGTCGAATTTGCAACCGGCGCGCCGCAGTTGCTCAAGGGTGAGTTCACCGAAAATGTCGGCACCAAGGTCGACAGCCATTCGGTGCGTCAGCCCTTGGGGATCGTTGCCGGTATCACGCCGTTCAACTTCCCGGCCATGGTGCCGATGTGGATGTTCCCGGTGGCACTTGCATGCGGTAACTGCTTTATCCTCAAACCGTCCGAGCGTGATCCGTCTGCATCCCTTTTGCTGGCGGAATGGCTGACCGAGGCGGGGCTTCCTGATGGCGTGTTCAACGTTGTTCAGGGCGACAAGGAAGCGGTTGATGCGCTTCTGTTTGATCCGGACGTCACCGCGATCAGCTTTGTCGGGTCGACCCCGATTGCCAAATACATCTATGAAACCGCAACCGCGCAGGGCAAACGTTGTCAGGCCCTTGGTGGTGCGAAAAACCACATGATCATTATGCCGGATGCCGACATGGATCAGGCGGTCGATGCCCTGATGGGGGCTGCTTACGGGTCGGCTGGCGAACGTTGCATGGCAATTTCGGTGGCCGTGCCGGTTGGCAAGGCCACGGCAGATACTCTGATTGAAAAGCTGGTACCGCGCATCAATGAACTGCGCGTTGCACCGGGGACCGATCCGGCGGCTGAAATGGGGCCGCTGGTAACCGCTGCACACCGTGACAAGGTGGTCGGCTATATCAACAAGGGTGTCGAAGAAGGTGCAAAGCTGGTCGTCGATGGCCGCGACATCAAGCTTCAGGGCTATGAAGAAGGCTACTTTGTCGGGGGCACCCTGTTTGATGACGTCACCCCGGATATGAGCATCTACAAGGAAGAAATCTTTGGCCCGGTTCTGTCGGTTGTTCGCGCCGATGATTACGAAACCGCTGCCAACCTTGTCGATAGCCACGAATATGGCAACGGTACTGCGATCTTTACCCGTGATGGTGATACGGCGCGTGAATTTGCCGCACGTACCCAGACCGGTATGGTCGGCATTAACGTTCCGATCCCGGTTCCGATGGCGTTCCATTCGTTTGGTGGCTGGAAAGCATCGCTGTTTGGCGATCATCACATGCATGGCCCGGAAGGTGTGCGTTTCTACACCAAACTGAAAACCATCACCTCACGCTGGCCGACCGGTATTCGCAAAGGTGCGGAATTCGTCATGCCGACGATGAAATAACTTTTGCCCTTCTGGCAAAAAGAAAGGCGCGCAGGGGGTACTTTGCGCGCCTTTAGTTTTTGTGGAATACGGGGAGCCATAATCCACAGGGTGAACCGGATGGACGTCAGGATGATCTAGTGCGTGATCGCCTGGGTCAGGGTGACGATATTGAAACCCTGTCGGGCGAAAATTCTGGTTTGCTGTTCGATGCTGTCACGTTTGGCGTCGGGGTCGTGATCAAGGCTGATGCAACCAATCGGGATCAGGGTGGCATCGCGCCGGGCAAGCGTCAGGATATCTTCGGCAATGTGGTCTTCGTGAAAGACGATATCGGCGGTTTCAATCGCGCGCGCGATGCCGTGCGGAAGATCAAAGGCAGTATCGGCATCGATTTCGGCGTTCATGATCTGCCCGCCGGGGACGGTTGCGCTGCTGCCATCGGGAACGAACTGGCGCAGGGCATGGTCAATATCGTTGTCGCGTGCGGTGCCGGTCGGGGTTTCTTGCAATCCGCGCTGGAAAAAATGGGTCCAGAACCGCTGGCGTGACACATTGTCATGAAGGTGATCGGCGACTTTTTGACGGGCATCGCGGGCAATGCGGGCCAGTTGTGCCATGGATGCCGGAAGGACGGTTTCAAGGCGCTGCCGGATGATGCGCGCAAGGGCCGGGGCGCAGGCACCCGTTGATATCGTGATCATTACCGGTGCGCGATCAAGGATTGCCGGCACGATGAAATCGCAATGCGGGGTCTTGTCGACCACATTCAAAAGGATGTTGCGCCGTCTGGTCGCGGCCTGCACCCGTGCGGTCAAATACGGATCATCGGCGGCATCAAATACCATGACCGCCCGGTTGATCATGGTGTCGACGAAGGGCGCGCTTTCCCAAACGATCCGCCCTTCGTCCACCATCACGGCAATGTCGTCGCAGATTTCGGGTGCGACGACCGTGATCTTTGCCTGACTGCGCACGAGCAGGCGCAGCTTGCCAAGTGCGACTTCGCCGCCGCCCAGCACCAATACCTTTTTGCCGGTCACATGTATGAAGGCCGGAAAATAGGCGAAGTTTTCAGATGTCGCAGCATGGGCAGCAACATCTGGCGTAAGCCCGCGATTATTCTGCGGCGCGCGGTAATGCGTCATCGAGAATCTCCTTTATTTCCGGCAGGCACGAACCGCACCCGGTCCCGGCCTGAAGCAAACGGCCAATATCGGCGGCCGTTACGGCATTCTGATCAGAAATGGCACGGCTGATGGCCGCCAGCCCGACCGAGAAGCATGAACAGATCACGCGATCATTAATTGCGCCCGCATCGGGCATCCGCCCGGCCAGAAGGGCATTGCGTTCCAGGGGTGCGACCTGATCGGTTGCCAGCAGGTTTGAAACCCAATCCCGGCCAAGGGCCGGGCGGTCCGGGCCGATGAAAAGGGCGCCGGTAACGCGATCGCCGTTCAATCGGGCATAGCGATGTATGCCCTTTTTGCTGTCGCTATATTCAATGACCTGTTCGTCATCCTGATTGGCCGCAATCGGCAAAAGGGACTTGAACATCATCGGTTCGGACCCGGCGATTTCATAAATCATGCTGCCCGGTCCGGTCGCCGCCACCCAATAGGGCAGACTGCCAAGGTCAACCGGGGTACTCGAAAACAGCAATCCCTGCCATTTCGGGGCAAATGGTTCGAGGGCAACGGGGATATGCTTGCTTTCGGGCTGACCGGAATGGGGGTCAACATTGGGGGGCAAAAGCCGACCGATCCCGCCTGCTGCCGAAAAGATATCGTTCCAGTGCATGGGTACGAAAACCTGTCCGGGCATTTGTGCATCTGTGACCAGAACCCGCATCAGGGACGCACCATGGCTGCTTTTGATCCGGGCAATGCCACCATCCGAAAGCCCGAATTTGGCGGCGTCCTTTGGATGGATTTCAAGCAGCGGTTCCGGGCGATGGGCCGAAAGACGTGCCGCTGTTCCGGTGCGCGTCATGGTGTGCCATTGATCGCGGTACCGGCCGCTATTGGCAATCAGCGGGAAGTTGCGACTGGTTCGGGATTGCGGCGCAATATGCGCAACTGCCAGCATTTTGGCCCGACCGCTTGATGTGGTGAATATGCCATCACCATAAAGCCGTTGGGAACCGCTGGCCGGTTGATGTTTGCGAGAAGCCGGCCACTGAAACGGTTCCATCGCGTCATAGGCCGATTTCCTGGCCTTGTGCCAGATGCCGATATCAAAGGCCCGCATGCCGTCATTTTCAAATTCCGAAAGGGCGGCATGTTCGGCAAAGATATCGGCGGGATCCTTGTATTTGAAAGCCTTGCCATACCCCATGGCGCGCGCGACTTTGGTCATGATCCACCAGTCGGGCTTGGCATTGCCCTGGGCCTCGCGGAACGGGCGTTGGCGCGATATGCGCCGTTCGGAATTGGTGACGGTGCCCGATTTTTCTGCCCAGCCGGTGGCGGGCAGTTTGATATGGGCGTGGCGCAATGTGTCGGTGTCATTGACGACATCGGATGCAATCACAAGCGGACAACGCGACAGGGCAAGACGCACGCGATCCGCATCCGGAAGGCTGACTGCCGGGTTGGTTGCCATGATCCAGACGGCTTTGATTTCACCGGTTTCAATGGCGCGGAACATGTCGACCGCCTTGTATCCTTCGCCCGGTTCAAGGGCATCGGATTTCCAGAACCGTCTGACACGATCAATATCGACCGGATCATTGGGGTTCATATGGGCGGCAAGCTGATTGGCAAGGCCGCCAACTTCGCGTCCGCCCATGGCGTTGGGTTGGCCGGTGACGGAAAACGGGCTTGAACCCGGTTTTCCGACACGACCGGTTGCCAGATGGCAATTAAGGATCGCATTGACCTTATCCGATCCACTAGATGACTGATTAACGCCTTGTGAAAAGACCGTGACGGTACGATCAAAGGCCGCGAACCAGTTAAACAACGTTTCCAGTTTTCCCAGACCTGAGCCGGTTTCATCGGCGCTGTCTTGTTGGTCGAGCCCGCATTTTTTTGCGGTTGTCTCGATATCCGGGCAGTCGGCCCGGGCCTCTGCCACGGCCTGTTCATAGCCGCTGACATGGCGGGCGACGTAGCGAAGATCGGTATTGCCGGTCTGGTCAAGCCAGGCCAGCAAACCGTTAAACAGGGCAACGTCGCTGCCCGGTTTGATGGCAAGGTGCAAATCGGCAATATCGCAACTTGCCGTCCGTCTTGGATCAATCACGACAATCTTTGTGCCGTGCTTTTCCCTGGCCGCACGCAGGCGCTTATTAAGCACCGGGTGGCACCATGCCAGATTTGACCCGGTCAGAATGACCAGATCGGCGATTTCAAGGTCTTCGTAACATCCGGGCACCACATCCGCGCCAAAGGCACGTTTATGCCCGACCACGGTCGATGCCATGCACAGGCGCGAATTGGTATCGATATGGGGCGATCCGATGAAGCCCTTGATCAATTTGTTGGCGACATAATAATCCTCGGTCAGGAGCTGACCGGAGACGTAAAAGGCCACCGATTTCGGGCCGTGTTTTTCAATGGTATCGCGCAGGCGATTGGCGGTCTCGGCAATGGCGGTTTTCCAGCTGACCTGTTTGCCGTCGACTTCGGGTTCAAGCAGGCGAAAATCGCGCTTGGTCTCGGCCATGATGGTATCGATCAACGCCGCCCCCTTGGAGCAGATGCGCCCAAGGTTGGCGGGGTGGTCGGGATCGCCGCCGACAGCCCATCCGTCACGGGTTGGCGAAATGATCAGGCCACAGCCAACACCGCAATAGGGGCAGGTTGTTTTGACCTCATCCCGCATGGCGCAATCCAGCTTGCAGTTCGGTCAGGCCAACCCGCACCATGCCGTCAATGACCTTGCATTCGACCTTGGCGGCACAGCCGTCATCGGGGCCCTGTGCCTCGCCGGTTTCAAGCGAAAACACCATGTTATGAAGCGGGCAGGTGACGAAATGGCCATGCACGATGCCTTGTGCCAGGGGGCCTTGCTTGTGCGGGCAGCGATCAAGCAGGGCAAAGATCTGATCATCAAGGGTTCTGAAAATCGCGATGCGATCAGTTTGGGTTTGCAGGGTACGCGCGCCTTGCTGCGGGATATTGGCAGCGGGTCCGACTTCTACCCAGGTCAGATTGTTCGTCATCTGTCTTACTCCGCTGCGACCATCGAAAGGGGTTTGAATTCGTGGGCGTCAACGCCCTCGGATGCGCGTTCGGCCCATGGGTCTTTCTGGGCGTTTTGCTGACTGATCATGAAGCGATCAAACAGGGCCTTGCGATTTTCGGCATCATCAACAACGCGTTCCTGAACATGTTTCAGGCCAACGCGTTCGATCCACGGTGCGGTGCGTTCCAGATAACGGGCCTCTTCGCGGTAAAGCTGGATAAAGGCACCGCAATATTCCTTGACCTCTTCATCGGTCGTGACCTTGCACAGAAGTTCGGTCGCGCGGACATGGATGCCGCCATTGCCGCCAACATGCAAATCCCAGCCGCCATCGGTTGCCACCACGCCGAAATCCTTGATGGTTGCTTCGGCACAGTTGCGCGGACAGCCCGATACGGCCATTTTGAACTTGTGGGGCATCCAGGATCCCCAGGTCATTTTTTCAAGTTCGACCCCCATGCTCATCGACATCTGGGTGCCGAAACGACACCATTCCTGTCCGACGCATGTTTTGACGGTCCGAAGCGATTTGCCATAGGCATGACCCGATACCATGCCTGCGGCATTAAGATCGGCCCAAACCGCCGGAAGGTCTTCCTTTTTCACACCCAAAAGATCGATACGCTGACCGCCGGTAACCTTGACCGTCGGGATGTCGAATTTATCGGCGACATCGGCAATCGCACGCAGTTCGCGCGGATTGGTCAGGCCGCCCCACATGCGCGGCACCACGGAATAGGTGCCGTCTTTCTGGATGTTGGCGTGTACGCGTTCATTGATGAAACGTGATGCGCCATGATCGACATATTCCCCCGGCCATGCAGCCAACAGGTAATAGTTCAATGCCGGGCGGCAAACATGGCACCCATCGGATGATTTCCATTCCAGTTCCTGCATGATGGCGGGCATGGATTTAAGGCCCTTGGCAATGATCAGGCGGCGCACGCTGTCATGATCATGTTCCGTGCAAGTGCAGATCGGCTTGACCGTTGCGGCCTGATAATCACCGCCAAGAGTTGCGGCAAGCAGGTTTTCAACCAGCCCTGCACATGATCCGCAGGACGCCGACGCCTTGGTGTGGCCTTTGACTTCATCAAGGGTCGTCAGGCCCTTTTCGGTGATGGCAGAAACGATGGAAC
Organism: Thalassospira sp. MCCC 1A02491; assembly: GCF_001613785.1. Taxonomy (NCBI): domain Bacteria; kingdom Pseudomonadati; phylum Pseudomonadota; class Alphaproteobacteria; order Rhodospirillales; family Thalassospiraceae; genus Thalassospira; species Thalassospira sp. MCCC 1A02491. Next base: position 105,381 of record NZ_LPVX01000001.1, on the reverse strand, counting down.
CTTTGCAAACGCCGTTACAGCCACAAATTTCTGCGTCATCTGGCAGGGCTGCAACGGCGTCAAGAGGGTTTCCGGCAGATCCCCCCGCAAACGCCTGACCAAAGGCAAGGGTGTCACGCAGTTCCGTAACATCCTCGCCATCTTTCATCAGCTGGAAATACCAGCCGCCATCGGTGGTATCGCCATAAAGAACCGCGCCCTTGATCTTGCCGTCTTCAAGGACGATGCGTTTGTAAACGCCCCGTCCGGCATCGCGGAACACGATTTCTTCTGTATTGCCGCCACCTGAAAAATCACCGGCGGAAAAAACATCAACACCCGTGACCTTAAGCTTGGTCGAGGTGACCGACCCGGCGTAGCCATCGGTCGCAATCTCGGTCAAATGATCGGCACAGGATTTCGCCATTTCAAACAGCGGAGCGACAAGGCCATAGCACTGGCCGCGATGCTGCACGCATTCGCCAACCGCAAAGATCGCCGGGTCACTGGTGGTCATGACATCGTCAACGACAATGCCACGTTCGACTGCGATGCCGGTGTCTGCGGCAAGGCGCCCGTTGGGGCGAATGCCAACAGCCATGACCACCAGATCAGCCGGGATCATGCGCCCGTCCTTAAGACGCACGCCGGTTACGGTTTCCGTTCCGACGATTTCGGCGGTGTCGGCCTCGGTAATTACAGTGATGCCGCGCCGTTCAAGTTCCTGTGCCAAAAGGTAACCCGCAGACGGATCAAGCTGGCGTTCCATGACGTGCCCTGCCAGATGCAAAACCGTCACATCCATGCCGCGTGCCTGAAGTCCGACCGCGGCTTCAAGACCCAAAAGCCCGCCGCCAATCACAACGGCCGGGCCGCCCTTGGACGCAGCACCCAGCATGACGTCAACATCATCGACATCGCGGAAGGTAACAACGCCAGAAAGTTTGTGGCCGGGAACCGGAATGATGATCGGGTCCGAACCGGTGGCCAGCAACAGACGGTCATATTCGGTTTCCGTGCCGCTTTTGGAAATGACGACCTTGCGGATGCGGTCAATTTCAACAACCGGGTCGCCGGAATAAAGATGGATGTTGTTTTCGCGATACCATTCCGGGGTGTTGATGACGATTTCGTCAAAATTCTTTTCGCCCGACAGCAGGGGCGAAAGCATGATGCGGTTATAGTTCACGCGCGGTTCGGCACCGAAAACCGTGATGTCGTATTTGTCCGGTGCCCGGTTCAGGATTTCTTCGACCGTTCTCATGCCGGCCATGCCGTTGCCAATGACAACCAGGCGGGATTTTGCGGCTTTTATGTTTGCAGGGACGTGGTTCATTTGTCTCTGGCTCCTCGTCGCGGGATGCGAAGTTGGCACAAAAAAACGCCCGATGCGGCCTGCTCTTTTAAAAGGCATTTCGCAACGGACGTCGTTATCCGGTGAACCCGTCTTTGGATTCTTTATATATGCAATCGGCTTTTCGGCCGGAGCCGCAGGCGACACTGCCCGCGCTCATACCCCGATATATTCAAGTCCCGTGCCAGAATGGAAAAAGAGGAAAATTATCTTGCAACCGTCTGTAATTTAACGGGGATTGCAATCCGGATGGTTGAGTTGTTATGCAGGGAATAATCGGTTTTGATTAAAAAATAAACAGAGCAAAATCAACAAGATTAAAAAATATGCAAAATTGTAAAATTTGCAAAAATCCAAAATTGCTGTTTGCAGGCGCGTTCGTCCAAAACCATTGGATTCCAGCAATTTGCAAATTTTATCCCGCATCGCGAAAAACTGGCGCGCTGTTTGCAGCATGTCATCCCGTGTGAGCAGCTTTGACGAAAGCAGGCCCAACGACGGGTGGCTCACAGTTCTTCGTCCAACGGCGGACGATCAGACGTTTGGAACAGCAGCGCGATGGACGCGCAGCCTTTCCGATACGAATGACGGGTCGCCTGCGGAATCCATCAGATGAAGCAAGAGGCCCATGGGGAAAAACCGTCGGTCGTACACAGCATCTCGCAAGCTCTGCGCGACCTAAACGAAGGGCTTCACATTATGGAAATCAAGAACAAGGCTACACGCATAAATCTTTTCAGTCTCAAGACTGTTCAGATGCGGACTTTTCACCTGACCTGGCTTTCATTCTTCCTGTGCTTCTTTGGCTGGTTCGGGATCGCGCCGTTGATGCCGCTGGTGCGCGATGATCTTGGACTTACCAAAAGCGAAATCGGCAGCACCATCATTGCATCGGTTGCCATCACGGTTCTGGTGCGGCTTCTGATCGGACCGCTTTGCGACAAGATCGGCCCGCGCAAGACCTATACCGGGCTTCTGGTTCTGGGGTCGCTTCCGGTCATGCTGATCGGCCTTGCCGACAGCTATGAAACCTTCCTTTTGGCGCGTCTTGCCATCGGGGCGATCGGGGCATCCTTTGTGATTACCCAGTATCATACATCCATGATGTTTGCCCCCAATGTCGTCGGTACGGCAAATGCCACGACGGCTGGCTGGGGTAACCTTGGCGGTGGTGTCACCCAAATGGTCATGCCGCTGATCCTTGCCATGGTGCTTGGGTTCGGGGTTGCGGAAACCATGGGCTGGCGTCTGGCGATGGTGTTCCCGGGGGCGATCATGCTGGTGGTTGCTGTTCTTTACTGGGTCTTCACCACGGATTGCCCGGAAGGCAACTATGACGAGATGCGCAAAAGCGGCGCGCTCAAACCCGAAGATGATACGGCCGGTGCTGCCAAGGGCATGATGGCCGCGGTTTCCGATTATCGCGTTTGGGCATTGTTCCTGGTCTATGCTGCCTGCTTTGGCGTTGAACTAACCATCAACAACATTGCGGCGATCTATTTCTTCGACAAGTTTGAATTGTCGCTGGCAACGGCGGGCATGATTGCCGGTCTGTTTGGTCTGATGAACATTTTTGCCCGCACGCTGGGTGGTGTGTTTTCCGATAAGTTTGCCGCCAAGGGTGGCCTTTCGGGGCGCGTCAAATTCCTGTTCATGGCGCTGTTCATCGAAGGTGTCGCACTTGTTGCCTTCTCCCAGATGGAGGCACTGGCTGTTGCGGTTGCCGTGATGATCGTCTTCTCGCTGTTTGTGCAGATGTCCGAAGGTGCGACTTTCGGGATCGTGCCGTTTGTCAATCGCAAGGCATTGGGTTCGGTTGCCGGTATCGTTGGTGCCGGTGGCAATGCCGGTGCGGTTGCGGCGGGCTTCCTGTTCAAGTCCGAAGCGCTTACATATCAGGAAGGTTTGCTTTATCTCGGTTGTGCTGTGATTGTTTGCTCGTTCGCGGCCCTGGCGGTTCGCTTCTCAGCGGCAACGCAGGCCGAAGAAAAGGCACGATTTGAAAGCGCACAGGCCGAGCGCCTTGGTGCAGCACCGTCTGCACAGCCGGTTCCGGCAGAGTGATCGTTCCGAGGATACGAGTGTATTGCTCGTATCCTCGCTTTTGGCGGTTCACAGCGCTTTGTGGCTGCAAGGTGTTGATAAAGAGGCTGCTATGATTGACGTCTGGCTGGATACCGATGAGCGAGAAGATGTTCTTTCGTCAATCGTCATGTGTCGCCTTTGTGTTACGGAAGCCATAAATGACCGGCAGTTCGTCAAATGGGCTATTCTCTCGCTTCATAATGCGCTGCAGGGGGCTATGGTTTGTCATTTGATGGGAACTGCGAATTTAGGTGCGTTGGATCGGAAGTCGTTCAAGCGTTCTCAAGATTGGCATCAGCGGGACCGATGTCGGGCGGTGCATGGGGAGCCAACTGCTAGAGAAAAGTTCCCGAATATACCCGAAAAGGCCCCTGAAACTAAAATCGCTGATAGCCGAACTTTGTTCTCAATGTTGAGTAATGAGCATAAACGTCAGGAATGGGCAGGAGATATACTGAGTGTGACTGAGGGGGAGAAAAGAGCCTTCGAAAAGTTACATGGCTTGAGAAACGAATTTGCGCACTTCTCCCCTAAGGGCTGGTCAATTGAATTGAGTGGAGTTCCTGAGATATTTCGCTGCAATTTGGATGTTTTGACTAAAATTGCCTCGGATGGTTGGCCATTTAGGCACATGAAAGAAGAGCGATTGAAGCGTCTGAACTTAGAATTGGCTGAGCTTAGAGCCGCTATTGATGAGTTGGAAAAAAGGCTTGATTTGGGGCGCTGTAATTCTTGAGCCGATAGCGATGCCATTAGGGATCGAATACTGTTTCATCACTAGGCAGTAATCCGAATCTGCAAACGGATCGGAAGATAAAAATAAGTTAGAGAGACGCGACCACCCGGGTTGTCAGGGAGTTAGAGTTAATTTTGGTAAAGCTGGAAGAATATAACATTCTGGTAATTGACGAGAATCCCGATCGCGCAGCCATTGTCGAACGTGGCCTGGTCGAAAGCGGATATGCCCGCGTCGCCCGTATCGGGACGTCACATAATCTGGTCGAACGCATTCAGGCGCTGGCGCCTGATATCATCATTATTGATCTGGAAAACCCGGACCGTGACACGCTTGAACAAATGTTTCAGGTGTCGCGCGCCATTGCCCGCCCGATCGCGATGTTTGTTGATCAAAGCGACGCCTCAATGATCCAGGAAGCCGTATCGGCCGGGGTCAGTGCCTATGTGGTGGACGGTCTGCGACAGGACCGCATTCGCCCCATCGTCGAAATGGCGATATCGCGCTTCAATGTTTTTGATCAGCTCAGACGCGAACGCGACGAGGCGCAGGCAAAACTCAATGAACGCAAACTGATCGAACGGGCCAAAGGCATCCTGATGAAGGAAAAAGGCCTGTCCGAAGAAGATTCTTATGCGCTGCTGCGCAAGAACGCCATGAAACAGAATCGCAAGATTTACGAGATCGCCCAAAGCGTCATCACGGCGTTTCAGTTGGAGTTTTGAGGAATGGCTGAAAAGGTTCGTCTTGGTTTTGTCCCGCTTGTTGATTGCGCCATACCGGTTGTCGCGCGCGCGATGGGCTTTGCCGAGCAGGAAAATATTGATCTGGAACTGGTCCGTGAAATGTCATGGGCGGCCATTCGCGACAAGCTGTCCTATGGCGTGTTCGAAGCAGCCCATCTTCTGGCAGGCATCCCGATTGCGGCCCGTCTTGGCCTTGGCGGGGTCCCGGTTCAGCACATTGTCGTGCCGATGGCATTGGGGCGCGGCGGAAATGCGATCACGGTTTCAACCAGATTGTATCAGCGCATGCTTGAAGCCGACCCGGCGGCAATGCATGGCCCGCGCGGACTTTCGGGCCGCGCCCTTAAAAAGGTGATTGATGAAGATCGGGCTGCGGGTCGGCCGGTCATGTCCTTTGCGACGGTATTTCCGTTCTCCAGCCATAATTACGAGCTGCGCTACTGGATGGCGGCGGCCGGGATCGATCCGGATCGGGACGTGAATATCGGTGTGATTGCCCCGCCGCGCATGTTTGACAGTCTGCGCAATGGCTGGGTCGATGGTTATTGCGTCGGTGAGCCCTGGAACCAGCGCGCGGTATTTCATGGCGATGGCGTGATTGTCGCGCTTAAGGATGATATCTGGCCGCGCAGCCCGGAAAAGGTTCTGGGCATTCGCGAAGACTGGGTGAATTCCAGCCCGGAAACGGTATCGGGTCTTGTTCGTGCCCTTGTGCGGGCCGCCGAATGGGCCGATCAGCCGGGCAATCGTTCCGAACTGGCGCAAATGTTGTCTGAAGAATCCAACGTCGGTGCGCCCTATGAAATTCTTAAGGCGTCGCTGGGCGGGCGGCCGGTTCTGCGCCCGGGCGAAGCCCCGACCGATATCCCTGATCGCCATGTGTTTTATCGCTATACCGCCACCTTCCCGTGGCTGTCACAGGGAAGCTGGGTTGGCACACAGATGAAACGCTGGGGACAGGTGCCTGCGGATTCCGATCTTAATTCCGTGGTGCGCCAGGTTTATCGCCCCGATCTGTATCGCGCGGCGGTGGCTGATCTTGATGTCGCAGTGCCCAAACATGACTGGCGGGTCGAAGGCGCAAATGATGCCGATGACCGGTCCTTTGTCGGGCCGGACAGTTTCCTTGATAATACGGTTTTTGATCCGGAAAAGGTCAGCTGATCGGCGCTATCGGGAAGACGGGCTCGGGATCAGGTGCCAAAACTGTCCGTGCGGAAAACGCCCGGGCGGACCGCATCGATGGCCTCCATGATCTGGCCGGGAATGAATACCCGGAAAGTGGCGCCCTGACCTGGCGGACTTTCGGCCCATATTTTTCCCTGGCAATGTTCGACAACATGGCGGGCAATCGCCAGTCCAAGGCCCGACCCGGATGGTTTTGGCTGATCATCGGCATATTTGCCGCTGCGCGAAAACTTGTCGAAGATGGTTTCAAGTTCGGTCTGGGCAACCCCGCGGCCATTATCGGTAATCGATACCAGATATCCGCCATCCATGGCCTCACCGCGTACCGTGACGCTGGGATGGTCGGGATCGGCAAATTTGGCGGCATTGGACAAAAGATTGATAAACACCTGTGTCAGGCGGTCGCGATCAACATGCAGCAATACCGACTGACGTGAAAACTCGGTCGTGAGCTGCACGGCGCGACTGTCAAACAGTCCCTTGACCGCTTCGACACTTTCATCAAGTACGGTACGCGGATCGACATCAACTGCGCGCCAGTCTGAATGTCCTGCTTCAAGCCGGGCCAGATCAAGATGGTCATCAATCAGGCGGGTCAGGCGTTCGCTTTCGCGGACAATGATCGACAGGAAATGTTCGACCTTGTCATGTTCAAGGTTGGGAGTATCGACCAGAATTTCCGAAAATGACCGGATCGATGTCAAAGGTGTCCGGAATTCATGGCTGACCATGGTCAGGAATTCATCCTTAAGCCGGTCAAGCTCCTTGAGCCGGTCATTGGCGGCCCGCAATTCGGCGGCGGCTTTTTCCAGTTCATGGGATTTTTGTTCAAGCCGCTGGGAATATTCGATCACATGTGATGTTTCTTCAAGGATCTCAAGGACTTCTTCAAGACTGACCATTTCGCCCTTGGCAACCGATGACACCATCACGCGCGCCGATGCTGCCCCGATGGACCCGGCAAGCAATCGTTCGGTAAAGGCAATCATATCGGCATCTGCTTCGCCCTTGCCGCGCCAGGATGTGTCTTTTTCCCAGCCGAATTCGCGGAAGGAATGAAAGGCGCGTTCGCGTCCCAGAAACCGTTCAACCAGTTCATACAGATCATCAATCGATGCCGATGACCGCCAGATCACCGTATCCTGTCCTTTGCGCGAAAAGGCATCGACAAACAGGGTCGCCTGAATACGTTCAAGCGCGCTTGGCTGGGTGAACAGGCTGATCAGCACGTAAAAGGCGGTATTAAGCGAAATCGACCAGATCAGCGCATGGGTCAGCGGGGCAAATCCGGTCAGGCCCAGCAGGTTTTCGGGCCGCAACCACGGATGCCCGAATGCGCCGTTCTGGATCAGGGCCGGGTCCATCCAGCCACTATCGGCAAGGGATGGCAGCAACAGGGTATATCCCCACAGCGCAAAGCCGACGACAAGCCCGACCTGCGCGCCGGTTTTGGTGCCGCCTTTCCAGTAAAGGCCACCAATCATGATCGGAATGAATTGCGCGGTGGCGGCAAAGGAAATCAGTCCGATTTCGGCCAGTGCATCGGTGGCCCCCGCCGACCGGTAGTATGCAAAGCCCAAAAACACCACGACAACAATCGATGCGCGGCGGATGAAAATCAAAAGTCCGGTCAGATCATCGCGTTCGGTCAGACGCAGCGGCTTGATGCGCAAAAGTGCGGGGACAATCAGGTCATTACAAACCATGGTCGACAATGCGATGGTGGCAACAATCACCATGCTTGTGCTGGCCGAAAGCCCGCCGACATAGGCCAGCAGTGCCAGCATCGACTGGTTTTCAAACAGTGGTACGGAAATGACGAAAAAGTCCGGGTCCGCCCAGGCGGGCAGGGCGCCAAGCCCGGCAAGGGCGATGGGCAACACAAACAGGTTCATCAACAACAGATAAAGCGGAAAGGCCCAGCTGGCCGTGGCAAGATGGCGTTCATCGACATTTTCAACAATGATCACCTGAAACTGGCGCGGCAGGCACAGGATTGCCGCCATCGACAGCATCATAAGCGTCAGCCAACGCGGCGCGCTGTCTTCGCGCAAAAGCAGCAATTGCGCCGTATCGGGATTGGCCGCGGCCTGTGCAAACAGATCACCGATCCCGCCATACATCACAAAGCAGACAAAAATGCCGACCGCCAGAAGGGCGAACATCTTGACCAGACTTTCAAAGGCGATGGCGGCAACCATGCCTTCGTGATGTTCATCGGCATCAATAAAACGCGTGCCAAACAGAATGCCAAATAGCGCCAAGCCCAGGGCCGCCCAGAAACCGCTATCGGAAAAGATCGAAAGACTGTGCTGTGCGGTTTCGACCATGCCATGGTCCCAGACGGTTAAAACCGTATAGCTGGTTGCAATCGCCTTGAGCTGAAGCGCGATATAGGGCGTGGTGCCGACAACCGCGATCAGGGTGACAAGCACGGAAAGCTGGGTGCTTTTGCCGTAACGCGATGAAATGAAGTCGGCGATGGAGGTGATGCGATGGGCCTTGGAAATGCGCAGCATCTTGCGCAACAAAAACCACCAGCCCAGGAAAATCACCGTCGGACCAAGATAGATCGTCAGATATTCCAGTCCGTTGCGCGCCGCCGTTCCAACCGCGCCATAAAATGTCCAGGATGTGCAGTAAACTGCAATCGACAGGGTATAGACCGTCGGGTTCCGGACCCAGGAATGCCCATCGCGGGCCCGTTTGTCGCCCCACCAGGCAATGGTGTAAAGCAGCCCGACATAAAAAAGCGAAACGAAAATCACCAGTTCCGAGGACAGCATTTTTATCGCCCCTCGGATTGCGCCGCGTTGCGCAGGGCGCGCGTCAACAGCGCGCAAAATATGATCAGAATTCCCCAGCCGGCAAAGAAATAGACAAACAGGATCGGCAACCCGAATACCATGCCATCAAGGGAAAACATCCCGACAAGTGGCGGTATCCAGAGAAACAGGGCGACCAGCATCAGGGCAAGCGCACGTTCTGTCAGTCTGCGGGGTGGCGTGATGGGAATGTCTCCTGATTGTCGGTCGGAAAACGGTCTTTATGCGGTGTTTTCAGTTATCTGCCCGTTCAAGTAGGGCACGCACCCGCGACACCACATCGCGGGTCGAAAACGGCTTGGTGACAAAATCGTCAACGCCAAGTTCCAGCCCCTTGCGCCGGTCAACTTCGCGGGTTTTGGCCGTCAGCATCATGATCGGGATCAGTTTGGTATTGGCATCGCTGCGCACCGCGCGCACGACTTCAAACCCGTCACAGCCGGGCATCATGACATCAAGCAAAACCATGTCTGGCGCATCGCGGGCGATCATGGAAATCGCGGTCTGGCCGTCGGTGGCCACACGCACGTCATAGCCTTCCTTTTCCATAAGAAAGCTTAGGGATTCGACAATGGTTTCCTCATCTTCAGCAATCAGGACCTTTGGTCTCTCATTCAAGGACATTCTCCCCGATTTTTCTGATTCTTATGATGGTAATCCTATCTGTTAATTTAAGGAATTATAATGCTACTTTGGGTGGGGGCAAATCTGGCGGGTTTGTGCGGTTGCCAGCCGGCAAAATGCCGGTGAAAACAACCCGGGGTTCCGACCGTGCGCGCCATTACGCCCGACTGGACCGGCCATCGGCGGTGTCAGACATTTCATAGGCGCGCTGTGCGCAATCTTCACGCGGGCACTGGCGACAGGCAATGCCGACCGGAACGGCGGATTCCGGACGTTCAAGCGGCAAGGCATCGGCATAGATCACCTCATTGGCAAATGCCGTGTCGCAGCCGATCATGACCGAATGAACCGATTGCGGCGTGCCATAGCCGCCAGCCCCGGTGCGCAAGGCCCGGGCCACAAACAGATATTCGCTGTTGTCAGGCAGGCGCACGAATTGCGAAATCACCCGTTCCGGCGCCAGATATGCCTCATGCACGGCCCATCGCGGGCAGGCGCCGCCATATCGTGGCAATTGCAGGCCGGATGCCGAAAATCGTTTGGAAATATTGCCGGCGATGTCGGTGCGGATCAGGTGAAAAGGGACACCTTCTGCGCCGGGGCGTCGCAATGTGGTCAGCCGGTGACAGATTTGCTCCCAGCTTGCCGCATAGCGTTGCTGAAGCAATTCGATATCGTGGCGCAGATCGTGCGCATCGGCCAGAAACGCATCATAGGGCAGGATAAGTGCCGCCGCGCAATAGGATATCAACGCCTCATAGGCGCGCATGCGTCCGGCATCGCTGCTGATATTGGCGGTGGCAAGAACCGCATTGACCGTATCACCAGCTTCAAGTTTGCAGATGGTTCGGGCGGCCTGAAACCGCGCCGATGTGATCGGAAGCGCGCGCGAAATGCGCAACGTTTTTTGTTCTGTGTCCCAGTGATATCCGTTGGTGGCAAAGTCTTCGGACGGCAGGCGTTCGACCCGGATATTATGCGCACTTTCAAGGTAATTGATCAGATCGGTCAGATAAAGTCCGCCATCGGGATCAATCTCGGGGCGCAGTCTGGCGGCACTGTCTTCAAGGGCTGGAAAGTAGTTGGCATTGTCATAAAGCAGATCATCGACTTCTTCGGCCGGGTTGTTGGCCGGGCGCCCGGCATTTCCGCGTTCAAGAAAGTTGAAAATCTCGGTCGCGGATTCCGCCAGCCGATGGGATTCCTTGACCAGTGTTGCGTTGAACCGGGCGCGCTGTTGCGGTGACAGGTTGTCGTAATCATCAAAAATCTCGGCAACTGTGCGGATCGATGTGATCCGCGTCAGGATCGAATGGCTGGCCTCGGTCAGGAACGGATCGTGGCTCAGGCGTTCGGACAAGGCGTCGACCTCGTCAAGGCCGCTGCGATAGGCACGGTACAGGGCAAGAAACGCGCTGATCATTCCCGGTGCTGCTGCAATCATCGCGGGGAATTCGCGGCTTTCGATCGGGGTATTGTAAAAAACCGGATCGGATGCGGCTTCGCTCAGATCTGCAAGCAGGCGGCCTTCTTCCGATCCCGACAAGGTGTGGGGATGGATGTCCAGAACGGCTGCGATCCGCATCAGCAACCCGCCGCCGATCGACCGGCGGTTATGTTCAATCAGGTTCAGATAGCTCGGCGAAATCCCGGCGGCTTTTGCCAGGGCATTTTGCGTCATGCCGATATCTTTGCGGCGGCCGCGAATGCGGTGTCCGATGGGGGCCTGGCGGGACATGTGGCGACCTCAATCTTGACAAAATTTACAAATTTTCATCTCTCTCGCCAATATATTTACAAAAAAATCGTTATATATCAACTCAGTGTTGATTCATTTTCAGAACGTGGCCATTGTTTTGACAGGTCGTGAAAAAAACCAACCAGAAAACAGACCTCAGATTTCTCTGAAACAGATCCCAAGACATTGGGGAGGAAAACCATGTCGGAGACTAAAAATACCCGAAATGTAACTCGTCGTACGATCCTGAAGGGGACAGCTGCGACGACCGGTGCGGCGCTGATCGGTGGCACGTTCCCGATGCATTTCATCAAGAATGCCCACGCCCAGACTTTCCGTGGCGATCCGGGTAGTTCAGGCAGTGTGAAACTCGGCTTCAACGTACCGCAGACCGGTCCGTATGCCGACGAAGGCGCTGACGAATTGCGTGCCTATCAGCTTGCGGTCAAGCACCTGAATGGTGAAGGTGACGGCGGCATGCTCAACACCATCAAGCCGCTTGAACTCAAAGGAAACGGTATTCTCGGCAAGAAGGTCGAGTTCGTGACCGGCGATACCCAGACCAAGTCCGATGCCGCACGTGCATCTGCCAAGCGCATGATCGAAAAAGACAATGTCGCAATGGTTACCGGTGGTTCGTCATCGGGTGTTGCGATTGCCGTTCAGGGTCTTTGCCAGGAAATGGGCGTCATCTTCATGGCGGGTCTTACCCACTCCAACGACACCACGGGCAAGGACAGAAAGCGTTATGGCTTCCGCCACTTCTTCAACGCTTATATGTCCGGTCAGGCAATTGCGCCGGTGCTCAAGGATGAATATGGCACCGATCGCCGCGCCTATCACCTGACGGCGGATTATACCTGGGGCTGGACCCAGGAAGAATCGATCAAGGCCGCGACCGAGAATATCGGTTGGGAAACCGTCAACACCGTCCGGACCCCGGTTGGTGCGGGTGACTTCTCGCAGTATATCACGCCGGTTCTGAACTCGGGTGCGGATGTTCTGATCCTGAACCACTATGGCAAGGACATGGTCAACTCCCTGACCCAGGCGGTTCAGTTCGGTCTGCGTGACAAACAGGTCAATGGCAAGAACTTCGAAATCGTTGTTCCGCTGTATTCGCGCCTGATGGCACAGGGTGCCGGTGATGCTGCCAAGGGCATTTTGGGGACCACCAACTGGCACTGGTCGCTGACCGATCCGGGTTCGCAGGCCTTTGTCAAATCCTTCGGTCAGGAATACGGCTTCCCGCCGTCCCAGGCTGCACACACCTGCTATGTCCAGACGCTGCTTTATGCAAACGCCTGTGAAATGGCCGGTACGTTCGCACCCTGGGAAGTCATCAAGCAGCTCGAAGGGTTCGAGTTCGATGGCGCGGGCAATGGTCCGACCCTGTACCGTGCGGAAGATCACCAGTGCTTCAAGGATGTTCTTGTGGTGCGTGGTAAACAGGAACCGCAGTCCAACTTTGACCTTCTTGAAGTCGTCAAACAGGTACCGCGTTCGCAGGTTGAGTATCCGGCCGACATGTTCGGTGGGGAGCTTGGCCCGTATCAGGTCTGATACAGCCCAAGTGATGCAAGCAGGGCCGGCCATTTCCCAGTGGTCGGCCCATTTTGCCCCTCAAGATGTCCCAACGGTCTTTTCATTAAGTCCTTTACGAATACGCGGCGGATAACTGATGGACGCTATATTTCTTCAAATTCTCAACGGTCTGGACAAGGGCGGGGCCTATGCGCTGATTGCACTTGGCCTGACTTTGGTGTTCGGCACGCTTGGCGTGGTGAACTTTGCCCATGGCGCCATTTTCATGATGGGCGCCTTTTGTGCTGTTACGCTCGAAAAAATCCTGACCTTGTCTGTGCGGGTCAAGGATGAGTCCGTGACCTTCTTTGATGCCTATAAGGAAACCCCTTATCTCGAAGTCTGGTTCGGTGAAACCGGCAAGGCGATCATTGACTGGTCCGTGCCGCTTTCGATCATACTGGCGATACCCGTGATGCTGTTGATCGGTATTGTGATGGAACGCAGTCTGATCCGGTATTTCTACAAGCGTCCGCACGCCGAACAGATCCTTGTGACTTTTGGTCTGGCCATTGTGTTGCAGGAACTGGTCAAATCCTTTTTCGGGGCCAACCCGATCCCGCAAGGTGCCCCTGATATTGTGGCGGGTTCTGCGGCAATCGGTGCGGTTTTCGGATTGGGTGAGTCGGTTGTCTATCCGTGGTGGCGTCTGATTTATCTGGCCTTCTCGCTTCTGACCATCGGGCTTGTCTTTTCGTTCCTGCATTTCACCACCTATGGGATGGTGGTGCGTGCGGGCATGGCAGACCGCGAAACGGTCGAACTTCTTGGCATCAATATCGAACGGCGATTTACGATTGTGTTTGGCATCGCGGCGGTGGTCGCCGGTCTTGCCGGGGTGATGTACACGCCTGTCCTGCCACCGGATTATCATCTGGGCATGGACTTCCTTGTACTGTCATTTGTTGTGGTGGTTGTCGGGGGTATGGGCTCCTTGCCCGGTGCGGTGCTTGCAGGTTTCCTACTGGGCATTCTGCAATCCTTCTCGTCCATGACCGAAGTGAAAGACATCTTCCCGGGCATTGACCAGATCATCATTTACCTTGTTGCCGTCGTCATTCTGCTGACCCGCCCGCGTGGTCTGATGGGTCGTCGGGGCGTGATGGAGAGCTAAAATGACAAACACAAAAATCGTCTCCCCCAAGCAGGACCTTCTTTACATGGCGATCCTGTCGGTGGTGGTCCTGACCATGCCGATCTGGTTGCAGCCATTTGGTGCGGCCTATCCCGATCTGATGCAGAAATTCATGATCTTTGGCATTTTTGCCATCGGCTATAACATTCTGTTCGGGTTGACCGGTTATCTGTCATTCGGGCATGCGGCCTTTCTCGGGGTGGGGTCCTACACCGCTGTCTGGTCGTTCAAGCTGCTGTCGATGAATGTCATTCCGGCTTTGATCTTTGGCACCATCCTGTCGGGTCTGTTTGCTCTTGCCATCGGGTTTGTCAGCTTGCGCCGGTCGGGGATTTACTTCTCGATCCTGACGCTGGCCTTTGCGCAGATGTCCTATAACCTGGCCTATTCGGTGCTGACCCCGATCACCAATGGTGAAACCGGTCTGCAATTGACCCAGGGTGATGCGCGCGTTCTCGACCGGATGGCCGGGATCGAAGCCGATGCGTCGCTTCCGACCCCGAACCTGTTCGGGATCGAAGGGATCGGCTATTCGGGCTTTTATATCTGTGCGGCCCTGATGCTGATTTCGTTCTTTATCTATCTGCGCATTTTCCGTTCGCCCTTCGGGCTTAAACTGCGCGCGATCAAGTCCAACCAGAACCGCATGGGCTATACCGGGTACAATACCCGGCCCTATCTGATGACGGCCTTTGTCATTTCGGGGATGTATGCCGGGCTTGCCGGGTCGCTTCTGGCGGTGACCGATCCGCTTGCCGGTGCGGAACGCATGCAGTGGACGGCCTCGGGCGAGGTGGTTCTGATCACCATTCTTGGCGGCGTCGGCACCCTGATCGGTCCACTGCTTGGTGCGGGTATCATCAAGTATTTCGAAAACATCTTCTCGGCCTTTAACGAGACGGTGCTTCTGAATGCCTTTTCGTTCCTGCCGGACTGGCTGGCGCATCCGGTTGCGGCTGTGGTCGGGTTGTTCGTTGGCGAAGGCTGGCACCTGACCCTTGGTCTGGTCTTTATGCTGATCGTGATCTTCCTGCCTGGTGGCATCATGGAAGGGATCAGCCGTCTTGCACGACTGGTCACCAACCGCAACAAGGCCGAACCGAAATCCGGCGCACATGAAAACAAAGAAAAAGAACAAGCATCGGCGGGGGAGGTCTGATCAATGTCTGAATACATTCTTGATGTAACCGATGTAGACAAGAATTTTGGCGGTTTGCGTGCGCTTTCCGACATCAATCTTCGGGTCAAGGAAGGCACGGTTCACGCCATTATCGGACCGAACGGTGCCGGGAAATCGACCTTGCTGAACGTGATTGTCGGGCGTCTTGCCCCCAATCGCGGGCGGGTTCTGCTTGGCGATCAGGTTCTGACCGGCAAGCAGCCCCACGAAATCAACCAGCTTGGTGTGGCGCGTGTGTTCCAGACCCCGGAAATTTTCCCGGAACTCTCGCTTTTGCAAAATGTGATGGTTCCCGCCTTTGCCAAGCGCGATGGCGAGTTCAAGTTGGGCTTCCTCAAAAGCCTGTTTGCCGAAAACGAGATCCGCGAACATGCCGAACATCTGCTGGAAGATGTCGGGCTGATTTCGCAAAAGGACAATCTCGCGGGATCGATGTCGCGCGGTGACAAACGGCGTCTCGAACTGGCCATGTGTCTGGGACAGCATCCCAAGCTGTTCCTGCTTGATGAGCCGACGGCGGGCATGTCGCGTCATGATACCAATCGCACGATTGATCTGCTCAAACGGATCAAGGAACGCGGCATGACCAAAGTGATCATTGAACATGACATGCATGTTGTCTTCAGTCTGGCCGATCGCATCAGCGTGCTGGCACAGGGGGCGATCATTTGCGAAGGCACGCCCGAAGAAGTCCGCAATGATCCCAGAGTAAAAGAAGCCTATCTCGGAGGGGAAGCAGTATGAACGCGCTGCCAAAACAGGAACCTGTCCGCAAACAGGGCGGCGACCCGGCCTTTTTCTCGGTCTATGACCTGCACGCCTATTATGGTGAAAGCTATATCGTTCAGGGGGTGTCCTTTGACATCCGCGAAGGCGAAATTCTGGCTCTTCTTGGCCGAAACGGGGCGGGAAAAACATCGACCCTGCGTGCGCTGGCCCGCATGTCCGACCCGGAAGTCAAACATGGGGAAATCTGGCTTGATCATCAGCCATTGCACACCATGAAGGCGTGGCAGGCCGCCCGTCTCGGATTGCAGCTTGTTCCAGAAGACCGCCGGATCATTCCGGGCATGACGGTTCAGCAAAATCTTGAGCTGGCCCAGATTGCCGAACCGATCGGCTGGTCGGTCGAACGGATCTATGAGCTGTTCCCGCGCCTTGGCGAAAGGGCGGAACAGGAAGCCATCACGCTTTCGGGTGGTGAACAGCAGATGCTGGCGATCGGGCGGGCTTTGGCGCGCGATATCAAGATATTGCTGCTTGATGAACCGTACGAAGGTCTGGCACCGGTGATTGTTCAGGAAATCGAAAAGACGCTTCAAAACGTCAAGAAACTGGGCATCACCACCATCATCGTTGAACAGAATGCGATCGCGGCCCTGAAACTTGCCGATCGCGCCATCATCATGGATAGCGGCGAAATCGTCTTTGACGGGACTGCACAGGCTGTTCTTGATGATGCGGAATTGCGTGACCAGTATCTGGCCATCTGATTTCCGAAAAATAGGGGGGTGTCGCCGAGGCTTTGTTGTAAGGGGGGCTTCGGGACAGGTAAGGCCGCGCCAGCAGGTGCGGCCTTTGCCATTTTGATCCTAAAGATCGGGGCTGACGGCCAGTCCTTCGAAATCCTTTAACACGTTTAAAACAATCGATGTTTTGACATGTTGCACGGAATCATGGGGCAGCAGCACCTCGTTGACGAAATGCGACAGTGCGGCCAGGTCTTTGGTCGCGACTTTCAGGTGATAGTCCATTTCCCCGGTCAGGGAAAAGGCTTCAAGGACTTCGGGTAAGTCGGCCAGAAGGCGGGCAAACCGTTTGGCATTGTCGCGGTTATGGGTGGCAAGGGTCACCGAAATCACCACCAGCAACCCCAGACCCATCTTCTGACGGTCGATATCGGCACGATATCCGCGAATGACCTTGTCTTCTTCAAGCCGGGCACGACGGCGCGAACATTGCGACGGCGACAGCCCGATCCGTTCTGACAGATCGTTGTTGGTCAGACGCCCGTCGCGCTGCAATTCCGCAAGCAGTTTAAGGTCAAGTCGATCAAGTTGCATGTTATACGCGTCCATTTACACAATCATGCATGATGTGTGCATTAGCTGGCGGAAATCAACCCAAAATGCATGCACGTTGCATGCGGTTTGGCGCACGATTGGGACATAACAAGAATTCGAACAGTTCCAGAAATTCGAATGTTTCAATCAAAGGAGACTTCCGATGGGTCCGTTCCCGCATGATGCCCCCCGTGCCACCATCAGTGATGATAACCCTGCCGGAACCGACGGGTTCGAATTTGTCGAATTCGCCCATGAGGATGCCGAAAAACTCGAAACCCTGTTTGCCCGCATGGGCTATAGCCCGGTGGCCAAGCACAAGACCAAAAATATCACCGTCTGGCGTCAGGGCGATATCAATTACATCCTTAATGCCGAACCAGGCTCGCATGGGATGAAGTTCGTTGAAAAACACGGCCCCTGCGCACCGTCGATGGCATGGCGTGTGGTTGATGCCAAACATGCCTTTGATCATGCGGTGTCCAAGGGGGCGGAACCGTATCTGGGCGATGACAAAGCCATTGATGTCCCGGCGATTGTCGGCATTGGCGGATCGCTGTTGTATTTCGTCGATAAATATGGCGATACCGGATCGGCCTATGACGCGGAATTTGACTGGCTGGGCGAACGGGATCCCAAGCCCGAAGGTGTCGGTTTCTATTATCTCGACCATCTGACCCATAACGTCTATCGCGGCAATATGGATAAATGGTGGGACTTCTATCGCGATCTGTTCGGGTTCAAGCAAATCCACTTCTTTGACATTGCCGGTAAAATCACCGGCCTGGTCAGCCGTGCGATCACATCGCCCTGCGGCAAAATCCGCATTCCGCTGAATGAATCGACTGACGATAAAAGCCAGATCGAAGAATATCTTCGCAAATACAAGGGCGAAGGCATTCAGCATATCGCAGTCGGTACGGATGGTATCTATGACGCCACCGACAAGCTTGCGGCCAATGATCTGAAATTCATGCCCGGTCCGCCGGAAACCTATTACGAGAAATCCCATGACCGTGTGAATGGGCATGACGAACCGATCGAACGGATGAAAAAGCATGGCATCCTGATCGACGGCGAAGGGGTCGTTGATGGCGGCATGACCAAGATCCTGCTTCAGATTTTCTCAAAAACCGTGATCGGGCCGATCTTCTTTGAATTTATCCAGCGCAAAGGCGACGAAGGCTTTGGCGAGGGCAATTTCCGTGCTCTGTTTGAAAGCATCGAAGAAGACCAGATCCGCCGTGGCGTTTTGAAAGTTGATGCTGCGGAATAGGTCCGCCAACCCCATATCCAGTTCAGGGCCGTGTGTTACGCGGCCCTGACGGTTTGTTGTTATCGCAGTTGGATTGACCGCCATGCTTGATAAACCGACCCGTGACCCGGCCAATCCGGCCGTGGATCAAGCCGATCTGAAATATATGCCCGGTTTCGGCAATGATTTCGAAACCGAAAGCCTTCCCGGTGCCCTGCCGCAGGGGCAAAATAGCCCGCAAAAATGCGCCTATGGGCTTTATGCTGAACAGCTTTCCGGTTCGCCCTTTACCGCGCCACGCGGCACCAATGAGCGGTCCTGGCTGTATCGTATCCGGCCCAGTGTCAAACATAACGGGCGATTTACCGTCCTTGATCACCCGCATTGGAAAACCGCCCCGTGCCTGAATGATCATAGTCTTGCCCTTGGTCAATTGCGCTGGGATCCGGTGCCGATGCCAAAAGACGCAATCGATTTCATTTCGGGCATGCGCACCATCACGACGGCGGGCGATGCGATGTCGCAATCGGGCATGGCAAGCCATGTCTATGTCTGCAATGCCGACATGGTCGATGACTATTTCTTTGATGCTGATGGTGAACTTCTGATCGTGCCGGAATCCGGCACGCTTCGGATATTTACCGAACTTGGCGTGATGGATGTCGCCCCGCTTGAAATCGCCCTGATCCCGCGCGGCATGATGTTCAAGGTCAGCATCCTTGATGCCGGGATTGATGGCGGGGCGCGCGGCTATGTCTGTGAAAATTATGGTGCGAAATTCACGCTGCCCGACCGCGGGCCGATCGGGGCGAACTGTTTGGCCAATCCGCGTGATTTCAAAACACCCGTTGCCGCCTATGAGGATAAGGAAACCCCGTGTCGGGTGCGGGTGAAATGGTGTGGGCAGTTTCACGAAACGTCGATTGGTCATTCGCCACTCGACGTGGTGGCGTGGCACGGCAATTACACACCGTTCAAATATGATCTTCGGACATTCTCGCCGGTTGGCGCGATCCTGTTTGATCATCCCGATCCGTCGATCTTTACGGTTCTGACCGCACCCTCGGGCGAGGAAGGCACGGCAAATGTCGATTTCGTGATTTTCCCGCCGCGCTGGATGGTGGCTGAACATACATTCCGCCCGCCATGGTATCACCGCAACATCATGTCGGAATTCATGGGCCTGATTTGCGGGCAATATGATGCCAAGGAAAAGGGATTTGTTCCGGGCGGCATGAGTTTGCACAACATGATGCTTGCCCATGGTCCCGATGCATTCGGCTTTGAGAAGGCATCAAATGCCGAACTCGGCCCGCAGAAACTTGATGGCACCATGGCGTTTATGTTCGAAACCCGCTTTCCACAGCAATTGACCAAATTCGCCGCCGAACTTGAAACCCTTCAGGATGATTATCTTGATTGCTGGTCCGGGCTTGAACGCAAATTTGATGGCACACCCGAAGGCCGGAAATAAAGGCAAAACGATAAGATGAAACTTGCATCCCTTAAAAACGGCACCCGTGATGGTCAGCTGGTTCTGGTAACCCGTGATCTGGAATCCTATGTCGATGCCAGCGCGATCGCGCCAACCCTTCAGACCGCCCTTGATAACTGGTCGGTGATCGCACCGCGTTTGCGCGAACTATCCGATGAAATCGAAGCCGGTTCCACGATTGCCAGGCGCGTCACGCTTGATATGGCAGACCTTCATTCCCCATTGCCACGCGCCTATCAGTGGGCGGACGGATCGGCCTATGTCAATCACGTGGAACTGGTGCGCAAGGCCCGCGGGGCCGAAATGCCGCAAAGCTTCTGGACCGATCCGCTGATGTATCAGGGCGGCTCTGACAGTTTCCTTGGTCCGCGCGACGATATCCTGATGGCCGATACCGCCTGGGGCATCGATATGGAAGGCGAGATTGCGGTCATCACCGATGATGTTCCGATGGGCGCAAGCCTTGATCAGGCCCGTTCTGCCATTCGGCTGATCATGCTGGTCAATGACGTATCGCTGCGCGGTCTTATTCCCGGCGAACTGGCCAAGGGGTTCGGCTTCTTCCAGTCCAAACCGTCTTCGGCATTTTCGCCGGTTGCGATCACGCCGGATGAACTGGGTGATGCCTGGGACGGGGCGAAGCTTCATCTGCCGCTTCATGTTGATCTGAATGGCAAGCCGTTTGGACGGGCCAATGCCGGGATCGACATGACATTTGATTTTGCCCAGCTTATTGCCCATGCTGCACGCACACGCCCGCTGGCGGCAGGCACGGTTATCGGGTCGGGGACGGTATCAAACAAACTTGATGGCGGACCAGGCAAGCCGGTCGATCAAGGTGGGGCTGGGTATTCCTGTATTGCTGAAATCCGCATGATCGAAACGATTGAAACCGGTGCGGCGATAACCCCGTTCCTGCAATTTGGCGACCGGGTCAAAATTGAAATGCTTGATGATCATGGCCGGTCAATCTTTGGTGCGATTGATCAGACCGTTCGTCAATACAAGCCATAAGGACCGAATATGGGCGAAGTCGTCCTGTATGATTACTGGCGATCATCGGCAAGTTACCGGGTGCGGATTGCGTTGGGGCTGATGAATATTCCTTATCGGACGGTGCCGATTGACCTTCTGGCCGGGATTCACAAGGTCCCGGACTATCTCAAACGCAATCCCCAGGGGCTGGTGCCCGCGCTTGAGATTGACGGGATCATGATGACCCAGTCGGTATCAATCATCGAATTTCTTGATGAAACAAGGCCGGGGCAGGGATTGCTTCCATCCGAAACCCTTGCCCGGCAACGCGTGCGCGCCCTGACACATGTTATTGCCATGGATATTCATCCCATCTGCAATCTGGGTGTGGTGCGTCATGTCATGGATTTGGCATCCGCCAGTGGCGAAGACGCGGACACGTTCCGGCATGACTGGATGGAGAAATATATCGGCGGTGGCCTGGCCGCGTTCGAGGCCATGCTGGCAACGCGCACGAATGAAGGTGGCGATGGCAACAAGACGGACGGTGGAAAATTTTGCCATGGCAATCGCCCGTCCATGGCCGATATCTGCCTGATCCCGCAGCTATACAACGCACGCCGCTGGAATGTGAGCCTTTCTCACTTTCCGCGGATCAGGGCGATCGAGCAAAGCTGTCTCGCCATTGATGCCTTTGCCAATGCCCATCCCGACAGGTGCCCGCGCTAGATTGTATTTTTACTTCTCAACACAACGATTCTGTATATGCTTTGATATCTTTAAAATATTCAATTGCATCGCGCAGTCTTGAGTAATGGAAATATCCAAGCTTTTATATGATTCTCTTCCACTAACTCGGGTTGGGTTTTTGCCGAAAACCGAGGAAGTGATTTTTGCGCAAGATTACTCATGCTTTGCTTCTATGTTGGAGGAATATATTTCTTATGGAGTTGCAAGAATTTACATGCCGAATTCAGCTCCAGAGGTGTCGTCAATTGATGAGATGCCAAAAATTTTAAAATGCAGGGTTAAATTATTTGACGACAGTTATGAAATTGACGCTTCTCACAGAATTCTGCACGGTTTGAGAAAAGAGTTTGGTGTTGTCTTTACTGAAGACGGTATTCAATTAAAGTTTAAGTCGAAATCTGATCGAGATATTCGCTCGCCTATGGTTGAACTGCACTCGCTTGTCAGGAAATTGGCAATAGGGTTCAACCATAGTCTTCAGGTTGACATCGAACTCGAAAAATCAATTGAGCTGCTGAGGTTCATGAGGGGCAAAGTTCTGGATGGGCAAACCCGAGTGATACTAGCTCAGCTCGAGGCTGTTCTCGGTACATATTCGGCAGTGAATTTTGATGCGCCCTCGTTGGTCAATAGAACCAAGCCATCCGACACTATTTTGATGTTTGATCGCTTGATCAACGATGAAACTTACTTAGAGTACTCGCATAATATTGCTAGGCTGTCTGATCCGCTCTCGAGAAACGACGCCTTAATGCATATCCGGTTGCTTGGCGGGAAAATTCGTAAGTTTGAACCGCTTTCTGCTGTCTGGAATTACGTGGCAAAAGTGATTAGCGTTTCTGCTGCAGGGATTCCGGTACCGGATACTGGATTAATTGCTTCGCTAGTGAAAAACCGACCATTGCCTTCAATTATCGACCTGACGCAAGCGCGGTCAAAGGCTTTCTGTAATTGGAGTAATACTAATAAAGTTGAGACTCCTCTTGACAGTAAAGGTAACCCTGTTGTTGGCGGTGAAGTCCAATGGATGTCTCCATCGCTCGGCACCAAAATGATCAATCCACAGCGAGATGACGTTGTCTCAATCAATGGTAGGAAGCTGCGCGACGCTCTGAGTAAGCTTTTAGACAAAGAAGATTAGGTTATGCCAGCTGATTAAGAATGCTTCGACCGCTTTCGACTGAATGCCGTTAAGCTTTTGCATCAGAAACCCCGATTGCCATGCCATCGCTTCGCGGATCATGGGCGCCGTCAACAAAGCCGTCATCGTCAATGCGAATGATTCCCGCCTGACCGGCAAGCGCGCTTTGGGCTTCAATAGCGCGCAGGATGTGACCACGCTTAGAAAGCGTATCAAACACGTCATCGCCGGCATCGACTTCAAGCTTCAGGCTGTCATTGCTGTCGGAAAATGTCTTGCCCAGAAGGAAGCGCGGCTTGGCAAGGGCGTCGGCTGGTGACAGGCCGAAATCAAGAACACGGGTCAGCAACATCGCTAATGTTTGCGGCTGTCCGTCAGCACCCTGGGTCCCATACAGCAGATGCGGCTTGCCGTTCCTAAGGGCCAAACCGGGATTAAGCGTATAGAACGGGCGTTTGCCGGGTTTGAAGCAGTTCGGGTGGTCCGGATTGGTGGTAAATGCCGCACCCCGGTTCTGCCAGACAATGCCGGTATCACCGGCAACCACCCCGCTGCCCCAATCGAAATACGTACTTTGCAGAACACTGGCGCAATTGCCCTGCGCGTCCCTGGCCGCAAGGAAAACCGTATCGCCATGTCGGAACGGATGGGGCCAGTCCATCGCGGTTTCAGTCGAAACGGACATGGCTGCGCGTGCCAGATTTGCGGGATCAAGCATTGCGGTAAAGTCGGTTTGGGCGAAATCGGGATCACCGATCTGATCGCGTTCTAGAAAGGCCTGCTTGATGGCCTCGACCACCAGATGGAAATGACCGCTATTGCCTTCGGTCCAGTTTTTGGTTCCCAGTTCGCGCAAAACCCCCATGGTCATCAGCGTTGCCAGTCCCTGGGTCGGGGCAGGCGGGGCAAACAGGGTGACATCACCATAATCAAGGGAAACCGCATCAACCGTGCGGGTGCGGGTGTTGGCAAGATCCGCCTTGGTGATTGGTGATCCGACCGCTGAAAGCCCGGCAACAATGCGCTCCGACAGGATGCCTTCGTAAAAATCGCGCGCGCCGTTTTGCGCGATCAGTTTCAGGCTTTCGGCCAGTTGCGGCTGATAAAACATCTCGCCCGCTACCGGCATTTTGCCGTTGGGGGCAAAGATATCGATAAAGCCGGGCCAGTTGGCGATGTCATCTTTGCGGAAATCAAGCCAGAAGCATTGTGATGCACTGATCGGAAAGCCGTTTTCGGCAAGATCAATGGCGGGTGCAATCAGATCGGAAAGCGTCTTTTTGCCGTCCCAATGACGCGCCGAATGATCCAGCGCATGTTGCCAGGAATCAACCGTGCAGGCAGTGGTCAGGGTTGAACCCGGACCGCGCAGGGGGATCGGTTTGCCCGGCGTGGCATGACTGCCGGGATTTGCGACCGCCTGTCCGATGCCCAAAAAGGATTGTACCTTGCCCGATCCGTCCGACACCATCCAGACCGCGTCCCCGCCAATGCCGCAGAAATGCGGGTATGTTACCGCTAACATTGCCGCTGTTGCGATCACGGCCTCGATCGCGGTGCCCCCATCGCGCAGGACTTTTGCACCGGCTTCGCTGGCAGCCGTACTTGGGCTTGTGATCATGGCGCGATGGCGGTGGATGGATGCGGGATCGGACATGGTCGGATTTCTTTCTGCGATTTCAAATGATGGGGCGGGATCAGGCAAAGGGCGGATCAGCTGTGGCGAAATTGCATGCAATCAATTATACAAACGCAAACAGTTTATTGTATGCATCGGGAAACGTGGCGGGCAGGCATGAAGGCATCTGATAAGGTTAAACACCGCACGGACATGATCAGTTCGGCATTGCGTTCGGCAATCCTGGAACGCGTTTTGATGCCCGGCATGAAATTGCCCGAAGATTCCCTTGGTGAACGTTTCGGTGTCAGCCGCACACTTATTCGTCAATCCCTTGAACGACTTGCCGCCGAAGGCCTGGTTGAGCTTCGCCGCAACAAGGGTGCGATGGTCGCCAAACCCAGCCTTGAAGAAGCGCGCGATCTGTTTGAATTGCGCACCCAGATCGAAGACCTTGTGATCAGCCGGGTGATCAAGAATATGAGCCCGGAACTTCTGGCCGAACTCGAAGCCCATCTGGCCAAGGAAGTCGCCGCCGAACATGCGTCCGAGCCAATTTCGATCCGACTTGCCACCGAGTTCCATATCCTGCTGGCCAAGCTTTCGGGAAGCCCGGTTTTGCTGCGCTATGTCGAGGAAATCGGATATCGCTGTGGTTTGACGTTGTCGCTGTATGCAAGGCCCCATTCGACCGATTGCGGCATTCAGGAACATCGGCAAATCATCGAAGCCCTGAAAACCGGGGATGAGGAAACCGCGCGCAAATTGATGCGGCATCACCTGACCGCCGTGGCCGACCGCGCATTGTTCACGACCGAGGAAGGCGGGCCGCTTTTGTATCTGGATGCGCTGGAACCCTATGCCAGAAAGGTGCGTGACGGCGGGGCCTAACGCAATAGTACGTTCGCGGATATAACCGCCCGCCCGCAAAAGCAGGCGGTCAGTTCCGCAAACGTGATCATGGATCGATACGCCGCATCGCCTGATATGCATCGGGGATCAGGCCTTGATGCCTTTGCGCACCAGAATGCGTTCGGCACTTTCATTCCAGACATCCATTTTGACGATCTTGCCGTTTTCAATCACAAAACGGTCGACATAACGGTTGCCTTCAAACGGCGTTCCGTCGGGCCATTCGCCATAAAGCCAGCCGGTGCTGTAAACCACGGTCTGGCCGTTGGTATTGGCGACATCAAACTGACCGAACTTCTTTTTCACCCATTTATAGCGCGCGGCGTTAAAGGCCGTGGTGCCCGACGGATGGTCGTATTTCTGACCATCGGTAAAGGTGATGACGACATCATCAGACATGAAAGTCGCCGCCAGTTCGGGGTCGGGCTTCATGGATGCATCAAGAAAATCGCGCACGGTCCGGGCTTCGGGCGGCAGTGTATCAAGCACATTTACCGCAGTCTGATCGGTCATCTGGAATTCCTCATTCACTGCAATTGATCTGTGATCAGCATAATACGCAGGCAGAAAATTTGCATGCACTAATTTTATGCAATAATTGCATGCAATTTGCGTATACATGAGGCAAATGCGCTTCGTTAATTGACCTGAATTCCCGTAAGTGTCTGAAAATTATCAATTCTGATTCTTGGCACGGGCCTTGCTGCAGTGCGGTGGTTGTTCGGCGCGTATCGTGAAACTGCGACGACCGAATGCGACCGGAATACGAAAGTCACATAATCAGGGAGTCTCACATGCCTATTTCTTCGCCTATTCCGAAACTGACGCGCCGTGCCGCCCTTTTGGGGGCCGCTGCTGCGATGATGTTCGCTGCCACCTTGCCCATCCATAACGCCCGTGCCGAAGACACCGTGAAGCTTGGCCTTGTTGCTGCGCTGAGTGGCCAGTCGGCCAAATCCGGCGAAGCAATCACGCGCGGCATTACCCTTGCGATTGACAAGATCAATGCCGAGGGCGGCGTTCTTGGCAAGCCGCTTGAACTTGTATCGCGCGACGATGAAAGCAACCCGGGCAAAGGTCTGGTCGCGGCCCGTGAACTGGCACAGCGCGAAGGCGTTGCTGCGATCATTGGCGGTCTTGATACGCCGGTATCCTTTGCCATTGTCCCGTATGCCAATCAGCAGAAAATTCCGTTCATCGGCCCTTGGGCTGCTGGTACCGGCATCACCAAAAACGGTGCTGAAGAAAACTATGTGTTCCGCGTTTCCGCCGTTGATGAATATGTCGACGAAGCAATCACCGAATATCTGATTGCAAATTACGGTGCCAAAAAGCCGGGCATGATCCTGATCAACAACCCGTGGGGGGAGTCCAACGAGAAGGGCTTGCTCAAGGCGCTGGAAAAACGCGGCATGACTCATGCCGGGATCGAAAAGTTTGAATCAAACGACGTCGATGTTGTCCCGCAACTGACCCGCCTTAAGGAAAATGGTGCTGACTCCCTGTTTGTGGTTGCCAACGTTGCCCCGACCGCACAGGTGATCAAGTCGCTTGATCGTATGGGTTGGGATGTGCCGATTTCCTCGCATTGGGGCCCGGCGGGCGGTCGCTTTACCGAACTGGCAGGCAAATCCGGCGAGAAGGTCCATTTCATCCAGACCTATCTGTTTACCGATGCAACCAGCCCGATGTTCGTCAAGCTTCAGGAAAAATTCCCGGAAATCAAAACCCTCGCCGATGTGACCCCGGCGACCGGTATTGCCAATGCCTATGACGCGACCCTTCTGATTGCAGCGGCCATCGAAAAGGCCGGTTCGACCGACGGTCCGGCCATCCGCGAAGCGATGTACGAGATTTCGGGCATCGAAGGCATGATCAAAACCTATGACAAGCCGTTCACCCCGGATGATCAGGACGCGCTTGGTCCGGAAGATTACACCTTCGCGCATTTCGTCGAAGGCGAAATCATTCCGATTAAATAAGCCGCTTTTTACCCCTGTGCGCGGCGGACCCACCCTGCATCGCACAGGGCTTTATTCCTTTTTGAATGATGCACTTCTGGTGCGCGACATAACAGGCGACTGGCAATGACATTATTAATCGCAGCCCTGATTACCGGGATCGGTCTGGGCAGTATGTACGGACTGATCGCACTTGGTTTTCAGATCACCTATTCGGTGTCCTCAAAGGTCAATTTCGCCCAAGGATCGATGGTGATGCTGGGTGCGGTATTGGGCTTTGTTTTCTGTGAACAATATGGCTTGCCTGTCATTGTCGGCTATCCGCTTGCCATTCTGTGCTGCGGGCTTGGCGGAATTCTGGTCGAGTTTTTCCTTGTGCGTCCCTTTGCCATTCGCAATTCCGAAGCCTGGCTGATGGCGACGGTTGCCGGCGGCATTTTGCTTGATAACGCGGTGCTTTTTACCTTTGGTAATGAACCGCGCACGTTGCCATCCGCCCTTGTCGGCGAAACCTGGAATATCTTTAGCACCGGTGTTTATCCGCAACAGATCCTGATCCCGATTGCGGCCATCGGTGTGGCCCTGGCCCTGCATGGTCTGTTTCGCCATACCCGTCAGGGTCGTGCGCTTTTGGCGGTGGTGCAAAACCTTCAGGCCGCCAAACTGATGGGGATCAATACCACCGTGATGGTCACGGGTTCCTTTGCCATTTCATCGATGCTTGCCGGTTGTGCCGGACTTCTGATCGCGCCGCTATTTTCGGTGCATTCGGATATGGGAACGCTTTTCGGGCTTAAGGCATTTGCCGTCGCCATTCTGGGCGGCATGACTTCGGCCTATAGCGTCATGTTGGCAGGCTTTATCTATGGCCTGGTTGAGGCCGCTGTGACCACCTATCTCGGATCGTCTTATACCTTCATCGTCGTGTTCGCCCTTGTGATCGCGGTTCTGACCATCAAACCAAGCGGCCTGTTTGGTCGTGCAGCGATCAAGAAGGTCTGATGATGAAACGCTATATGAAATTTAAAAATCCGATGCCCAAACTGAACAAACCTGTCGCCCTTGATGCTGCAATCATCCTTGCCGTGCTTGGCGGGTTGATCGGTGTTTCAATCACCGGCGGCTATACCCAGTTCATCATTGGTCTTGTCGCGATCACAACGATTTTGTGTGTGGGTTTGAACGTTCTTTATGGTTTGACTGGTCTGGTGTCACTGGGGCAGGTCGGGTTCTTTGCCATCGGGGCCTATGCCAGTGCGATCCTGACGTTGGCTGGCTTGAATTTCTGGCTGTCGCTGGTGGTGTCATCGGTGATTGCCGGGCTTGCCGGGTGTTTGCTGGCCCTTTCGGCGGTGCGGATGGCGGGGCCGTTCCTTGCCATGGTGACCATTGCCTTTGCCTTTATTGTCGAACATGGCGCGATTGAATGGCGTGCCCTGACCGGCGGGCAGAACGGTTTGATGGGCTTCCCGATGCCCGAATTGTTTGGCTATATGCTCAGTGAAACCGATCTTGTGATGCTGTGCGTTATTCTGGGCGGGGTTGCGTTGCTGGCATTCCGTCGTCTGGCGACAAGTGGCTGGGGCATGGCGATGACATCGATGCGCGATGCCGAAATTGCGGCCAGTTCGCTGGGCTATAATGCCTTTTTCGTCAAGGCGACCGGCTTTGCCATTGCGGCGGCGATGGCGGGTCTGGCCGGTGCGTTGTTTGCGCCGCTTATGATGTTTATTGCGCCCAGCAACTTCCCGCTTAGTCAATCAATCCTGTATCTGTTTGCGGTCATTCTGGGCGGGGCCGGTACGGTTCTGGGGCCACTGGTCGGCGCCACGGTTTCAGTGATGCTGCCCGAAATGCTGGCCGATTTTGCCGAATATCGGTTGCTGATTTTTGGCGGACTTCTGATCGTTGTTCTGTTGATCGCGCCGCGAGGTATTGTCGGTGTGGTCGAACGGTTCATCCCGCTTAAAAAACGCACGGTCAATGCCACCCCCGCGGCCGAGATCGAGGCAGGGCTTAAAGCCTATGCCAAGTCGGACGGTCTGGTGGTTGATGATATCTCGATTGCCTTTGGCGGGGTGAAGGCGGTCAATTCCGTATCCTTCACCGCCAAGCCGGGGCAGGTTACGTCGATCATTGGTCCAAACGGGGCAGGCAAGACCACGCTTTTGAACATCATCAGCGGGTTCTACAAACCGACCGAGGGTGCGGTTCGCATCGGTGATCAGGACATTGCCGGAAAACCGACCGACTTTGCAGCCCGCAACGGGATTGCGCGCACCTATCAGGCGACCCGGCTTTTTGAAAATATGTCGGTTGTCGATAATGTCATTGCCGGTCTTCCGGTTGGTCGTTTTGGCAAGCCGTTCAGCGCGATTGCATCAGATGACAACCGCAATCATGCCGCCGGACTTTTGGCATTTTGCGGCTATCAGGGCGATATCGATGCCCGTGCGGGTGATTTGCCGCATGTGGATCGCCGTCTTGTCGAAATTGCCCGGTCACTTGCGACCAGGCCCGGTGTTCTTCTGCTTGATGAACCGGCTGCCGGATTGATGCATGCCGATAAGGTCGCACTTTCCAAACTGCTGCGCCAACTGGCCGATGCCGGGATCGCGGTTGTTCTGGTCGAACATGACATGGAAATGGTCATGGGTATTTCTGATCAGATTTTGGCGGTGGATGCCGGAACCCAGATCATTTTCGGAAGCCCGCAGGCAGTGCAAAGCAACCCGCAAGTCATTGCCGCCTATTTGGGCGATGGCAAGATGAAGGCGCGCCCACGACCCATTCCGTTCGAAGCCGGGGACTCCCCGGTGATTGAAACCCTGCGCCTGACCGCGGGATATGGGGCGGCCCCGGTTCTGCAATCGATTGATATCAAGGTCCGTCAGGGCGAGATGGTCGCACTGCTTGGCGCCAATGGTGCGGGCAAGTCGACCTTCCTGACCGCCCTTGCTGGACTGTTGCGCCCGGTAAAGGGGCAGATTGTTCTTAATAACGAATATATCCATGCCCTTGCCCCGCATCAGATCGTGGAACAGGGATTGATCCTTGTACCCGAAGGGCGTCAGGTTTTCCCGGAACTGACAGTGCGCGAAAACATCGAACTGGGGGCCTATAAGCAGCCCAAGCCGGTCAGTGCCGAAGAACTTGAAGCCATCCTGAAACGCTTCCCGCGGTTGCGTGACCGCATCAACAGTCCGGCAGGGTTGCTGTCGGGTGGTGAGCAGCAAATGATGGCGATTGCGCGCGGTCTGGTCGCCAAGCCGAAGGCGCTGTTGCTTGATGAACCGTCCCTTGGTCTGGCACCGGCGATGGTCGAAGAACTTTATGCCATTTTGGGCGAGCTTCGCGATGATGGCGTGACCATCCTTTTGGTTGATCAGATGGCGACCATGGCGCTTTCGGTGGCGGATTATGCCTATGTCCTTGAACAGGGACAGGTAGTTGCCGAGGGTCCCGCATCGGATTTGCGTCAGGATGAACGCCTGATTGCCGCCTATCTTGGCGGCAGTGAACAGGGCGATAAAAATCAAGAAAAGGTGGCGGTTGGAGATGTTTGATTATCTGGTAAAGAATGCCTGTCTGCATGGCGAAAACACCCTTCTTGATCTTGGGATCGCCAATGGCAAGATCGTTGAAATCGGCCAATCGATAACCGGGGATGGAGCGGCTTTTGACGCGGCCGGGCAATTGGTGACGGCGGGCTTTGTTGAAAGCCACCTGCATCTGGATAAGGCCTGCATTCTGGATCGTGCCAAGAATGAAACCGGCACGCTTTCAGGTGCGATCAGTGCGGTTGCCAATGCCAAAAGCGGCTTTACCGAAGATGACGTCTATGCCCGCGGGGCCAAGGTGATTGAAAAGGCAATCACCCAGGGCACCAATGCCATTCGCACCCATGTGGAAATTGATCCGGGCATCGGGCTTGCGGGCTTTGACGCGATTAAGCGGCTTAAGGCCGATTACGCATGGGCGATGGATATCGAGATTTGCGTCTTCCCGCAGGAAGGATTGCTGAATTATCCGGGGACCGAGGAATTGCTGCGCGAGGCCCTTGAAAACGGCGCGGATCTTTTGGGGGGCTGCCCCTATATGGATACCGATCCCGACGGTCAGATCCTGCGCCTGTTTGAAATGGCGCGGGAATATGATGTAGATCTTGATTTCCATCTGGATTTTGATCTGGACGGTTCATGGCGTCATCTTGATGAAGTGGCCCGCCAATCCATTGCCTTTGGCTGGCAGCGCCGGGTGATGATTGGCCATGTCACCAAACTGTCGGTGCTGCCCAAACCGCAACTTGAAGACACGATTGCGATTATGCGTGATGCCGGGATCGGATTGACCGTGCTTCCGGCAACCGATCTTTTCCTGACCGGGCGCGATCATGATCATAGTGTGCCGCGGGGTGTGGCCCCGGCACACAAGTTGGCCGCGCATGGGGTTTGCTGCACGATTGCGACCAACAATGTGCTTAATCCGTTTACGCCCTATGGCGATTGTTCACTGTCACGCATGGCGAACCTTTATGCCAATGTCAGTCAGCTTTCGACAGAAGCCGAACTTGAAAACTGCTTTGCCATGATCGCTGATGCCCCGGCCAAACTTCTGGGCAAATCAAACCGGATCGCGGCAGGCGAAGCTGCAAGCTTCATCATCCTGCCCGCCCAAAGTCGCGCCCAGGTGGTTTCCGAAATCAGCCGCCCCGTGTGGGGTATGAAAGACGGGCGGGTCACGTTCGAACATCCCGCCGCAAGGCTGTTTCACCCATAAATCATACAAATGAAAAAAGGGCAGCTTTCCGGGCTGCCCTTTTGTCTGATGATTGTTTTTTTTTAGCTTAGCCGTGCGCGATCATGATGTGACGGGCAGCGGTGTAATCTTCGAGTGCGTAATGCGACATGTCCTTGCCATAGCCGGACTGTTTCAAACCACCATGGGGCATTTCATTGACCAGCATGAAGTGGGTGTTGATCCAGGTACAGCCATACCGCAGCCGCGCACTGGTTTGCATGGCGCGCGAGATATCCTTGGTCCAGATCGATGATGCCAGACCGTAATCGGAATCATTGGCCCATGCGACGGCCTCGTCGACATCGGTGAAGCGGGTGATCGAGGCCACGGGGCCAAAGACCTCGCGACGGACGATCTCGTCACTTTGCAGGGCACCGGCAATCACGGTCGGCTGATAGAAGAAGCCCGGCCCGTCATGCAGTTTGCCACCCGTGGTGATTTCGATGTGCTTTTGTTCGGATGCACGGGCGACAAAGCTTGCCACCCGGTCGCGCTGACGTTCGGAAATCAGCGGGCCGATTTCGTTTTCAGCATCATCGGGGCGGGCATAAGCAATGCTTGAAACCGCCGATGAAAGATCTGCCACCAGCTTGTCATGGATTTTCGGGCCGGCATAGATACGACATGCCGCTGTGCAATCCTGCCCGGCGTTATAGTAGCTGAAGGCGCGAAGGCCTTCGACGACGGCATCGACATCCGCGTCATCAAATACAATCACCGGCGCCTTGCCACCGAGTTCAAGATGGGTGCGCTTGACCGATTTGGCGGCGGCCTGAAGGACCTTTTTGCCGGTCGCGACATCGCCGGTGATCGAAACCATATCGACCTTGGGATGGTTGATCAGGGCATTGCCGACCGTGGCCCCACGGCCCAGAACGATGTTGACGACACCTTCGGGCAGGATATCGGCCAGAATGGTCGCAAGCTTAAGGGCGGTCAGCGGGGTTTGTTCAGACGGTTTGAAGACAACGGTGTTGCCCCCGGCAATGGCAGGGGCCAGTTTCCAGGCCATCATCATCATCGGATAGTTCCACGGCGCAATGGAACCAACAACCCCGATGGGATCGCGACGGATCATTGATGTATGACCGGGCATATATTCACCGGCAAGCGATCCCTGCATGCAGCGTACAGCACCGGCAAAGAAGCGATAGCAATCGACAATGGCGGGGATTTCGTCATCGCGCACCGCATTGATCGGTTTGCCACAGTTAAGCGATTCCAGTTTGACGAATTCTTCGGCCTCGGCCTCGATCCGGTCGGCAATTTTCAGAAGGTAATTCGACCGTTCTGCCGGTGTGGTGCGCGACCATGACTGGAATGCATGTTCGGCGGCATTTACGGCCCGGTCGATCTGTTCCATCGATGCTTCGGGCAGCATCATGATGGTTTCGCCGGTTTTGGGATTGATGATGTTTTCTTCGGCTTCGACGCCCGTTTCAAGGCTGCTGCCGATCAGCATCTTTGTGTCCATGATAAGCTCTCCCGTTTCTATCGTTATTACGTTGTTACTTCCCGGATCCGGCCACCTGATCGCCATCACGGGTCAGGTAATAGGCCGCAAGGATCGGCAGGACCGTGACCAGAACCACAACCATCGCCACCACGTTGGTGACAGGTCGCTGGCGCGGTCGGACAAGTTCTTCGAGCATCCAGATCGGCAATGTTGATTGCTGACCGGCGGTAAAGGTCGTGACAATCACCTCGTCAAAGGACAGGGCAAAGGCCAGCATCCCCCCCGCCAAAAGGGCCGTGCCGATATTGGGCAGGATGACATGGCGGAATGTCTGGAAACTGTTGGCCCCCAGATCCATCGATGCTTCGACAAGCGACCCCGATGTCCGCCGGAACCGTGCGACGGCGTTGTTATAGACAACGACAACACAGAAGGTCGCGTGACCCAGAATGATCGTCCAGATCGAGAACGGGATGTCAGCAATGCTGAAGGCGGATCGAAGCGCGATACCGGTGATAATGCCGGGCAAGGCAATCGGCAGGATCACCAGAAGCGATATGGTTTCGCGGCCAAAGAATTTGGTGCGTGATACGGCGGCGGCACACAGTGTTCCCAAAACCATGGCAATCACGGTCGAAATGGTCGCGACCTGAAGCGACAGTTTCAGTGCATCCCAGACATCCGGGCGGTTCCATGTAACTTCCAGCCATTTCAGGGTGAAACCCGGGGGCGGCCACTGATATGACTTATCCTCGGTCGTGAAGGCATAGACAAAGATCAGGGCAATGGGCAGATGCATGAAGGCAAGTCCAAGCCCGGCAGCAAGCTTAAGCGCAAAGGGCGCGCGTTGCTTTCCATCAGATCGCATCGAAAGCCCCCATGCGTTTGGCACCCCAAAGATAGAAGCCCATGATGACAATCGGCACGACCGTAAAGGCCGCGGCCAGCGGAATGTTGCCCGCCGTGCCTTGCTGGGCATAGACGGCCTGACCGATAAACAGGCGTGATGACCCGACAATTTGCGGAATGATGTAATCGCCAAGGGTCAGCGAGAAGGTAAAGATCGACCCCGCGACAATACCGGGCAAGGCCAGCGGGAAAATCACATGGCGGAATGTCTGACCGGGCGTGGCACCAAGATCACCCGATGCCTCGATATAGCTTCCCGGGACACGTTCAAGGGCAGCCTGAACCGGCAAAACCATGAAGGGCAACCAGACATAAAGGAATACAAGGAAAGTCCCGGTATAGCTGACCGACAGGGAATAGCCGCCAATGATCGGGATCGCCAGCCACGCTTCAAGCAGCCAGGTCAGATGCAGCTTGGCAAAAATCCATGTCAGGATGCCTTCCTTGGCAAGGATCAGTTTCCAGGCATAAACCTTGACCAGATAGCTTGACCAAAGCGGCAGCATCACACCGATGTAAAACAGTGCCTTCCATTTTCCGCGTGCATAGCGCGCGGCGAAATAGGCAATGGGGAATGCCACACAGGCCGCGGCAACCGTGACGATGGCCGCCATGGAAACGGTGCGGATGATGATATCAAGATTGGCCGGACGGAACAGTTCGCCATAGGTTTTAAGCGTCAGTTCGTACTGAACCATCCCCGAAAATTCATCGATGGAAAAGAAGCTTTGCGCCAGCAACGCAAACAGCGATCCAAGATAGATGATGCCAAGCCACAGAACCGGCGGGGTCAGCATCAGGATCAAAAGCAGTTTGGGATTGCGCCAGAACCGGTCTGACAGCGATCCGGTCCATCCGCCCTGACCGGGCAGAATGGCTGTACCTTGCGCGGGTTCCGTGACGGGGGATGCGGCCGTCATTGGGCATCCTCCATCAAATGCAATTCGCTTTCCTGCCAACTGATTTGAACAGCGGCGCCATTTTGCGGCACGACCTGATCGGCAGCGATCAGCGCATTGATCCGCATATCGCCAAGCGCCAACCCGACCCGGGTGGTGCCGCCCAAATAACTGCTTCCGGTCACGGTTGCTGCGTGGCCATCAGACTGAACAAAGCGGATGGCTTCGGGGCGCAGGCTGGCATAGGCGGCCTTGCCGGTCAGCTGTTTGACAAAATCGGGTTCAAGAACGTTTGATGATCCGACAAAATCGGCGACAAAGCGGCTTTGCGGACGTTGATAGATATCCTGCGGACTTCCGACCTGCTGGATTTTACCGTCATTGAAAACAGCAACCCGATCGGCCATCGACAGGGCTTCGCCCTGATCATGGGTGACAAAGACGAACGTGATGCCAAGTTTGCGTTGCAGGGTTTTAAGTTCTTCCTGCATCTGTTCACGCAGTTTCAGATCAAGCGCGCCCAGCGGTTCATCCAGCAGAAGGACCCTGGGTTTGTTGACCAAGGCACGGGCAAGCGCAACGCGCTGGCGCTGTCCACCGGAAAGCTGCCCCGGCCGGCGGTCGCCATAACCCGGCAGGGCGACAAGTTCGAGGGCCTCATTGGCGGCCTTGTGACGTTCGGCCTTGCCCATTCCCTGAATCATCAGGCCATAGGCCACATTGTCGATGATGTTCATGTGCGGGAACAGGGCGTAATCCTGAAACACGGTATTCACGTTGCGCCGATAGGGCGGCACGTTTTCGACCTTGGTACCGAAGATTTCGATATGGCCGCTTGTCGGTTGCTCAAAGCCGGCAATCAGGCGCAGGCAGGTGGTTTTGCCCGATCCTGACGGGCCGAGCATGGCGAAAAATTCGCCCTCGGCAATTGACAGATCCACATCATCAACGGCGCGGACGGCGCCGAAATGGCGTGAAACTCTGGAAAAGGAAACTGCAGTCGTCATTGGTAAACCAGTTGTTTGAAGCCCGCCCGCGCAGGGCGGGCTTCGGGTCGCAAGGGAGGTGGCGGGTGGCGCCCAATCGGGTGATGCGTGACCGTGGCTGATGCCCATCGCACGGCCAAGCCCCCCGGATTGGCAGCGATTGCGCATTTCAGCAGGCAGGCATCAGATGCCGGGTGTACGAGACACCTGACGCCCTACCATGTTTGGTCACAAGGAGGTCTTAGCGACCGCCAATCACACCGATATAGTCAGATACCCAACGGTAATAGGGGACGCATTCGCCCTGGCTTTCACATTTCGAAACCGGGGTCTGCCAGAAGCTGACACGGTCGAAATCGTCAAATCCGTTGGTTGCACAACCCTCGTCACCCAAAAGGGCATTGCCTTTACAAGCAGCCGGAACTGCCGGGTTTGAACCGAACCATGCGGCAAGGTCGCCCTGAACTTTTGGTGACAGGGAATGTTCCATCCACAAATAGGCACAGGTCGGGTTTTCGGCATCGGCATGAAGCATGGTGGTATCGGCCCAGCCGGTCACACCTTCTTCGGGGATGGTCGATGCAATCGGCAGACCTTCGGATTTCAGAAGGTTGACCTGGAACGGCCAGGAACCCGATGCAACAACGCCTTCGTTCTTGAAGTCATCCATCTGGATGAAGGCGTCATGCCAATACCGCGAAACCAGTTCGCGCTGTCCGCGCAAAAGGTCAAGGGCGGCGGCATATTGATCGGCATTGAGCTCATAGGGGCTTTTGATGCCGAGTTCCGGGTTATGCGCCATCAGATATTGCGCCGCATCGGCAATATGGATCGGGCCGTCATAGGCCTGAACGCGGCCCTTGTTGGACTTGCCATCGGCCAGCGTCATTTCCTTGAAAACAACATCCCAGCTTTTGGGCGCTTCCTTGAAGGCTTCGGTATTATACATCAAAACGTTCGGCCCCCACTGATAGGGCGTGCCGTAATGTTTGCCGTCAACCGTGTGCCAGGGGGCACTTTTCAGACGGTCATCAACCGTGTTCCAGCTTGGAATAAGGTCGGTATTGATTGGCTGAACGCGTTTGCCGGCAATCATGCGAAGCGATGCATCGCCCGATGCGGTGACAAGGTCAAAACCGCCCTCGTTCATCAGGGCGACCATTTCATCGGATGTGTTGGCGGTTTTGACATTCACCTTGCATCCGGATTCCTTTTCAAACGATGTCACCCAGTCAAAATTGGCATCGGTTTCACCGCGTTCGATATAGCCCGGCCATGCAACGATATTCACGTTGCCTTCGGGGGTGCCAAGTTCGGTCATCATGTCGGCGGCGGCGGCCTGACTTGCCGCCAAGGCAAGCACGACCATGACGGACGTGCCCGATTTCAGTAACGATTTCATTGTGATGTCTCCCAGTTGCAGGGCGTCAATTCGTGTGACTTTTATTTCCCGCAGCCAAGGGTACGCCGATCCTGAGCATTCACAATTTCATTTATCAGAAATACGTTATCGGTTTTTCCGATATCATCCTGAGGCGTATGGTAGCAAAGCGATTGGTAGATTTAACGCAGACGTGTCGCGCGGTGGGCCTGGGCCAATCCGATGAAATCGCGCGCGGCTTGTGAAAGCGGTGACCCTTTGCGCCAGACCACACCGACCTGAACCATCGGAAGGGTGCCCGATACATCGCGGCTTTCAATCCGGTCACCTTCAAGCGACCAGGGGCGATAAACCAGATCGGGCAGCAACGACAATCCCGCCCCAGTGGCGACCAGACTGCGTACTGCCTCGACCGATCTGGTGCGAAATGCCACCCGCGGACGGGTGCCCAGCGCACCAAGAAGCTTGCCGGTGGCTTCTTCGATTTCATCAACGGTCAACATGATCAGCGGTTCGGATGTCACATCATCAAGGGTGATGCTTTGCGCGGTGGCCAACCGATGGCCAAGTGGCAGCCACAGACGATAGGGGGAAACTTCAAGAATTTCCGATTGCAGAGCAAGGCGATCGCGCAGGTTGGAAATCACCATGACCGCGGCATCAATTTCCCCGCCAATCAGAAGATGTTCCAGATAATCACCGTTATCTTCAATCGCACTGACCGTCACATGCGGATAGGCGCGGCGATAACGGGCCAGAATGTCAGACAGAACATAACCGGCAACAAGCGATGTAACGCCCAGATGCAATTCGCCCTGTTCGGCCTTGGCGGTGTCTTCGAAGGCCTGTTTGGCGTCCGATACGCTGGCCAGGATCGTGGTGGCATGGCGCAGGAACTGATGCCCGTTATGGGTGATGTTAAGGCCCCGCGAATGCCGGTCAAACAGGGTGACGCCAAGATCGGCTTCAAGTTCCTTGATTGCCTCGGTCACGGCAGATTGCGAAATCGACAGAATATGCGCCGCCCCCGATACAGTTCCCTGTTCGGCAACGGCGACGAAATATTGAAGCTGTCGAATGGTAAATGCCATGATGCCATCACGATAGGCGATGGCAGTTACCTTGTCGCGGTTTTTTCGATACCGCGACAAGGAATGCAGATGAACTTAGCTTTCCACCAGTTCTGGCGTCGGCTTGACCAGTGTTCTGGCGCCGGGGTCGAAGCTTACCGACATGCCGCCATTGGGCAGATGTGTCGATGTGCAATGCCAGTCCAGCCGCTGGCAAATGCGCCGGACAAGCTGCAAGCCGATGCCTTCGCCCTGCGGCGTGGTGCATTGGCCGTTACAGGTCGAAATGGTGTTTTCAACGGTCAGTTCGGTGCCGGTCAGGGTGATGGTAACCTGGCCTTTTGGGGTGTGCTGGAACGCATTGCGGATCAGGTTGGAGACCACAATCATCAGGGCCGCACGTGATGTCGCGATTTCGGTTTCCCGGCTATCGGGGACAAAGTGGCATGTGACGTGTTTGCCCTCGGTCAGGTAGGAAAGATCGCTGATTTCCTGTTCGATAAAGCTTGAAAAATGGATGTGCTCGGTTTCGCCCAGCGGCGCGTTTTCCCGACCCAGCCACAAAAGCGTTTCAAGCAATTGCTGCATGTTGCGGTTTGCACGTTTGATGCGTGCCATCACCCGTGACTGGGTTTCATTGAGCGGGCTTTTTTCCAGAAGTTCCACGTTACCCGAAACGATGGTGACAGGCGTGCGCAATTCGTGGCTTGCCTGACGCAGGAATTCGCGTTCGCGGGCAACGAATTTGTCAATCTGGTCAACGGACCGATGCAGTTCGTGGGCAACGTCATTCAGTTCCTCGAACCCGAAATCGGGGATCGGCGCACCAAGGTTGTCGGCGGTCAGGTTGTTGGCCCAGCTTTGCAAATCTTCGGACGGTTTGGTCAGGCGTTTGCCAATGATCCACAGGAACCAGGCAAAGATGCAGATCACGATCAGGGCAAAGGGAACAGACAGCCATGCCAGATTATGCAGGCGTTCGAAAAACACACTATCACCGTCACCCACGTGATAGGTCTGCAAAATCAGGATGTTGCGCCCATCGACAAGCTGATGGGGAAAGACCAGAAAGATCGGATTTTCCGGGGTTTTCTGATCGGTATATTGATCGGTATTGATGTAGAAAAGCTCGCCGGTTTCCAGATCGTCGGGTGTGACATGGGCGCGCAATTCCGCGGGCAACTGATCAAAATTTTCAAAGGATTCAATATTGAACCCCTTGGGCAGGGGCGCATTCGGGTCACGAAGAAGCTGATCGTCATATTGTTCGGCAATCAGCTGAAGCTGAAAGGCTGCGACCATCCACTTGCCATAGAGCATGTAGAAATTAAGCACGGCGGTATACAGAACCAGCGTGATGATCAGACCCAGCAACACGTAATTGCGCACAAAGCGCGAAAAGGAGCGGGTCTTGGGGGCACAGCAGGGTGACGACATAACAGTTACTCGCGCAGGGCCACGCCCTGGCCCGGAATGGTGTGAATAAGATTTTGCTCGAACGGTTTGTCGATCCGATGGCGCAATTTGTAAAGATGCGTTTTCAGCGCATTGGTATCAGGCGGATCGCCCTGCCACAATGCCATTGAAAGACGCGACCGGGTGACAACGCGCGGGCTGTTTTGCGCAAGAACTTCCAATATCGTCCAACCGGTTGGCGATACGTTGATATTTTGCCCGGCCCGCACGACCGAACGGTTTTCAAAATCAATCCGAAGGTCCCCAAGCGAGAAACGCTTTACCTCGCCACTGCGCCGACGTGACAAAACGCGGGTCCGCAGCAAAAGTTCTTCAAGCGCAAACGGTTTGACCAGATAGTCATCGGCACCGGCGTGGAAACCTTCGATCTTGTCATCAAGGGTATCGCGCGCGGTCAGCATCAAGACCGGGGTATCAACCCCTTCATCGCGCAGCGCCTTGCAAATGCTGATGCCGTCGCGAAATGGCAACATCAGATCAAGCAGGATAACGTCATATTCCCCGGTCAGGGCCATTTTGAACGCGGTTTCGCCATCATAGGCATGGTCGCATTCGACCCCCTCAATCGTCAGATAGTCACTGACGGTTGCGGCGATATCCATATTGTCCTCGACCAGAAGGACCATGATGTTGGCGGTTGCTTTCATTCACGTCATCTCGTTAACAGCGCGCAGGGTTACCATGGCGCATTTCCACCCGCAGGTCAGCCGGAAATAACCGGCTTGCCGGGAACAGTCGAGCCAGCGGGCATGCTCAGAACGGCGTTCAGATCGTCACGGGTATCGATATCAAAACGCGCGGCTTCAAGTTCAAGACCGATCACGTCATGATCCGCCCCGTTCAGGATTGCGCGCGCCCCCGATGGCCCGGACAGGATCGCAAGCTCGGAAAACAGATGTGCCGGAAACAGGGCCGGAACACCAAAGCCACCGGAATAGCGCGTGGCAATGATGTGTTCGCCGTCAAAGGATCCGATCAGTTTTTGATAATCGCCACGTCCTAGCCTGACCTGATCACACAGCGCGATCAGAACGGCGTCATAATCCCCGTTTTTCGCAATGGCCCTAATACCAGCAGCGATCGAGCTTCCCATCCCCGATGCCCAGTCCGGATTGTCAACGATATGACAATCGGTACCAATGACCGGGCGAATTTCATCGGCAAAAGCGCCCAGTACGACAAAGCGATCAAGCCCGGGCAAACTGGCAAGCACATCGATTGTGTGGCGGATCATCGGAACGCCATGGATGTCGGCCAACTGTTTGCGGCCGCCAAAACGCGTACTTTCACCCGCAGCCAGAATAAGGGCAGCGCATTTGGGCACGGGATGATTTGTCTGCGGGGTCATGAATGCATCAGTCTTATTCCGCAGCCTGCGCCATGGCCGGTGCGGCGCGTTGCTTGAACAGGGCGTGATGGATGCCCGACAACATCGAAAGCGCAATGCTTTCGGGCAATTGCCCGCCAATATCCAGACCCGCAGGGCTTGAAATATCAAATGCCAGATCATTGCGGGTCAGGCCTGCGCGTTCAAGCACATCGGCAAAACGATGGCGCGGGCCAAGGGCCGAAAGATGCCGGATCGGGGTGTCGCACAAAACGCCAAGTGCATTGGCATCAATGCCGACACTATGCGCCATCAGGATCACGGCATCGACCCGCTGATCGCGGACATAGACGGCAAGGTCCCGGTCAATAGTGCGCAGGATCATATCGGCCTGCGGAAAATGTTCGGGCCGCGCATTGGCGGGGCGCGGATCGACCAGTGTGGTTTTCCAGCCCATGGTATGGGCAATCCCGATCACCGGGCGGGCATCAATGCCACCCCCCACCACAAGGATGTGGGGTTCGGGGGAAATCGGCGTAACCAGCCAGTCGCCATCGATACGATTTTCGATATGGGCGGGCGGGTAGGCGTGAATTTCACCAGTCTGAAAATAGCCTTCGACCGCGTTGATTTTCTGAAAATAAAGGCCGCTTTGGCGTCGGGTCAGGGCGCTGTGCAAATCCGACAGGCCAAGGTCGTTTTCGGCACTGACCGGTTGCAGCATGATATGGACCGTGCCGCCACATCCAACACCAAGCTTGAAGGAAAGGTCGTCTTCGTCATTGCCGTCATAGGTCAGCATGACCGGGCGACCGGTCAGCATGGCCTTGCGGGCATTGCGGATAATGTCGGCCTCAAGACAGCCGCCACTCAGCAGGCCGAACTGCTGTCCGTGCCCGTTAATCAGCATCATGGCCCCGGCCTTGCGATAGGCCGATCCTTCGGTGCGGTAAACCGTGCCCAGCACCCATTCGGTGCTGTTGCGGTTTTCCTGCCAGGCCGACAGCATGGCGGAAAGTTGGTTATTCATCAGTCACACGCCCTTTCAATAAAAGGGGAGCTGCCCGGAGAGCCGGGGAAGGGGAAGAAATTTGGTCCCCCGGGCAGCGATGCCGGCAATGCCGACGATACCTTAGACGAAATCGAAACCGGCCTTGGTCATGGGAAGATCAAGGATCCGTTTGCCGGTTTGGGCAAAGATGGCGTTGGCAACAGCCGGACCGGTCGGGGGAACGCCCGGTTCGCCAACACCGGTTGGTGCATTGTTCGATGAAACAATGGCGACTTCGATTTCCGGCATTTCCGGATTGCGCAGCAATTCATAGTCCGGGAAGTTGTACTGATCGACTTCGCCGTCGGTCAGGGTGACTTCGTTGCGGAAGATGGCCGAAAGGGCATAGCCCGCCCCGCCTTCCATCTGGGCACGGATGACATCGGGATTGATGGCAACCCCGCATTCGACCGCCATGAACAGCTTGTTGACGTGAACAGTGGTGTCTTCGACCGTGACATCGGCAACCACTGCCACACAGGTATTGAACGAGAAGTGGGCCGCAAAGCCGCGCTTGTCGCCTTTTTGCCAACCGGAAATCTCGCGGACCAGTTTGATGGCCTCGATCATGCGGGCCTGATTGGCACCGGACGGATCGAGCATGGCAAGACGCATGTCAATCGGGTCCTGACCGGTTTCGGTCGCGACCATATCCATCAGGCTTTCCATGACAAAGCCGGTATGGGTATGACCGACTGACCGCCACCAGTTGATCGGAACCGCGGTGGTAAAGTCACTTAGACCGATCCCCATATTGGGAAGGGTATAAAGACTTTCGGCGACCCCTTCGACCGAGGTCGGGT
The DNA here is from genome assembly GCF_001613785.1 of Thalassospira sp. MCCC 1A02491. Taxonomy (NCBI): domain Bacteria; kingdom Pseudomonadati; phylum Pseudomonadota; class Alphaproteobacteria; order Rhodospirillales; family Thalassospiraceae; genus Thalassospira; species Thalassospira sp. MCCC 1A02491. The sequence goes on along the minus strand of NZ_LPVX01000001.1, from coordinate 61,879 downwards.
CAACGCCGTTCTGAACCATCATTTCGAACGGGCCACCCTTGGCGATCGATTTGGTTGCCAGACGATGATCCCAGCCGACAATCTTGCCATCGGCATCAAGGCCGATTTTGGCACGATGGGCCGACATCGGACGATAATAGCCGCCCTTGATATCGTCTTCGCGGCTCCAGACCAGTTTGACCGGGACCTTGCGCCCGGAAACGGCAAAGGCCATGGCGGCTTCGACATTGTAATCCGATGCCGCATTGGCACGACGCCCGAACGAACCACCGGCATACAATGTTCTGATCTCGACCTTGGACGGATCAATGCCAAGGGTTGCGGCGACCATCGGACGGGTCAGGGTCGGGAACTGGCAGCCGTCATGGACGCGTACACCATCCCCAACCGGCTCAATCGTGCAGTTTTCCGGTTCCAGCGGCGCATGGGCCAGGAACGGGAAGGTGAATTGTGCATCAATCGTTTTGGCGGCCCCGTCAAGGATCGGCGCAACCGAGGCCAGCGGCACTTCGTGATTGGCATCAAATTGCGGAGCATCAAGCAATGCCACATGATCGGCAATCATGGCATCGGTGCTGCGTGTTTCCGCCGCACTGAAATCCCATTCAACCGACAGGGCATCACGGGCCTGAAACGCAGCCCAGGTATTTTTGCCAAAGGCAACCACGCCGGCCTTGTTGGGCAGAACCTGTGCAGCGATAAAACCACCGACATCCTTGGCGGCACTGTCATCAAATGACACCACCGTGCCGCCGAATTTCGGGCTGCGGATGATGGCGGCATAGATCATGCCGGGCAGATTGACATCCATGGCAAACATCGCGGTGCCATTGGTTTTACCGGTATTGTCCTTGCGGTGCAGCTTGTCACTGCCAATCAGTTTGAACTGATCGGGGGTTTTGACCACGGGCTTTTCGACAGGGGAAAGCGTTGCGGCGATGGCAACGAATTCGCCGAAATGACCGGATTTTCCACCCGATGACAGCATGCCGTTTTCAACCGTGATGGTTGATGCATCAACCCCCCAGCTTTGGGCGGCAGCACGCACCAGAAGATCACGGGCAGCAGCGCCGGCTTCGCGATACTGCATGAAGGAGTTGGCGATTGAGGTCGATCCACCCGTGCCCTGCGCACCAAAGAACAGGTTCTTGTAGCGTTCAACATCGGCCGGGGCGAATTCGGGAACAACCGTATCCCAATTGGCATCGAGTTCTTCGGCGACCAGTGTGGTCAGGCCGGTTGTCGTGCCCTGGCCCATTTCAAAATGCTTGATGATGACGGTAACAGTGCCATCGGCATCAATTTTAACAAACGGGTTGAGATCGGTTGCCGCAGCCGCCGTTGAACCGGCGGCCAGAACGCCCTTGGCATTGATCCCGACCAGAAGGGCGGTGGTGCCCGCAGCAGATGCCTTAAGGAAACCGCGACGTGAAACATTGATGTTCATGACTTAGGCCTCCAGCTTCTGGGATGCGAGCTTGATGGCTTCGTTGATCCGGATATAGGTCACACAGCGGCAGGCATTGCCATTCATGTAATCCTTGATGTCTTCATCGGTCGGTTTCGGGTTCTCGGTCAAAAGACCGATAGCCGACATGATCTGACCGGACTGGCACCAGCCGCACTGCACGACGTCTTTTTCACGCCATGCTTCCTGAACGGCTTGGGCAACCTTGTCGGTCGCACCTTCGATGGTGGTGATTTCGCTATCAACCGCGTCTTCGACAAAGGTCTGGCAGGAACGGGTCGGGTAACCGTCCACATGCACGGTGCAGGCACCGCAATAGGCAACACCGCAACCGAATTTGGTCCCGGTCAGTTGAAGTTCATCGCGCAAAACCCAAAGCAACGGTGTGCCGGGTTCGGCATCAACGGTGCGGGTCTCGCCATTGATTTTAAGCTGATATTGCATGACCGCCTCATCTCTCTCTTTTGGCTTGTTATGGGCGATCATCACGCAGGCGCAGGTAACCAAGCGGTAAACGGGTATTTGGCCTATTTCCCGTCGGCCGCGAACAGGGTGATCAACTTTCACAAATCGGCAGAAACAGGCTGGTCGCGACGGATGTTTCGGGCAGGAATTTCCGCGTTCCCACAGCAAGGAGAGCGGCGGTTTTACGGTTTTTGTAATTCGCGTATTGCCAGAACAAAAAAAGCCTGTCGATGCACACTGCATGGACAGGCTTTTTTAGTTGGTCAGACTGTGTGGGGCACGTGTCTGCCATCTTTTTTGGGGGATGTGAATTACCGCGGGGCGTGGCCGTGTTCGCAGGCAAAGTCAATGTCACTGCGGGCAATGCCGATATCTTCAAGGCGTTCACGCGGGGCATGGCGAAGCATTTCGGTGTCGCGGGCGACCTTGTGGGCATGGGCCCATTTGCGGGGCAAAAGGACGAGCCAGCGCCAGATGGATGCGCCCGAAACCGGCGCTACATTGGTGGTGGCGACGAGGGAGTCATTCGTAAACTGTGCTGGCATGATGCTGGCTCGCTAGTTTGTTTGCTAATAAGGGGCAGAGTTTCCTCTGAACCCGAAAACAATTTACGCCTGACTTATGTGAATTGGCGCGCAAACTTCGCAAATTCGTGCGAGATTTTCGCAAAAATTCTGTAAAAACGATTTTCTTTCGTTTGCGGCCTGCGCCATGTTTGGTTACAGGGTGTTAGGGGCCGAACCCGATTGATGGGTTAACATGGCATCATCACGAGCCGGGAATTCGAAACGTGGCGGAACTCGATAAATTCGACTATCGCCTGCTGGAGCTGTTGCAGGAAAACAGCCGCATGACAGGCAATGAACTGGCGGGGAAAGTGGGGCTTTCGTCGGCGGCATGCCTGCGCCGTGTTCAGCGTTTGCGTGAAACCGGTGTGATTGAACGTGATGTTGCGGTGGTATCGCCCAAGGTATTTGGCAAGCGCATGACCGTGATCGTGCTGCTGACCATGGAACGTGATCGCCCGGACCGGTATATGCTGATGCGCGAAGAATTCGCCAAAATGCCCGAAGTCGTGCAGTGCCATCACGTCACCGGTGCCCATGACTTTGTGCTGCGCATTCAGGTCGGTGACATGGAAGAATACAGCGCCTTTGTCGATCGGGTGTTTCATGAACCCTATATCAAGCGATATGAAAGTCTTGCGGTTCTCGGATCGCTGAAATGAAAAATGGCGGGTCAAAACCCGCCATTTTCTTTGTATTTCTGATGTCACCCGGACTTAGGAAAAGTCGAGTGCCCGGTCGCCATTGGCATCCTTGATGCGGGTCGGAAGACCCATGCCATTAAGCAGATTGAGGAACGGCTTGGCCGGAAGTTCTTCGACATTGGCCATTTTCTTCACATCCCATTCGCCCGTTGCGATCAGCATCGCGGCGGCAACCGGCGGAACACCGGCGGTATAGGAAATGCCCTGGCTTCCGACTTCGTTATAGGCGTCCTTGTGATCGGCCACGTTATAGATCAGGACCTCGGTTTCCTTGCCATCCTTCGTGCCCTTGACCAGATCACCGATGCAGGTTTTACCGGTGTAATCAGGTGCAAGCGAGCTCGGATCGGGCAGGCAGGCCTTAACGACCTTAAGCGGCACAACTTCAAGGCCCTCGGCGGTTTTGACCGGCTGTTCGGACAGAAGGCCGATGTTTTTCAGAACCGTGAACACATTGACATAGTGATCGCCAAAGCCCATCCAGAAGCGAACGTTCGGAACGTCAAGATTCTGGGACAGGGAATGGACTTCGTCATGGCCGGTCATGAAGGTTTGGCTTTCGCCAACCACCGGCATGTCCCAGATCTTTTTGATCTCGAACATCTTATTCGATTTCCACTCGTTATCCTGCCAGGAATAGACGGTGCCGGTGAATTCGCGGAAATTGATTTCCGGGTCGAAGTTGGTGGCAAAATATTTGCCGTGGCTGCCGGCATTGATGTCGATGATGTCAATCGAGTCAATTTTGTCGAAATAGTCTTCGACCGCCAGTTTGGCATAGGCATTCACAACGCCCGGATCAAAGCCGACACCGAGGATCGCGGTGGTACCGGCCTTTTCGCATTCTTCGCGGCGCTTCCATTCATAGTTGGCATACCATGGCGGGGTTTCGCAGATTTTGTCCTGCTCTTCATGGATGGCGGTATCGAGATAGGCAACACCGGTTTTGATGCAGGCCGACATCACCGGCATATTGATGAAAGCAGACCCGACATTGATGACGATCTGGCTGCCGGTTTTTTCGATCAGGGCGGCGGTTGCATCGACATCCGTGGCATCAAGTGCATGACCTTCAAGAACGCCGGGGTTCTTCAGGTTTTTCTTTTCATGGATGCTGTCGATGATTGCCTGGCACTTCGCAGCAGTACGCGAAGCGATATGAATATCGCCAAGCACGTCATTATGCTGCGCACATTTATGTGCTACGACCTGTGCGACGCCACCTGCGCCGATAATCAGAACATTCTTTTTCATGTCGGGCCAAAAACTCCCTTGTTTTGAGAGGTGGAGCACCCGTGCTCCGGTTCGCTATGAAAAGTGCGCTTTCGGTTTACGAAAGGCTCGATACGTAGTCATCAAAAGTGAACTCGCGAATAACGCGTTCAGTTCCGTCCAGTTCCCGGATCACGATGGACGGCATGCCGACCCCGTTGAACCAGTTCTTTTTGACCATGGTGTAACCGGCCGCATCCTGAATGGAGATACGGTCGCCTACCTTGATCTCGTTTTCGAAATCAAATTCGCCAAAGACATCACCGGCAAGGCAGGACTTGCCGCAGATCATGTAATGATGGTCGCCCTTGTTGGGCAGGACCTTTGCGCTTTCGCGATAGATCAGAAGATCGAGCATATGTGCCTCGATCGAGCTATCAACGATGGCCAGATTCTTGCCGTTAAACAGGGTATCAAGCACGGTGACTTCAAGGGTCGTGCTTTTGGTGATCGATGCTTCGCCCGGCTCCAGATAGACCTGCACGCCGAATTTTTCGGAAAATGCCTTAAGGCGTGCACAGAATTTATCGAGCGGGTAGTCATCACCGGTGAAATGAATGCCGCCACCAAGACTGACCCATTCAACACGCGACAGCAGCGATCCGAATTTTTCCTCGATATTGCCAAGCATCCGGTCAAACAGATCAAAGTCGGCATTTTCACAGTTATTGTGAATCATGAAGCCGGAAATCTGATCCATCACCGCTTCGACCTTGGTGACATCCCATTCGCCCAGGCGAGAAAACGGGCGCGCCGGATCGGCCAGATCAAAGCTTGATGTCGATACCTGCGGATTAAGGCGAAGGCCGCGCACAATGCCCGATGCCTGCGCACTGAACCGGGTCAGCTGGCTGATCGAATTGAAAATGATCTTGTCGGCATTTTCGATGACTTCGGCGATTTCGCTGTCGGAATAGGCCACGCTGTATGCATGGGTTTCCTTGCCGAATTTCTGACGACCCAGTTTGACTTCATGAAGCGACGAAGACGTCGTGCCATCCATATAATCGGACATGAAATCAAAAACCGACCAGGTCGCAAAACATTTGAGCGCCAAAAGCGCCTTTGCACCGGAATGTTCGCGCACATAGGCGATCTTTTCCATGTTGCGCAGCAGCTTGGATTTGTCGATCAGATAATAGGGCGTTGCGGGCATAGGCGGCTCTCTACAACTATGTCACGGGAAAATGCGGATGAAACGCGATACGTGGCGGTTTGCGCCAGTTTCCGGGTTTCGGGCAGTCACCAATCTGGTGGAAAACAACCGGATCAACTAGTGATCAGCAAGACGATGCGTGATCCAATAGACAGAGACAGATAAACTGTATTCATTCATCACTTCGTCCCCGTCATTTGAGTTGTTGCCAAAGTCAGCCGATAAGGGCTGCGCGTGTTTCTGCGTATCTGCCGCGACCCAATAGCAGCGGGGGGCAGGGTGGTCAATACCGCATTCCAAAGTCCGAACTGTTTAACATGATTGTAACGGCACTGCCGGGATTTACAAAACACCCCGGACCGATGCGCATTCGTCAAAATAACCAAGTGCTTAGCCGTGATGCGATGCGGTGGTCATGGGGGCGATGTTATTGTTTTGATGTGTATTCGGTTGGTGCCCCCACCGGACTTTCGCGATGCAGGGCGGCTTTGCCCGGGGTATCGCGCATCGGGATGTGTCATGCGTGTGCGCGGGCATCTGGTATTTGGTCGCATTGATTTCGGTTTGCTATTGCCTATCTGATAGTTATGGGCGGTGCGCATGGTTTGATCGATCATGACCCGCCCGCCAACGGAGCGGCCCCGCAATGTGACGCCGGTAAAGGTGATGGTGGAATAATGTTCGTGGACGGGTGTGCCTGCACCCCCCCCCGGCCAGACCCGGACCCGATGCACCGGCAAAATGCAAACCCCGTGACGGATCATTTTCCGATCACGGGCGTTGGGGCGGTAGGGACCCACAAAGACGGAGGAAACCATGCAACCTGCAGCAGTCAGTGTAGACCATCTTGCGTTTCCAACCCGCGACCTTGAAGCAACCGACCACTTTTATTCCAAGGTGCTGGCGGCCAAGCTTGTTCATGCCGAAAGCGGTTACAGCCCGTCCTGGAAAAGCGATTATTTGCTGATTACCTATGCGCTGCCTGACGGGACCAGATTGTCCTTTTATGACTGGCCGGCGGATACCGGGCCTTATCCCGATGATCCGCATATGCCAGATGACGTTTTTCATATCGGGTTGCGCTGTGCCGCACCACGCGATGTGATTGCCTGGCAAAACCATCTGTTCCAACACAAGGTCGTCTATCACAACGAAGATGACGGACAGTCGCGGCGTCTTTTCATTCGCGATCCCAATGGCATCCGGTTCGAGATTTTTGCATCCGAAAGTGCCAAGTCCGGACATGATCACGAAGGCAATGCCCGTGCGGTCATTGGTGAATGGAAAAAGATTTCTGGTGACTGATCGGGTGTTCTGCCGATGAAAGATCACTGACCGGTTCGGGCAGCGATGGTGCCTTATGTGTCAGGATGCCGGGCAGGGGCCGCTGCTTTGGCGGATGATCAGTTCGGTCGGGATAATGACCGGACCGGGTTCGCGATGTTCAAACATCCCCTTTGATCCCAGACGGTCAAGAAGCAGGCTGATTGCCTGTTCGCCAAGGCGGCGGCGCGGCTGGCGAACGGTGGTGATGGGCGGATCATAGGCCGCGGCATGGGGAATATCGTCAAAGCCGACCACCGATACATCTTCGGGGATACGAAGCCCATATTCCTTGGCGGCAACAATCACGCCGATGGCCATGCCGTCACTGGCACAGGAAACGGCGGTCGGCCGGGTTTCAGGATCGGCCAGAAGCGCCCGACCCGCCGCAATACCCGAATCAATCGAGAAATCCCCGCGATAAATCAGGGCCGGGTCATGGGCGATGCCGGCGGTTTCGAGGGCGCGGCGATATCCGGCAACGCGGTCCGTGGTCAGGATGTTGGTGGATGGGCCGCTGACATGGGCGATGCGGGTATGGCCAAGCTCTGTCAGGTGACGGTTGGCGATAAAGGATGCCTCGTCATTGTCAATGATCACGGTAGGCAAGGCACATCCCGGGATCCGTTCGCAGGCAACAACCACCGGCGGGGTCGCATTGGCCGGTGCATTGGCAAGCGATGCCGGGAGACGCCCGTTCAGCAGGATCATGGCGTCGGCCTGATTGCTGCGCAAATAGGCGGCATAGGTTGCTTCGCGTTCAGGGTCGTTTTGCGTATCGCCGATCAGGACATTATAGCCCGCCTGGCTTGCACCTTTTTCGATCCCGGACAGTATCGCCGAAAAGAACGGATTTCCGATGTCGGGCACCAGCAAAAGGATCATGCCCGAACGGTTCAGGCGCAGGTTTCTGGCCATGACATTGGCGGTATAGCCGGTCGCGGCGATCGCAGTTTGCACTTTTTCACGTGTGGTTTCGGAAACCACATCAGGTTTGTGCAAGGCCCGGCTGACAGTGGCAATAGATACCCCTGCATGGCGGGCAACATCTTCAATCGTCGCGATTTTTTCACTCATGCTTCTTCCTACTCCGCCCGATAAAACCTGTCCAGCGGCATTCGATACATCGTTGTCGGTGGTGATTTTGATCACAATCATGAAAATGTAAAGGTTTACATTCAAAATGAAAACGTTTACACAGTGATAAATACCGCCAGTTCAGGTGAACGGCCGGTCTGTTGGCGCCCAATGCGCCCGGCCGGGGCATTTATCGCGGCACGCGGTGCTAAAAGCTGATCGCAAAAAATGCGACGCCAGGGAGGATACATTCATGACGGATGCGGCCGTTCACGCCGTTAATCCCGATCAACAGGTGCGCACACGCCTGTCCGGTCGGCAGATTTGCAAGTCATTTGGATCGGCACAGGTCCTTTTTGATGTTTCCATCGACCTGATGGCCGGTGAAGTTCATGCGCTGTTGGGGGAAAACGGTGCTGGCAAATCGACACTTGTGAAAATCCTGTCCGGTTATCATCAGCCCAGCAGCGGCGAACTGGTTCTTGATGGGGCGCCAGTCACCTTCCATGACAGTGAGGCCGGTGAAAATCACGGTGTGATCCTGATCCATCAGGAACTCAATCTTGCCGAACAACTGACCGTTGAAGAAAACATCTTTCTGGGGCGCGAGATCAAGCGTGGCTGGTTCCTTGATAAAGCCACGATGCGACAGGAAGCGGCAAAGCTTCTGGACCAGTTGCAATGTGATGTTGACCCCAAAACCCGTATCCGTGATCTGTCGGTTTCTGATCGCCAGATGGTCGAAATCGCCAAGGCGCTTTCGAAAAAGGCCGATATCCTGATCCTCGATGAACCGACCGCGGTTCTGACCGGGCGCGAGGTCGATATCCTGTTTGACCAGATCAGGCGCCTGCGCGATCAGGGTGTCGCGATCCTTTATATTTCCCACAAACTTGATGAAATCAAAGCCATTGCCGACCGGGTAACGGTTCTGCGCGATGGCCGTCATATCACGACCGAACCGGTCGCGGGTCTTGAAAAGGATGATATGGCGCGCCTGATGGTCGGACGTGACATCAAACAGATGTTCCCCGATCGCACGCCTGGACATGCCGGTGATGTTGCGCTTTCGGTGCGCAATCTGTCGGTGGACGGGCAAGTCCGTGACGCCAGCTTTGATCTTAGACGCGGCGAGGTTCTCGGTTTTGCCGGGATCGTCGGTGCGGGGCGTACCGCCCTTATGGAAGCGATCATCGGGCTTCGCGAACGCAGTTCAGGCCAAATTGAGCGCAATGGCAATCCGGTGGCGATCAACAGTCTTCAGGACGCCAAAAAATGCGGGATTGCCTATCTGACCAAGGATCGCAAGGGCAGCGGGCTTCTTTTGAATATGGAAATGCGCCCGAACCTGACCCTTTTGGCGTTGGAGAAATTCGGGCGGGTGATCATTGACCGCAAGGCCGAGGAAGCCGCCCTTGAAACCGCGATTGAAGCATTCGACATTCGGGCCGCCGATCGCAAATCCAAGGTCGGTGATTTTTCCGGCGGCAATCAGCAAAAGCTGTTGCTGGCCAAGGTCATGGAAACCGACCCGGAAATCGTGATTATCGATGAACCGACGCGCGGCATCGATATCGGCACCAAAAGCCAGATTTATCATTTCATCGGCGATCTGACCAATCGCGGAAAATCCGTCATCCTCCTGTCGTCTGAAATGCCCGAGATGCTCGGCCTGTCTGACCGTATTGCGGTGATGGCAGCCGGATGCATTACCGGCATTCTTGAAGGAAACGACCGCAACGAACATGAAATCATGCGGCATGCGACAGGAATTTCAGGCAAGCAGGGAGTGTCTGTTCATGAATAGCCTTGAGCGAACCGAAAGATCGGCTTCAAGCGGGTTCACTATTGATTTCAAGGCATTGGGTCCGTTTCTGGCCCTTGTCGGCCTGTTCATTCTGGGAACCGCGATCAACGAGGCGTTTCTGAGTGGTGGCAACCTTGCCAATATCTTTACCCGTGCGGCCTTTATCGGGATCATCGCGGTCGGGGCGACCTTTGTGATTACCGCTGGCGGAATTGATCTTTCGGTCGGGTCGATGGCGGCCTTTATATCGGGTGCGATGATTGTTGTGATGAACACACTGGTCGCAACCCTTGGCGCCGGGATTGAAACGGTTCTGATCGGTGTTGTGCTCAGCATTGTTCTGGGTGTCGGGGCCGGTGCGATCAACGGGTTGGTCAGCACCAAGGGCAAGATCGAAGCTTTCATCGTCACCCTTGGTACCATGGGAATTTACCGGTCGCTTGTGACCTATATGGCCGATGGCGGGACGCTGTCGCTTGATTTCGAGGTGCGCGGTGTCTATCGCCCGGTCTATTACGGCGATGTTCTGGGCATTCCTGTGCCTGTCCTGGTGTTCTTTGCAGTCGCGGTTGCCGGCTATGTGTTGCTGAACATGACGCCGTTTGGCCGCAAATGCTTTGCCATCGGATCAAACGAACAGGTTGCACGGTATTCGGCAATCCATGTCGATCGGGTCAAGACCATGACCTATGTGATCCAGGGACTTTGCGTGTCGCTTGCCACCATCATCTATGTGCCGCGCTTGGGATCGGCATCCAGTTCCACGGGCGTTCTTTGGGAACTCGAAGCGATTGCCGCAGTGATCATTGGTGGCACGATGCTTAAGGGTGGCTATGGCCGGATCTGGGGCACGGTTGTTGGTGCAATCATGCTGACCACCATTGGCAATATCCTGAATTTGACGGATGCGATCAGTAACTATCTGAACGGAGCGGTTCAGGGGCTGATCATTATCGTGGCTGTGTTCCTGCAACGCGGGGACTGGCGACGCAAAAAGAGCAAATAACCGGCGATCAACGTCCGGGAAGAATGTGAAAACGCATCATTTTTTGATCAGGAGGAAGCGTTGATGAAAACGTTTACAAAATATCTTGGGGCTGCTTGTGTGCTGGGTCTTGGCCTTGCATCCACGACGGCCTTGGCGGCTGATAAAATCAAGATCGGGGTTTCCATTCCTGCGGCAACCCATGGCTGGGCCGGTGGCCTGAACTGGCATGCCGAACAGGCTGAAAAGCGGATCGAGGCAACCTATCCGAATATCGACATCATCGTGGTCAGCGCGAATGGCGCATCCGAGCAGGCCAACGATCTTGAAGATCTGGTATCGGTTCAGAATATCGACGCGCTTGTGGTTCTGCCCTTTGAGTCCGATCCGCTGACCGTTCCGGTTCAGCAGGTCAAACAGGCCGGCAAGTTTGTCACGGTGGTTGACCGTGGTCTTTCGCTTCCGGGGATCGAGGATGTCTATGTTGCGGGCAATAACCCGGAACTGGGCCGTGTATCGGGTGAATATATTCGTGAACGTCTGAATGACGAAGGCAAGATCGTTGTTTTGCGCGGCATTCCGACCACGGTTGATACCGAACGTGTTGATGCGTTTGTCGAAACGCTTGATGGGTCAAAGATCGAAATCCTTGATATGAAACATGCCAACTGGAACCGCGATGACGGCTATGAAGTGATGCAGGACTTCCTGTCGCGCTTCCCGAAAATCGATGCGGTCTGGGCACAGGATGACGACATTGCCCTTGGCGTGATCGAAGCGGTCAAACAGGCCGATCGTACCGACGAGATGTTCATCGTTGGCGGTGCGGGCATGAAAGACATCATCAAACGCGTGATGGATGGCGACAAACTGACCCCGATTGATGTGCTTTATCCGCCGGCAATGATCGCAACCGCGATTGATATCACGGTGATGAAGTTTACCTCGAATGCGCCGGTCGAAGGCCGTTACATCCTTGGTGCCACGGTTGTCACCCAGGACAATGCCGAGAACTTCTATTTCCCGGACAGCCCGTTCTAATCGGGTTTGGTTGAGACGAGCACACTTGCGTGTCGGGCGGCTGTCCGCCCGACACATCCATCTTTCCCCGATATCCCGTCAGGACGCAGTTAAAGAGGCCAGCAATGAAAACACTTAAGGGACCGGCAATCTTTCTTGCACAGTTTGCAGGCGATGAAGCCCCGTTCGATAGCCTTGATTCCATTGGTCGCTGGGCTGCGTCGCTTGGATATAAGGGGGTGCAAATTCCCAGTTGGGACAAGCGCCTGTTTGATGTTGAAAAGGCCGCATCAAGCAAGGATTACTGCGACGAAATCACCGGAATTCTTGGCCAGCATGGTGTCGAGCTGACCGAACTTTCCACCCATTTGCAAGGCCAGCTTGTCGCCGTTCATCCGGCCTATGATGAAATGTTTGATGGTTTTGCCGCACCGGAAGTCCGTGGCAATCCAAAGGCCCGTCAGGAATGGGCCGTCAATCAGGTCAAAGCCGCGATCAAGGCATCAAACCATATGGGTATTTCGGCCCATGCGACATTCTCGGGCGCGCTTGCCTGGCCGTATGTTTATCCGTGGCCGCAACGCCCGGCCGGTCTGATCGAAACCGCATTTGATGAACTTGCCAGACGCTGGAGCCCGATCCTTGATGCTGCCGAGGATGCCGGGGTTGATATCTGCTATGAAATTCATCCGGGCGAGGATTTGTTTGACGGGGTGACATTCGAGATGTTCCTTGAACGCGTCAGGAACCATCCGCGTGCCAACATCCTTTATGATCCAAGCCACTTTGTGTTGCAGCAGCTTGATTATCTTGATTTTATCGATATTTACGCTGATCGTATCCGCATGTTCCACGTCAAGGATGCCGAGTTTAATCCGACCGGACGCCAGGGTGTCTATTCCGGGTATCAAAGCTGGGTCGGGCGGGCCGGCCGGTTCAGGTCGCTTGGCGACGGGCAGGTCGATTTCGGCGCGATCTTCTCGAAATTGGCGGCCATTGATTTTGATGGCTGGGCCGTGCTGGAATGGGAATGCGCCCTTAAACATCCCGAAGACGGTGCCCGCGAAGGGGCCGAATTCATCAAGAATCACATCATTCGCGTAACCGAAAAGGCCTTTGACGATTTTGCCGATGGCGGCACCGACGAGGCGGCCAATCGCCGCATCCTTGGCCTTGGATAGGCCGTCGTAAAAGACTTTCGCGGTTCGAAAACAGTCAACGACATCTGGAGACAGACATGAGCAATTCTTCCAATCCCGGTCGTCGCATCCGCCTTGGCATGGTTGGCGGTGGTCAGGGGGCTTTTATCGGTGCGGTCCATCGCATCGCCGCCCGTCTTGATGATCGTTATGAACTGGTTGCCGGTGCATTGTCATCCAAGCCCGATGTGGCGGCGGCATCCGCGGCCGAACTGTTCATTGCCGCCGATCGCAGCTATGACAGTTTTGAAACCATGGCAAAGGCCGAGGCCGCCCGCGAGGACGGCATTGATGTCTGTGCGATTGTCACGCCGAACCATCTGCATTTTCCCATCACCATGGCGATGCTTGATGCCGGTATTCACGTGATCTGTGACAAGCCGCTTTGCCTGACGGTGGAAGAAGCCGAAAAGATCGCCACCAAGGTCAAGGAAACCGGACTTCTGTTTGCCCTGACTCATAATTACACCGCCTATCCGATGGTCCGCGAGGCCCGCAAAATGGTGGCGGATGGCAAGCTTGGCGATATTCGTCTGGTGCAGGTCGAATATCCGCAAGGCTGGATGGCGACCCGGGTTGAAGATACCGATAACAAACAGGCCCATTGGCGCGCCGACCCGGCCAAGGCCGGCATGGGCGGTGCGCTTGGCGATATCGGTACCCATGCCCATAACCTTGCCGAGTTCGTAACCGGGCTTGAGATCAGTGAACTTTGTGCCGATGTCGATGCGATCGTTCCGGGGCGCAAGCTTGATGACAATGTGCAAATCCTGTTGCGCTATGCCAATGGTGCGCGTGGCATGCTATGGGCAAGCCAGATTGCGGTCGGACATGAAAACGGTCTGCGTTTGCGGGTCTATGGCGACAAGGGCGGCATCGAATGGGCCCAGGAACATCCCAACCAGCTTCATTTCCGTCCCCTTGATGGTCGTCCGGAATTGATGACCCGCGGTGGTGCGGGGATCGGTGCCGAGGGGCTTCGTGGTGTACGTGTTCCTCCGGGACATCCGGAGGGATATCTTGAGGGCTTTGCCAACCTTTACACCGATTTTGCCGACCAGTTGATGGCCCATATCAACGGAACCAAGCCCGATGACGGCGCGCTTCTGGTGCCCGGTGTGGTCGAAGGTCTTAAGGGCATGAAATTTGTCGAGGCCGTCGTGCGGTCCGGGCGGGACGGGGCCGTTTGGGTCAAAATGTGAGGATGTCTCATATTCGTTAACATTGCTTGGTGTTTCTGGGGATCGCCAAACAATGTCGAGACATCCTTGAAACGGATTCTTCCCGACCGACAGCCATGTCGGCATATAGCCGCTGCCATCTGGCAGCGGCTTTTTTATTGGTCAATTTTGACAACGATTTGCCGCGAATCAGAGTCTTGCAGTGCGGTAAATGACCAATGTCGATGTAACGATTCCCGATCAGGGATCTGTTGATTTTATACTTCTGGATGGTGGAAGAGGTCCGGATTTCGATGACCTCAACGTTGGCCGTACAGGAACCTGAAATCCATATTTAATATAGTAAAATCAATGTGATAGTTCAATTTTCGCATATGCGGCGCGATGGGCGTCAACCTGATGGTTTTCCACGAAGTGAAAAAGAGTTACCGGTTGGTTGATCGCCTATTGATGGTTTTTTCGTATAGGTGTTTCCTTGAAGCATAATAAATAAATCTACCTATCAGGGAAAACCGGGAGCGTCCGCATGCCCGAGAAACCAAAGCTTCTGATTACCCGACGTCTTCGCGATGCCGTACAGGCACGCGCGGCGCGCGACTATCAGGTGCTTACCAATGCCGAAGACCGGGTATTTACCCGGGATGAGCTTATTGAAAAATGTCAGCAGGTTGACGCGGTTCTGCCGTGTCATTCCGAACATTTTTCTGCCGATGTGATTGCGGCATTGCCCGATCGTCTCAAAATCATCGCCAACCATTCGGTCGGGGTTGATCATGTTGATCTGGCGGCTGCCAAGACGGCCGGCATCGTCGTGACGAATACGCCGGACGTATTGTCCGATGCCACGGCCGAAATCGCCATGTTGTGCATGCTTGGTGCCGCGCGTCGCGGGGCCGAGGGTGACGCCATGATCCGTGCCGGAAACTGGGATTTCTGGTCGCCGGCCTTTATGGTCGGGCGTCAGGTGACCGGCAAGCGTTTCGGTGTGCTTGGCATGGGCCGTGTCGGTCAGGTTGCCGCCGAACGTGCGCGCGGTTTTGGAATGACTGTTCATTACCATAATCGTCAGCCGGTTGCCGAACATCTGGCAAAGGGGGCAATTTATCACGACACGATTGAAGGCCTGTTTGCCAATTCCGATGTGTTGTCATTGCATTGTCCGTCAACGCCCGAGACGACCGGCATCATCAATGCCGAGACGATCGGCTGGCTGCCGGACCGGGCCATTCTGGTCAATACAGCACGTGGTAATCTTGTCGATGAGGACGCATTGGTGGATGCGCTTGAAAGTGGTAAGTTGTTTGCTGCCGGTCTGGACGTTTTTCGGAACGAACCCGGTGGAAATCAACGAATTAGCGCGTTGAAAAACGTGTTTCTGTTGCCACATATAGGCTCCGCCACCGAAGAAACGCGCGATGCGATGGGCTTTCGCGCACTTGATAATCTTGATGCCTATTTTGCAGGCCGTGAACCGGGTGACCGGGTGGCATAACAAGACGGGAAAACCGTCGTAATTCAGTTAGTTCGTAATTCTAATAATAACAAAATGCGTGCCGTTTTTCAGGTCCCGAAACGGGATAAGCGCATGATCTACGATCTTCAATACTGAAGTCAGGGGCTTTTGAAGGCTGACAGTTATCGTTCTTTTTCCGGCAATGGTTGTTGGTCAAAGACGGTAAATCTGGGAGGAAATAATGGATATGAAGACCAAGTCTGAAGACGTGAAGTCCAAGGAAGTATCCCGTCGTTCGTTCCTTACCAAAGGTGCGACCGGGGTGGTTGCCGGCGGTGCAGCAGCATCAGGGCTGTTTGCTGCACCGGCAGTTCATGCGCAGCCGGCACCGATGGTGCTGAAAATGCAGACTTCCTGGCCGTCGTCCGATATCTGGATGACGTTTGCCCAGCAATATGTTGACCGCGTAGAAGCAATGTCGGGTGGTCGTCTTAAAATCGACCTTCTGCCGGCTGGTGCGGTTGTCGCAGCCTTCCAGGTTCTGGACGGTGTCAATGATGGCGTGATCGACATCGCCCATTCCGTGCCGGTTTACTGGTACGGCAAGAACAAGGCAGCATCGCTGTTCGGTACCGGTCCGGTCTTTGGCGGTTCTGCAACCACCATGCTGAGCTGGTTCTATGCCGGTGGCGGTGAAGAATTCTATCGCGAACTGATTCAGGACGTGATGGGTCTTGATATTGTCGGTCTTCTTGGTTTCCCGATGCCTGCACAGCCGTTCGGCTGGTTCAAGGGCCAGGTGAACTCCGTTGCCGACATACAGGGCTTCAAATACCGTACTGTCGGTCTGGCAGCAGACCTTCTGCAGTCGATGGGCATGTCTGTTGCACAGCTTCCGGGCGGCGAGATCGTACCGGCAATGGAACGTGGCGTGATTGACGCGTTCGAATTCAACAACCCGTCTTCGGATATGCGTTTCGGCGCACAGGACGTTGCGAAGAACTACTACCTGTCTTCGTACCATCAGGCTTCCGAAAGCTTTGAATTCCTGTTCAACAAGTCGCTGATGGAAGATCTGGAACCGGATCTGCAGGCGATCCTGCGTCACGCCGTTGAAGCAGCTTCGACCTCGAACACCGCACTTGCGATGGACAACTATTCCTCTGACTTGCAGAAACTGCAGGCCGAAGGTGTTGAAGTACATCGTACGTCCAAGGAAATCCTGAGTGCACAGCTTGATGCGTGGGACAAACTGATCCCGACGCTTGAAGAAGATCCGTTCATGAAAAAGGTTCTCGACAGCCAGCGCGCCTGGGTCGAGCGTGTAACCTATTATGAACTGATGAACTCGCCTGATTATCAGCTTGCTTATAATCACTACTTCCCGGGCAAGCTGAAACTCTGATCAACCATTAACGGTTGTTCAGTGTTGCGATGAATCTGACTGCCCCGTCTGGTGCCCGTGCATCAGGCGGGGCGGTCAATGCTAACGGACAGGGTTTCATGATTGGATTTATTGAATTCGCGGACAAGCTTTCGGGCTGGTTTGGCAAGGCTTTTGGCTGGCTGATCATTTTGATGACACTGGGCATGAGCTATGAGGTCGCTGCGCGATATATTTTTAACGCGCCGACGACCTGGTCACTTGATGTTTCATTCATCATGTATGGCACGCTCTTTATGATGGGTGGGGCTTATACTCTGTCACGCGGCGGACATGTCCGTGGGGATTTCCTGTATCGTCTCTGGAAACCCAAAACACAGGCCATGGTCGACCTGGTACTTTATATCTTCTTCTTCTTCCCCGGGGTGACGGCGCTCATTCTGGTTGGCAGCAAATATGCCATCCGGTCGTGGGGATATGGCGAAGTCAGTGTGAACAGCCCGGCGGGTGTTCCGATTTTCCAATTCAAGGCGGTGATGGTCGCGGCCGGAATTCTTCTTTTCATTCAGGGCATCGCACAGGTGATGCGCTGCATTCTGTGTATCCGTGAAGGGTACTGGCGCAATGCAGAGGATGATGTTGAAGAAACCGAAGAACTGCTGATCAAACAGCGTGTGACCAAAGAAGACTGATGATGATCAGCCTTTGTCATACACGCGCAAGACACGCCCCCGAACGGAGCTTCCAAAGTGATTGACGCACATGTCGCCCTTATGATGTTGGGCATCTTTATTATACTGGTATTTCTGGGTTTCCCGGTTGCCTTTACCCTGATGGCGCTGGGGATCGGATTTGGCTACTACGCCTATTTTGATGCCGGTCGTATGTGGCGGGCCTTTAACCGGCTTGCCGAAGACAGCGATACCCTTACATCCGCGATAACGTGGTTTGAAGGGGCGTTTAACAACCGAATATTCGACTTATTTATCAACCAGACATACACGGTGATGTCCAACGAGGTGCTGACCGCAGTACCGCTGTTCCTGTTCATGGGCTATATCGTTGAGCGCGCCAATATCGTCAACCGGTTGTTCTCGACCCTGAATATCGCGGCCCGCAATATCCCCGGATCACTCGGTGTTGCAGCCCTGATCACCTGTGCATTGTTTGCAACGGCCACCGGTATTGTCGGTGCGGTTGTGACCCTGATGGGGATGCTGGCACTGCCTGCGATGCTCAAGGCACGCTATGACAAAAGCTTTGCTGCGGGCATTATTTGTGCCGGTGGTACGCTTGGCATTCTGATCCCGCCTTCGATCATGCTGATTGTTTATGCCGCCGCATCGGGTGTGTCGATCGTGCGCCTTTATGCCGGTGCGCTGTTGCCGGGTCTGACCCTTGTCGGTTTGTATCTGCTTTATGTGATGGGCCGTGCAATGTTGCAGCCCAAAGCCGCACCGCGTCCGACCAGCGACGAAATCCCGGAAGTTCCGTTGCCGCAGGTTCTGTGGATGCTGGCGACATCGTTCTTCCCGCTGGCGTTTCTTATTCTGGCGGTTCTGGGCTCGATCCTGTTTGGTCTGGCAACCCCGACCGAAGCAGCATCGATCGGTGCACTTGGCGGGATGATCCTTGCTGCGGCTTATCGTGCGCTGACCTTTGATCGCCTGCGTGAGTCGGTTTATCTGACGGTGCGGACATCGGCGATGGTGTGCTGGCTGTTTGTCGGCTCCTACACTTTCTCGTCTGTGTTCTCCTATCTTGGCGGCGAACATGTGATTGCGGAATTTGTCGGTGGACTGGACCTGACCCCGCTTCAGTTCCTGCTGCTGGCACAGCTGATCATCTTCCTGCTTGGCTGGCCGCTGGAATGGTCGGAGATCATCATCATCTTCGTGCCGATCTTCCTGCCGCTGCTGCCGCTGTTTGATATCGATCCGCTGTTCTTTGGTATTCTTGTTGCCCTGAACCTTCAGACCTCCTTCCTGACCCCGCCAATGGCGATGTCGGCCTATTATCTGAAGGGGGTTGCGCCAAGCGGCATCCTGTTGACCGATATCTTCAAGGGCATCATGCCGTTCCTGTTCATGGTTATTGTCAGCATGGTTCTGATGTACGCGTTCCCGCAGATCGTGTTCCATCTGCCTGACCTGTTCTATGGCGCACGGTAACGGGGGTATTCAGATGACTGAAATCAACCCGTTACTGACACTTGATGTTATTGAACTGCGCGACCGCCTTGCCAGCGGGGCGGTCCGTGCAGTCGAATATGTCGAGGCCTGTCTTGCCCGCATCGCCGAGGTCGAACCCCAGGTTCAGGCCTGGGCGTGGCTGGATGGGGATCATGCCCTTGCCCAGGCGCGGGCGCTTGATATCCGGCGGCAATCCGGTGCACCGATCGGACCGTTGCACGGGCTTCCGGTCGGTCTCAAGGATGTGATTGATACGGCTAAAATCCCGACGTCAAACGGCACGGTTCTTGATGAGGGACGCGTGCCCGAAGAAGATGCCGTGCTGGTTTCGCGCCTTAAGGCTGCCGGTGCGATCATTATGGGCAAGACGGTTTCGACCGAACTTGCCTTTATGCATCCGTCAAAAACCCGCAACCCCCATAACCCGGAACATACCCCGGGCGGGTCATCTGCCGGGTCGGCCGCCGCAGTTGCCGCAGCCATGGTGCCACTTGCCGTGGGAACCCAAACCGGGGGATCGGTGATCCGTCCGGCATCGTTTTGCGGTGTCGTCGGGTTCAAGCCGACCTTCGGGGCCATTGCCCGGACCGGCGTTCTAAGCCAAAGCCCGACCCTTGATACGATTGGGGTGTTTTCCAATTCGGTCAATGGTGCGGCGCTGGTGGCCGAAAGCCTGTTTGGTTATGATCCAAAGGATCCTGCAACGACGCCAAGCCCGGCGCCAAGATTGCTTGAAATCGCAAAAAGCGATCCGCTGGTGACCCCGATGTTTGCGTTTGTTCGTCCGCCGCAATTTGAAGAAGTTGCAGACGAAGAAACCGTCATGGCATTTCAGGAAATCACCGGGATGCTGGGGGATCAATGTTTCGAGGCCTCGCTGCCAAAGGCGTTTGATGATGCCAATGCGTTGCGCGCACGCATCAACTTTGCCGAAATGGCCAAGGATTACTACGATTATGAAAAGCGCGGTCGTGCGCAATTGTCCCCCGAAATTCTTGAGGCGATCGACAAGGGCAATGACATCAAGGCGCGCGATTATCTTGCGGCACTTGACTGGCGCACGGTGCTTAATGCCGGGCTTGAGGAAGTCTTTAACCGGTGTGACGTGATCATCACGCCGGCGGCAACAGGACCGGCACCGAAAAATCTTCAGACAACCGGTAATCCGATCTTTAACGGGCTCTGGACGTTTTGTGGCACCCCGGCGGTTACCATTCCGCTGTTATGGTCACAGAACGGCATGCCGATGGGCATTCAGCTTGTTGGCCGGGTTGGCGATGATGCGCGTTTGATGCGCACGGCAAACTGGTTGAAAAAATTCCTCAAAAATCAGGAGGACGCGTAATGCAAAGCGGTCTTTTAAATCGTGTCATGGCGCTGTTGGCGTTTGTCATTCTGGTCGGGTTTGTCGGCATTCTGGTGGCCTATGTGCCGCGCTGGGATCTTGCCATCATGGTTTCGATCTGTATCGGGCTTGCCGGTTGGGACATCTGGCGTGTCGCCATGGGCCATTCCGAAGACAAACACTGATTTGTTCAGGGGAATACCAACACCCTGAAGATCACAGATAGATGTGAGCAAACTGACGAGGCAGGGAGATGTTCCTGCCTCTCTTTTTGTCGATAGGGCTTTGTGGTTGGAGCTTTTTGGTTTGGGGCTGGGACGCTATCCCCGCCAGGCGATCAGGGCGGCACCACTTCCGATCATGGCGACCCCCAGCCAACTGACCATGGTCAGTTTTTCACCCAGGAAGATCGCGCCAAACACCGCAACCAGCACGACGCTGAGCTTGTCAATCGGGGCCACCTTGGCGGCTTCACCGATTTTAAGAGCGCGGAAATAACATAGCCAGGATGCACCGGTTGCCAGTCCCGACAGGATCAGGAAATACCAGGTTTTCGCCGATATGGTGGCCGGATTTTCCCAGGCCCCCTTGGTCAGCATGATCACCCAAACCATGATCAATATGATGATGGTACGGACGAAGGTTGCGAAATCGGAATTGATATTGGCGACCCCGACCTTGGCAAAGATTGCTGTTAATGCGGCAAAACAGGCCGCAAGCCCGGCCCAGAGTTGCCAGCTGTCGATTACTTCTTTCATCGGTTTATCCTGCCAAATGCGTGTATGCGGGCAATCCGGTTGGGGATTGCCCGCATATCATAATCCCTGACTGTTAAGACGTTTCAAACGCCCATAACCAGGAATATCCACGCACTTATCGCCGTTCGGGGGGCTCGACCAGATTTTCGACCGGGATGATGGCGGTGGTTTTGACCTTTTTGGTCACGATATAGGTGAAATACCGGTCAATCCCGATATCGGACACCAGCAACCGGTCGATCAGACGTTGATAGGCATCAACATCATGACAAAGCACCTTGAGCATGTAATCAACCCCGCCACCCAGCGCATAGCATTCAATGATTTCGGGGATGTCCTGCACGGCTTTTTCGAAAATTTCGAAATCGGCATGCTGATGATGACGCAGGGTGACTTCGGTCATCACCAGTGTCGGTTTGACCAGCTTTTCAAGGTTGAGATGGGCGTGATACCCCGAAATAACGCCAAGGTCTTCAAGGCGTTTCAAACGTTCCCAGCACGGGCTGGGCGAAAGGTTCACCGCCTCGGCCAGTTTGACCTTGGTGATGCGCCCTTCGCGTTGCAGGGTTTTAAGGATTTTCAGATCCAGCTCATCCAGCCTGATCATGTCAGAGTACCTTTGCAATCACTGCCAGGCAGTCGCCAGTCTTGATAAGTCCGGGGAAATGGCGACATGACAGAATGCCGTCACGGGCCGCGTGATATTCGCGCGGCGGCGTGCCGGTGCGTTCAACATCATAAATGCGCGCAATCAGATCGCCCTTTTTGACCATTGCACCCAGATCGACACAGGGTTCGAACAGCCCGGTGGCCTCGGATGCGACAAAGCAGCTGTCATCGGGCATATCGAGCATGGTGGTCCCCGACGGGGCCGGTTCAATATCACCGGTCATGATCCCGGCATGGATAAGAAGATTGCGCACCCCGCGATCGGCAATCGCCACTCGTTCAGCCGTGGTCGAACCACCCCCACCGAGTTCGGTGGTGACAAAGGTTTTGCCGGCTTCCTCGACCACAGTGTCAAACATGCCAACCGCATCAAGTTCAAGCATCATCATGGCATAAGGGGCGCCAAATGCCTTCATCGCGGCAACACACCGGGCTTCCTGTTCCTTGTCAGGTAGGACGTGGGCGGCTGCAAACGGAATGAAATCAAGCGTCTTGCCGCCGGAATGGATATCGAGAACGATATCGGCCATCGGCACCAGATGGCGGAAAACGTAGTCGGCGATCTTCTGGGTCACGGTTCCGTCGGGTTTGCCCGGGAAACTGCGATTGAGGTTGCCGGCATCAATGGGCGACGTGCGCGATGCATTGCGAAAGGCCGGATAATTCATGGCCGGCAGGATAATGACGCGACCGGTAATGTCGGATGGTTGAAGTGATCCTGCCAGTTTGAACAGCGAAACCAGCCCTTCATATTCGTCACCATGGTTGCCGCCGGTCAAAAGGGCGGTCGGGCCATCGCCGTTCTGGATAACGGTAATCGGGATCATCACAGCGCCCCAGGCGGAATCGTCGCGCGAATAGGGCAGTTTCAAAAAGCCGTGATGCACGCCATCCTGATCAAGGGGGATCGTCGGGCTGATGGGGGATGGTTTTGTCATGGTCGTGTCCTTGGTCTTGCGACCGTCTTGTACGGGCTTTGATATCGGGCAACCGGGCCCCGCATCGTATGTCGATGGCGCGGCCCGGTGCGGCTTTTGGCTTAGTTCTTTACAAACAGCTGACGCGGATAGCTGGTCAGTGTTTTGCTGCCGGTTTCCGTGATCATCATGCTTTCGGTGATCTCGATCCCCCAGTCATCAAACCAGAGACCCGGCATGAAGTGGAATGTCATGCCCGGTTCAAGGACCGTGCGATCGCCGGGGCGCAGGCTCATGGTGCGTTCGCCCCAGTCCGGCGGATAGGACAGCCCGATCGGATAGCCACAGCGGCTGTCTTTTTCGATGCCGAATTTCTGAAGCACACCAAAGAAGGCAAGGGCGATGTCTTCGCAAACGTTGCCCGGCTTGGCGGCTTCGAGCCCGGCCTGAAGGCCTTCGATCAGTGCACTTTCGGCATCAAGGAACCGTTGATCCGGATCGCCCAGGAAGATCGTGCGTGACAAGGGCGCGTGATAGCGTTTGTAGCAACCCGCGATCTCGAAAAAGGTTCCGGCATCGCCGGGGATGGGTTTTTCATCCCAGGTCAGATGCGGCGCACTGGCATCCTGCCCGGATGGCAGCAACGGCACGATCGCCGGATAATCGCCGCCAATACCGTCAATCCCGGCAATCCCGGTACGGAAGATTTCGGCAACCAGTTCGTTCTTGCGCATGCCCGGTTCGACAATTTCGAAAATGCGTTCATGCATGTTTTCAACAATGCGGGCAGCCTGACGCATATAGAAAATTTCGGTCTCGGATTTTACCGCGCGCTGCCAGTTTACCAGTGCGGTGGCATCGGAAAACTTGGCATTGGGCAGATGGGTCTGAAGTTGAAGGAACGCCTTGGCCGAGAAATAGTAGTTATCCATTTCCACGCCGATACGGCGACTTGCCCAGCCGCGATGTTCGATGACCTCGGACAGGTAATCCATCGGGTGATGGGTCGTCGATTGCACATAGTAATCGGCATAGGGGATGATGCGATCATGGGTCATATAGACCGTGCGCTTTGCCCCGTTGGCATCCTGGGATCGCCCGAACCAGATCGGATCATCTTCGATCGGGACAAGCACACATTGATGGACATAAAAGGACCAGCCGTCATAGCCGGTCAGCCAGGCCATGTTTGACGGATCGGTGACGATCAAAAGATCGATGCCCCTTTCCACCATGGCGTTTTTGGTTTTCTCCAGACGCTCGGCATATTCCTCGCGCGTGAAATTCAATTCAACCTGGCTCATCGCAGGCCTCCAGATAAAGGCGGGGTTTCAGCTTCCTGACCCATGTTCCTTTTGTTGTTACGATGTGATCTCGACGCCGGCACCGGCTGCGTCGCAGCGTTGACGGGCGAGGGTGGCGATTGCGGTGTCCTGGACACCGGTTCCGGTCAGGTCACAGACCGTAATCTGCGCGGCAGATGTTCTGCCGGTTGCCGATTTGGCGATGATCTGACCGAGTTCGGGGAATGCGGCATCAGGGGCAACAATCCCGGCAGCCAAGGCGTGGTGAAGTTCGCCAAGGATGCTGGTCTGTGCCTGACTGTCGCAGACATAAAGATCCGCCCTGCCGATGAGGGCCGGATCAATTTCGTTTTTATGTTCGGCATCCGATCCCATGGCCGTGACATGGGTGCCCGGTGCAACCCAGTCGGCCAACAGGACCGGTTCACGGGCCGGGGTTGTGGTGACGATGATATCGGCGGTCGATGCGGCCTCCTTGCCATCATCGGTGGCCGATACCGGGATGCCCAGTTCAAGCGATGCCTTTTTGGCACATGCTTCGGCCTTGGCGATGTCACGGGCCCAAATGGTGGCAGAGGTGATATCACGCACCAGTGTCAGTGCCTTGAGTTGCAGGTGGGCCTGCACACCGGCCCCAAAGATGGCGGCATGTTTGGCATCCTTTCGCGCAAGATGGTTCGCGGCAACGCCGCCCGCGGCTGCTGTTCGCACATCGGTCAGATAGCCGTTATCAAGCAGGACGGCCTCAAGCATGCCGGTTTCTGATGAAAACAGGTTCATCATGCCATTAACCGATGGCAGGCCGAGTTTGGGATTGTCAAAGAAGCCCGGGCTGATCTTGATGGCGAAGCTGTCAAGTCCCGGCACATAGGCGGTTTTGACATCGACCTCGCCATTATGATCTTCGATATCAAGACGCAGGATCGGCGGCATGCGCACATCCTTGGTCGCCAGTGCGTCAAAGGCATCTTCAACGCATTTGATCGCATCACGATCAAGATCGATGACGTTGCGAAGATCGCTTTCGGTCAGAATTCTGATTTTGGACATATCGGTTACTCCGCCATCAGGTCGACGTCTTCGCCGCCGGCTATGCGTTTGTGCAATTCCATATCGATGTTGCAGCCCGTGGTCAGGACAACCGTCCGTCCGGGGTTATCCACCAGACCGGCGCGCAGGGCGGCGATGCCAACGGCACCTGATCCTTCGATCACCTGTTGATCATCGTGATAGGCCGCACGAATGCCGTCTGCGATCTGGGCTTCGTTGACCAGAACAAAGTCATCGGTCAGATCGGCGCACATATCGAATGTGTACTGGTTGTTTTCGCCAATACCGCCGCCAAGACTGTCGGCCAATGTCGGCAATTCGCGAACAGCGGTAGGTTTGCCTTCCTGAAGGCTCGTGATCATTGCGCAGCCGCGTTCCATCGAAATGCCAACCACCCGGATGGCCGGATTGATCGATTTCGCCACCAGCGCAACCCCGGCCAGAAGCCCGCCGCCAGACAACGGCACCAGAAGGGTATCGACATCCGGAAGGGCTTCGATGACTTCAAGTCCAAGCGTGCCCTGACCGGCAATGATATCGGCATGATCAAAGGGCGGCAGCATGGTCATGCCGTCTTCCTTGACCAGACGGTCGACTTCAAGCTGGGCTTCATCCTGGGATTGTCCGGTAATGCGGACTTCGGCCCCTTGGGCGCGAATGCCGTCGACCTTGTTCTTTGGCACCAGTTCGGACATGCAGATGACCGACCGCACCCCGGCATTGCGCGCGGCATAGGCAAGGGCACGACCGTAATTGCCGGTCGAAACGCCAACCACGCCTTTGGCCTTCTGATCGTCGCTGAGGCGCAAGACAGCGTTGGCAGCACCGCGCAGCTTGAAGCTTCCGGTATATTGTTGGTGTTCGCATTTCAGCCAGACGGGGCTCCCGACACGCTCGGACAGGGCGGTAGAGGGACGCAATGGCGTATGGATCACATGACCCGCAATGGTTTTGCGGGCAGAAAGAACATCAGCAAATGTGATGGGGTCTTTCATGGCGACCTCGACTTATTCTTCGGGTTGTGGGGCATGGTCAAACAGGGTTCCGAACCCCGTGACCGGTTTGTCATAACCAAGTAGATGCAGCGCATGCCAGATCAGGGCCTGATTGCTGGTGATCACCGGCTTGCCGAGTTTCTTTTCAGCCTCGGCGGCGATTTCGGCCGATCGAATGGCCGTGCAGGAAATGAAAACTGCATCGGCATCGGGTGTGTCTGCCTTAAGGGCTGCTTCAAGCAGAATGCCAGGGGGCAGTGCGGTCATGTCCTGATCGCTATCAAGGCCAAATCCCATCAGACGGGTGGCCTCGAAACCCTGTGAGGCAAAGCCGTCGGCGACCGAACGGGTAACGTCGGCAACATAGGGGGTCAGGATGGCAATTTTTTGCGCCTTTACCGCGCGCAGCGCCAATTCACCGGCAAGAAGCGGGTTGGTGACCTTTACACCGGGCATCCCCTGATGGATCCGGGATGCAATTCGTTCCGAACCGGTGACAGCCGTGCCCGACGTACAGCCAAATATCGCGACATCTACCCCGTATCCGGGTAGCAAGGTGCGCGCCGCGCGCGGCAGGTCATCGGCCATCGCACGCAGGTTTTCGACGGTGACCGGATTGGCATTTTCAATCCGGGTGGTGAACAGACGAATATCGGCTGGCAGGATGCCGCGCAGGTCATCCTCGCTGTTGAAGTCAGTCGCCAGTGTGATCAGCCCGATCTTGCCCGCCGGTCCGACCGGATCAGGAAAATAGGGCAGGTCTACCGGCTCTGGCGTGACCGCTGGGGATACGGACATCGTCCTGAACTCCATGGATGGGGCGGTCTTTATGTTTTGATCGGGACCGCCCCGGGTTTCACATGCTGTCGAATTTGTTTCCGGGACAGTGCCCGGTTTCTGCCAGACTGGTGTCGGTTAACGGAACGCCAGTTCAGGCAGGAACAACGCGATCTGCGGCACGAAAATCAGAATCACCGCTGCCAGCAGCAGCATGAAAATGAACGGTGGCGTCCCGCGAATGACCTCGGCATAGGGTCGCCTGAAGATCGCGATGGCCGTAAAGATATCGCACCCGAATGGTGGTGTTGCCGATCCGATCGCGACCTGAAGCGTGACCAGTGTGCCGACCAGAACCGGATCAAGACCGGCCTGATTGACCAGCGGCATGAAGATCGGTGTCAGAACCAGAATGACGACAATCGGGTCGACAAACATGCAACCGATAAAGAACGCGATGCAGATGGCGGCCAGAATGATGTAGGGATTGGCACCTTCAAGACCCAGCGCACCAATGACATGCTGCGGGATCTGGGCAAAGGAAATGACAAACGAGAATGTTGTTCCAGCGCCAACCAGAATAAACACAACCGCGGTAATCAGGCCGGTGGAGCGCGCAATTTCAAGCAATTCGGACCATTTGACCGATTTGAAGATCAGAACTTCAAGAATGATTGCATAAACCACGGCGACGGCTGCGACCTCGGTCGGGCTGACCCAACCCAGATAGATGCCCCCGACAATCAGAACCGGGAACATGATCGCCGGACCGGCATTGATCACGGCCCGTCCGCGTTCCGCCCAGGTCATGCGCGGGATGGTCGGGATATTGTTCTTTTTGGCGTAATACATGCAGTAAAGCGAGAACATGATCAGGATCAGAATGCCCGGGCCAATCCCCGCGAGGAACAGCTCGCCAATCGAAACCTTGCCAACCACACCAAACACGATCATGCCGATTGATGGCGGGATCAAAAAGGCAATGTCACTGGCATTGATGATCAGGGCCATGGCGAATTTGTCTTCGTAGCCGGCCTTGAGCATCTTGGGACGCAACGGTCCCCCCATGGCAACAACGGTTGCCTGGGTCGAGCCCGATACCGCGCCAAACAGCGTACAGCCAAGGGCGGTGGTCACGGCAAGACCGCCGCGCACATGACCGACAAATGTCATGGCAAGGTCAATCAGCCGGTTGGCAGTATGGCCCTTTGTCACGATATCGGCGGCAAAGATAAACATCGGCACCGCGATCAGGGCCACGGGCGAAATGCCGGTGACCATTTGCTGAATCAGGATGCGTTCCGGGATCGGCATATAAAAGGCAAATGCAACGACGCTGGCGGTTGCCAGCGGTACCATCATCGGGAAGCCGAGTACCAGCAGGACCAGCATCACCAGAAGGATTGAGGTTCCAAGATCCATTTTTCCGTCCTCCTTACAGGTGATGATCTTCGGCTTCGAACGTGTCTTCGACCCGATAGGACAGATGGGTCCCCGGTTTGAAGATGTTCGTTGCAGCGGCAAACAGGAACTGGATTCCGGTGACGGTCAGACCGAACGGAACCCAGAGGACGGTGAAGTAATACGGTATGCGCAAGGCCGGGGTCAGGCGGTTCGACTTGATCAGGGACATCACATAATCGACGGAATACCAGGCCAGAAGAAACAGAAGGCAGGCCGTCCCGGTGGTGATGATGATCATCATGATCTTGCTGGTCGTCGGGCCGAGCATGTCGGTAAAGGCGGACATGCGAATATGGCGCCCCATGCGGGCGGCCTCGCTGATGCCGACGAATGTGACAAGAATGATCAGAAACTGATTGAGTTCTTCGGAAAAGAAGATGCTCGAACTGAAGACAAGGCGCATGATCACGTTGGCGACGGTATTGACCGCCATGATCACGATGCTCCACCCCAGAAGCTGACGCTCGATCACGGATAACCCGTCATCAAGACGTTTCAGAATGCCCAACACCCCACCACTCGGGGCGGGGGTCTCCCCGTTTGAACCTGACATACGACCTCCTTGATGCGCGTGCGAGACATTGTTGCAGAACGTGATGTGCGGTGAATGGTTCCCTCCCACACAGTATTGCCGTTCGCTTCGCGCCGGTCTGGTCAGAATAAAAACGCTTTGTGACGGTTCAATCAGATTTTTGTCATGGCACAAAAATCAATACATAACGTCGAAGGCATGAACGCCGGGCATCTGTTCCATGGTATGGCGGATTTGCATCAGCCCGTGATGCAATGTCGGGGTGTCGGGTGCCCCGCCAAGGCAGATGCGAATGGCATTGGGGCGGGGGACCTTTACGGTCATGAAGGGGTCGGAAATCGTAACCGCAATGCCGTTTTTACGCAGTTCGGAGGCAAACCATTCTTCCTGCCAATGGGCGGGAATACGGACCCACGCACTTAGGGATGTCGGGTGATGGCGCACGACCGCACTGCCCAGAATATCGGCGACAAGGGCCTGGCGTTCGCGCATCAGGGCGCGTTGCACGGTGACGGCCTGTTCGACCGTGCCATCGACAATCCAGCGTGCACCGATCTCTGCCATCATCGGAGTCCCCATCCAGCCGGTGACGCGCAACACGCTGCTGGCGCGAATCGACAAGTGCTGGGGAACTGTCAGGAAACCGGTGCGCAGGCCCGGCATGACGATCTTGGTCAGGCTTGAAACATGGAAGCCGAGCTTGGGCAAAAAGCTTGTGATCGGCGGCAGGTTTTGTTCAAGAAGCGGGCGATAAACGTCATCTTCAATGACATACACACCGTAATGTTCGGCGATTTCAGCGATCTTCTTGCGCCGTTCCAGCCCCATCAGACAGTTGGTCGGGTTGGTGAAAATCGGGGTGACGACAAGAGCGCGGATCTGCCGGTTGCGGCATTCGCGTTCAAAGGCATCGGGCAGGATGCCTTCGTCATCGGTGGGCAGGGCGCCGAGTTTAAAGCGCAGGATACTCGCCGTTCCGATGACCCCGTGGTCGGTCAGACTTTCGGTCAGAACCACGTCGTCGGGCTGAACAACGGTGGCAAGGGCCGTGAAAACCCCCTGTGCTGCGCCATTGGTGATCAAAAGATTGGGGATGGCAACATCAACACCATGTCCGGCAAGCCAGGTGCGGCCGATGTCACGGTGATATTCAAACCCGGCGACCGGACGGCAGCTTTCCATCCAGCTGTGATGCGGTTCTTCGGACAGGCGTGTATTGATCTGACGCGACAGATCATTGTGAAAATCGGTATAGGCGGCACGCACGATTGACAGGTCGATCAGGTCGGGTTGCCGACTGTCGAGGATAAAGGTCGATGCCCGGTCGGTCAGGCGCGCCTGGACAAAGGTGCCGCGGCGGCGTTCGGATCTGAGATAGCCCTGACGTTCGACTTCCTTATAGGCCGCACTGACGGTTTGCACGCTGACTTTCAGCCGATAGGCCAGTTCGCGATGGGTTGGCATGCGAACGTCGTGGCGCAATCTGCCCGACTCGATATCGGTGATGATTGCTTCGACCAGTGCCTTGTATTTCGGACCTGTTTCGCCGCTGAGATTGATGTCTGGCAGCCACATTGTTCGATTTCCACCCTCGTTGTTTTGTCGAACCCTAACATGAGCTGCGGGTTAATGTGTAGACGTCAATGTTATTTTGTCATGAAACAAAACTAGCATTGACCTGATGCAGGAACATTTCAACACTTTGCGCGTTCATGACATTGATGTGCCAACCAAACGCCCCTGAATCCGGGTCAAAACTCGGTCGTTGCGCGTAACAATAAGGGAGACTTCGATATGAGTTTGAACAAACTCTTCAAGGCAACCCTGTCTGCTGCCGCCCTGTTCGCAGTAGCCGGGACCGCCGTCCATGCCGAAGAATGGAAATTCGCCCACGAGGAAAGCCCGGGTGATGTTCAGGATCTCTATGCCAAGGAATTCAAACGCCTTGTTGAAGAAAAGACCAATGGCGATGTGACGGTTACCATTTACACCTATGGTCAGCTCGGCACGGAAAACGACATTACCGAATTGACGGCGGCAGGTGCCGTTCAGTTCTCGAACGCGTCGCCGGGTCACCTTGGTACCTTTGTTCCGGAAATCCAGGTCTTTGGTGTTCCGTATCTGTTGTCGCAGGACAACGATGTGAACAAAAAGGTCCTGTCGAGCAGCCCGACCATCTATGAAGGTCTTTCGAAGGATTTCGAGTCCAAGGGGCTTAAGCTTTATACCATGTACCCGGAAGGCGAAATGGTCTGGACCACCAAGAAAGAAGTCAAGAAACCGGCTGATTTCGATGGTGTGAAATTCCGTGTGATGACCTCGCCGATCCTGATCGAGACCTATAAATCGTTCGGTTCCGATCCGGTCGCACTGCCGTGGGGTGAAGTTTATTCGGGCCTTCAGACCAGCGTGATCGACGCACAGGTTAACCCGATCTTCTTCATCGAAAGTGCCAAGTTCTATGAAGTTACCGACTATCTGATCTATGCCGGTCAGCAGCAATACACCACGACGGTGGTTTCGAATGCCGACTTCTATGCAGGTCTGTCTGACGAGCGCAAGGCAATGCTGGCAGAGGTGAAATCCGAACTCGACGACTTCATCTATGAAGCCCAGAAAAAAGCCAACGACGCAGCTCTTGATCGCATCAAGAAAGCCAAGCCGGACATCCAGGTGATTCGTCTTGATGATGCACAGCGCGCAGCGTTCAAAGACGCTTCCAAAGGCATTGGCGCAAGCCTGGTCGAGGAAGTCGGTGGTGACACCAAAGAAGTTCTGGACTCACTTCGCAAGGAATTCGGCACCGAGATGTAATAACGTTTCGCCGTCTTCAACGGTGATCTGACAAAACCCCGCAGCACTTTGCTGCGGGGTTTTTTGTATTTTGAGATTTAATACCAAAAGTTGTATTTTCTGATGGTTGATATCTTGGCGTGCATTTCAAACCTGTGCCGCAAATGACGTATGCATCGCGGATGCCCGGTCTGTTTTCGATGCGCGGGTGCTTGATCGATGGCCGGATCGATGGCTTGACGGGCGGGGCGGACGTTATTGCAAACCTCACAATAACGGGGGTCAGGCGTCTAATACGTGCCCATTCCGATAACCGGTCTGTGGTGTTGAAACTGACGTGAAAGGAACTGGCCGTGAATATGTTCAACCTGCTTCAATGTGCCCGTGATGCTATTTTTCCGGTGCTGATGTTTGCGTTGATGGCGCTTGGAACATTTGTGACCTCGCCCAAGGCAGAGGTCCTCAACCCCAATGGCGTGCCGGTCTCGCCGGCTGAATGGTCGGAAAAGTCGCCTGATTCTGCGGCGGTGACTGTGCGTGATGCGCTTAGCAATTCCGCAAACAGCACTGTCGTTTCAGGGGTGACCAACAGCAATGCTGCGCCTTATCTGAACCTGTCGGGTTCTGACAGTGCCGGTTCGATCTGGTGGCCTGCGGAAAATGGCGGCAATGCCGAAATCAAACTTCAAATCATCAATGCATCCGGCAGTGTGACCGGCAGTTGCGCTGTGTCGTCAAAAAAAGGGGCGTCTGGCAAGTTTGAAACGGTTTGTCAGTAATCCGGATCCCCGGATCAGCGGTGCCGTGACCATCAATGACAAAAATTAAAACAGGGGCCGGTCATGGGCCCGGCCCCTGTTCGTGCACCGCGTCGGGAAGAAGGTTTGACGCGGCGGGGATTATGTTCCGCCGGATTATTTACCCGCGGCGACTTCGTCGGCAACGGCATCGACCGCCTGTTTGGCGATATCGACAACCTTGTCGATTTCTGCCTTGGTGATGCAAAGCGGCGGGGCAAAGCCAAGGATGTCACCGTGCGGCATTGCGCGTGCAATCATGCCGCGTTCAAGACAGGCGGCTGACACACGCGGGCCGATTTTTGCGTTCGGATCGAAGCGTTCCTTTTTGGTTTTGTCTGCAACAAATTCCAGGGCCGCCATCAGGCCAACACCGCGGGCTTCGCCCACCAGCGGATGATCCTTGAAGGTTTCACGCAGCAGATGCTGGAAATAGCCACCGGTCTCGGCCGCATTGCCCGTCAGGTTTTCACCATCGACAATATCAAGGTTGGCATTGGCAGCCGCCGCACATACCGGATGGGCGGAATAGGTCCAGCCATGGCCGATCGGACCCATCTGATCGGATCCCTGTTCCAGGACCTTCCAGACGCGTTCACCGATAATCACACCCGAAAGCGGCAGATAGCCCGATGACACACCTTTGGCAATCGTGATCAGGTCGGGTTTCATCCCGTAATGCTGGGACCCGAAATAGGACCCAGTACGACCAAAGGCGGTAACAACCTCGTCGGCAACCAGCAGAACGTCATATTTGTTCAGAACCGCCTGAATGGCATCCCAGTAACCTTCTGGCGGGGTGATGATGCCGCCCGTACCCATGACCGGTTCGCCGATAAAGGCGGCAACGGTTTCCGGACCTTCGCGCAGGATCATTTTTTCAAGATCATCGGCACAACGTTTGGCAAATTCGGCCTCGGTTTCGCCGGCTTCGGCATTCCAGTAATGGTGCGGGCAGGTGGTGTGCAAAACTGGTGCCCGCGGAAGATCAAACGCATTGTGGAAGGCCGCAAGACCGGTCAGGCTGCCGGTCATGATCCCGGAACCATGATAGCCGCGCCAGCGTGAGATGATCTTTTTCTTCTGCGGAAGGCCGCGGATATTGTTGTAGTACCAGATCAGCTTGATGTTGGTTTCGTTCGCATCCGACCCCGACATGCCGTAATAGACGCGCTGCATGCCTTCGGGGGCGCTTTTGACAATACGGTCCGACAGACGAATGATCGGCTCGTTACTGTGTCCGACATAGGTGTGATAATAAGCCAGTTCCTTGGCCTGGGCATAGATCGCATCGGCGACTTCGGTGCGGCCATAACCGATATTCACGCAATAAAGACCGGCAAAGGCATCAAGGGTTTCTTTGCCTTCGGTGTCATGGATATAGATGCCCTTGCCGCCATTGATGATGCGGTTCGGGGTTTCCCCGGCGGCGTGCTGGCGCATATGGGTGGATGGATGCATGAAATGCGCCCGATCCATCTCCTGCAAGTCGGCGGTGGTGTTTTTGATGACATTCATTTTGCTTCTCCCATGTGAATGCGGTGGTCGTTCTGGCGCATCAGGCCTTGTAGGCGGCGCAGACATATTTGAGTTCGGTGAATTCTTCGAGACCGTGACGCGATCCCTCGCGACCAAGGCCTGACTGCTTGATCCCGCCAAACGGAATGGGGGCGCCGGTGATCTTGACGCAGTTAAGCGCGACCATGCCGTATTCCAGGGCGTTGGAAACCCGTGCTGCACGGTCATGATCATTGGTCAGCAGATAGGCGGCCAGACCATATTCGCTGTCATTGGCCTGTTGGACGACATCATCTTCATGGTCAAAGGCCATGACCGGTGCGACCGGGCCAAATGTTTCTTCGCGATAGATTTGCATATCGCTTGTGACATCGGCCAGAAGTGTCGGGGCATAGAACAAGCCACCCATCTTTTTGCCGCCGGTCAGAACGCGTGCACCTTTGGCGCGGGCATCCGCCACATGCTGGTCGCATTTGGCAATGGCGCGATCATGCATCAAAGGTCCGATTTCGACATGTTCCTCGATGCCGTTTCCAACCCGAAGGGCGGCAATCGCCTTGGCATATTTGTCGAGGAACGCATCATAAATGCCGCGCTGGACAAAGATGCGGTTGGCTGCAAGGCAGTCCTGTCCGCTGGTGGCGAATTTGGCATTGATTGCATGTGCCACTGCCGCGTCGACATCAACATCATCAAACACTATGAACGGGGCATGACCGCCAAGTTCCATCGACATTTTCTTGATGGTCTGTGCCCCTTGTGACAGCAACAAACGCCCAACTTCGGTCGAACCGGTAAAGGACAATGCCCGCACCAGCGGATTGCCGCACAGCTCACCCACCACCGGGTTGGGGTCACCGGTAACGATATTGAACACTCCCGCCGGGATCCCGGCCCGTTCGGCCAGTTCGGCAAGGGCGGTGGCGGAAAACGGCGTTTCGGTTGCCGGGCGGACGATCATGGTGCAACCGGCTGCCAATGCGGCAGCGGCCTTGCGCGTGATCATTGCGCACGGGAAGTTCCATGGTGTGACGGCTGCGGTAACACCGATCGGTTCGCGTTTGACGCTCATATTGCGGCCGGGAAGGTGGGACGTGATGTTTTCAACATTCACGCGTTTGGCTTCTTCGGCGTAAAATTCGACAAAGCTTGCCGCGTAATCGATTTCGCCACGCGCTTCGTTGATCGGCTTGCCCTGTTCAAGGGTCATCAGCAAAGCCAGATCTTCCTTGTTCTCGATCAGAAGATCATGCCAGCGACGCAATGCAGATGCACGTTCCTGGGGCAGCAACCCGGCCCATGCCGGAAAGGCCGCGCGGGCCGCGGCAATGGCCTTGCGGGTTTCAAAGATTCCCATATTCGGGACTGTGCCGATAAAACTTCCGTCGAACGGGTTGGTGACTTCGATAACCTGAAGATTATCGGCCGAGCACCAGCGTCCATCGATATAGGCGTGTTCGCGCAGCAGCCGCAAATCGGCAAGCTGGCTTAACGACACACAACGCTGTTCTTTTGACTGTGCCGTCATTTTGACCTCCTTGAGAACCAGCCGACACTTCCGGTCGAGCCTGTTTGTTGAACTGCAAGGAAGCTATCAGCAGTTTCTCAGAGGAGGTTTCCGAACTCGGATCCAAATGATGCGTTTTTTTTGGTCCGCCATGGTCAAATCCGGATGTTTTTTCTGCACTGGCACAAAACGCCCGGTTTTCAGTCGTCAGGCGATGTCAGGTATTTCTGCATTTCGCGTTTCTGACGGCGCTTTTCGATCACGGTACGGATGATAATCACCAAAAAGAACAGAACAACCACACTGGTCGACATCGGAAAGGCAAAGGGAATGCCAAGGATGAAAACCAGCGCCCCGACGATGCTGCCGCCCAGCAGGGCCATAAACCCGCCAAGCATGACAATGGCCATCACGGCAGCAAGAAATATGGAAGCAACTTTGTTCATGGTCGGCTATTTCAACAATTCAGGGCACATTTAGTCGCTTGTCCGGCTGCTGAGTTGTTTGGTGGTTTGATCCAGTCTGTCTGCAAGGACACGGATCAGCTGTACCGCGACGGCCTGGTCCTGTCGGACAAGGCCAAGGAATTCGGTTTTGTCGAGTTTGAGAACCGTCATGTCCTCGACAGCACGGATGGTTGCCGAACGCGGTGCATCGACCAGAAGGGCGATTTCGCCGATGACTTCCTTGGGATGGACATCGCGCAGTTTCAGGGTTTGTTGTTCCTCGGTGGTCAGCCAGATTTCACCGCGACCGGAAATCACGATAAAGGCGGCATCGCCCGGGTCACCCTGTTTGACAAGGACCTCGCCATGTTTGAAGGTCAGGCGCGGGCTGGTAAAGGCCAGCAGCTTGACGACACTGGGGTCAAGACCGGCAAACAGCGGAATGGTACGCAGCAGCCGGACTTCCTGTTCGATATTGCCATCGGCAAGAATGGCGGCATCGTCTTCGGTTTCGGTGGTGTCGCTGCTGTCATCGTCGGTGTGGCTGCGGCGTTTGACCAGTTTGCCGTTCGACATATGCAGTAATGTATCGAACTTGTCATTGTCCTGATCATCGCCATCAACCCAGACCAGACTGGTATTGTCGTTTTCCCCGGTCAGATAATTGATGACGCTTTCACGGGTTTCACGGTCAAGTGCCGACAATCCTTCGTCGACAACCAGAAGATCGGGATTTTTGATCAGGGCGCGGACAAGGGCGATTTTCTGACGCAGGTTCTGTGACATGCGACTGCCGCCGACACCGACCTGACTTTCAAGACCGAGTGCAACCAGCCCTTCATAAAGGCGGCCTTCATGGGCGATTTCGAACAGGACTTCGCCAACGCGTTCTTCTGAGTGCGCTCGGCCATAGGCAAAGCGACCAAACAGAAGGTTGTCAATGATCGGGGCAGCCGGGGCGTAACCGTCTGCTTCGAAGAAGTCGATATGTTGTGACAATTCTTCTGGCAGGTTGGCGCGAATTTTGGGGCGCGCCTTGAGAATCAGGTCACGGAAATCATCATCAATCACCCGTAAACGGTGGCGGGCCGGGGTCAGTTGCATGGCAACGTCAAGCAGACGGAGCTGGTCTTCTTCGCGCATGTCATCGACAGCAACGCCGTCTGTGCGTTTCAGGATGTTTTTGACATCGGCAATCTCATCGGCCGAGACAAAGCTGTAACGATCGAAAAATTCATGCCCGGGCGGCAAGCCGGTAAACAGTTCTATCATCAGATCAAGTGTTTCACGACCCATCTTGACCATTTTGTCATAGAGGCCGTTTTCCCGAAGGCTTTCCTGAATGTAAGGATGAGACAGGAATTCATAACGCTTGAAATCGGTACGCGATGGTGACCCGAACATCAGGTTCACGCCGACCGGGGCGTTATCATTGTATTTTTCGATGTCATAGGGTTCGACAAGGTCGGACAATTGCCGTTCTTCAAGGATCGCCTTCAGGCGCGGGCGGACATCAAGGATGGCCTCGACAAGGTCAGGGCGTTCTTCGGCATTGATCCGGCGCGACAGGCCGATCCGGTAGATGTCCCGATCCAGACCCACAACTTCAAGCAGGCGCAAAAGTTCGCTGCGCAATTCATCAAGCGACTGATAGCCCGGCCCGATATAATCAATCCATTCGGCAGACGGATCATAGGGGATGTTGCCCGACATCCTGATTTCGTCATACATCTCGCGGGTCAGCTTCCAGGGCAGATCGGCCGGATCTGACAGTTCGATGGTCTCAACGAATTTCGGAAGCGGATATTTGGGATCGTCTGTTTGGTGCTTCCCGTCCTGTCTGGTGCGGGCAAGCGCGTTTTTGGCGTCGGATTTATCAGGGTCCGGATTATCGTTTTCCGCATCCTGATCAATGATGACCGGGCGGTGCTTCAATCCGTAAAACAGGTTATCGGCGATGCTGCCATTAAACAGATAGGCATCCGCCCCGACATAGGCCAGACGCTGGCCAATGACCGCGGGTGGCAACGCGGTTGCATCAAGATCATTGAACTGGATGCGTCCGCTGGTCGGATCAAGAATGCGCGCCAAAAGACGGGCAAGCTGGGACTTGCCGCTGTCGGAGGAACCGGTCAGAAGGGCATTGCCCGGAAGCGCCATGTTAAAGGAAACATTTTCAACAACACGGGTGCCGTCTTCGTCGATCCAGGACAGGGCACTGACATCAAGCGGGCCGGAAAGCGAAGGCGACAAAGGCGCACTAAGCTGATGTTCGGGTGCAAGATCAGGCAGTTCGAACTGTTCATGCAGCTGTTCATATTTGATATGGGCATCTGCCAGACGCTGGTAATAGGCCAGCAATTCTTTCCACGGTGCTGACATGTCCTTATAGGCGGCAAGGGCCGCGACCAGCGCCCCGAAGCTGAGATCACCGGTAATAACCAGATAACCGCCAATCGAATAGAAAAAGAACGGCGTGATCTGGGCAATGAAGTTGTTGAGAAACTTGATAAAGAATTTGCGGTAATAGATTTCCTTGCGGATTTCAAAAATCCGGCCCAGACGCTGGGTGAAATGGGTAAGTTCAAACCCCTGGGTTTCATGGGCGCGAATATCGGTCGCACCACCAACGGTTTCGCCGATATGCTCGGACATGCGGCGCACGTTTTGCACGCGCTGTTTGCCAAGCAGGTTCACCCGGCGCTGCAATTTGGGGAT
Organism: Thalassospira sp. MCCC 1A02491; assembly: GCF_001613785.1. Lineage (NCBI taxonomy): Bacteria > Pseudomonadati > Pseudomonadota > Alphaproteobacteria > Rhodospirillales > Thalassospiraceae > Thalassospira > Thalassospira sp. MCCC 1A02491. The sequence continues at coordinate 23,037 of NZ_LPVX01000001.1, read as the reverse complement.
CAGATATCCCTGCAACGGATAAAAGGCGACCGCCGCAAGACCCATCAGCGGGTCCTGGATAAAGATAAAGGCCGAAATCGTGATCAGGATACCGCCCTGATAAAGCGGAAGGGCGAATGCCTCGCCAAAGAAGCCGCCGAGCGGTTCGGCCTCGGCGGTGATCATTGAAACGATTTCACCCTGACTGGTTTTGCGAAAATGCGGCAGGGGAAAGCGCAGGACACGATCAAACAGCTCATAGCGCATCCGTCTGAGCATGCGTTCAGCCATCACGCCCTGATAGACGTTGATGAAATATTTGAACCCGCCATTCACAAACACAAGCGACAGGAAAATTGCCGACAGGGCAAACAGATATTCAATCTGGTTCAGCGGCACGCCAAGAATATCATAGGGCGCGCCGGCACCACCGATGGCTTCGTTGACGATTTGCTTTGGCAGGTCGAGCGAATAATACAGGAAGGGGAATGAAAGCAGCGTCACCACGGTCAGGATGATCTGCTGAAGGCGACTATGGCGCCAGATATAGGCAAAGACCGATTTGGGCATTCGCACGTCCCGTCTGTTGCATTGGAACTTTTTGTTCCTGTCGCTCGTTTTTATTGGGTGCAGTGCAGATTATGCGCAAGGATACCGATCAGCCAAGATCGAAACTTTGTCCTGGCTCGATAAAACCGCAAAATCCGTCTGCAATCGCATCGGGTTTGTCATAGGCCTGATAGTGATAAAGCCACATCTTGGCTTTTACCGCGTCGGGCAACGTGACCAGTTCTTTGTAATGGGCATGGACGCCGGAATGTCTGGGGCCAAGTTCACAATCCTGAAAAATGATATCTGCTTTTTGATACAGCGACATATGGTCGTCGGGATTGAAAATCGCATCTGTCGTCAGGAAAAAGGACTGCTTTTTTCCGTGCCCGAACAGGGCATAGGAATACATGGTGGTTTCATTGGTCACGATATGCGGTGCGGGGATGACATCAAGATGCAGTCCCTGCCAGTCAAAGCCGTCCTTGATGCTGAGCGGGGCAACATCGAAATAGGATGACAACTGGCTGTTGCCATGGTCGCTGGTTTCAAGGCCGCCCCGCAGGGAATGTTCCCACAATGGTTCCAGCAGTTCCTGAACCGCAAACAGCGTGGCGCGATGCCCGTCAAACACAAAATAGTTGGCAAGCGCCATCCATTCCAGACCACCAATATGGTCCGAATGCAGATGGCTGATATAGACCGCATCAAAGTCGTTGGGCATGTAGCCAAGATTGCGCAGCGAATGGCGCGCATCTGAACCACAGTCAATCAACAGGCGATGCGGTTGTGCGTTACCCGACGGGGTCGTTTCCAGAACCATGTTGCTCTGAAAATTGTCGGCTGCCATGCAAAAGGCTGAGCCCGTCCCCGCAAACGTAAGCTTCATTCCCCGTTCTCCCGATATTTTGTCGAAAGATTAGACGAGGTTCGGGGCGTTTAACCACCCCCTTTTATGAGCAAAGCTTGAATTTTTCTTGTCGATGGTGCTCTGACCACCTGTCTTTTAGGTGTCGGATGATCTGTTTTGATCGGAATTCGGGCCGGTGTTTGCCGCTGATTGGGCGGCGGAAAGTTTGCTCATTTCCTGACGTAACGCGCGGAGTTCCTGCATGATTTCCTGATGATCAAATTCGATCTCGTCGCGGGTTTTGTTTTCTTCGACATCGACATGGGTCGACATTGCATCAACCACAATTGCGATGAACAGGTTGAGCACCGCAAATGTCGTGACAAGGATGAAAGGAACGAAAAACAGCCATGCCAGCGGGTAAGACTCCATGACCGGACGGACGATCCCCATCGACCAGCTTTCGAGCGTCATGATCTGGAACAGCGAATAAAGCGACGCGCCGATTGTGCCAAACCAGTCGGGGAAACCCTGACCGAACAGTTTGGTTGCCATGACCGCAGAGACATAGAAAACAAGCGACAGCAATGTCAGCACCGACACCATGCCCGGAATGGCACGCATCAGGGCTTCGACCACCTTGCGCATCGAGGGCACGGTCGAAATCAGGCGGAACGCACGCAGGATTCGCAATGCCCGCAATACTGAAATGCCCTGTCCGGCCGGAAGCAGCGTGATCGCGACAATGGTGAAGTCAAAGACGTTCCAGGCGCGCTTGAAAAAGGCCAGCCGATAAACGGCAAGTTTCATCAGCAATTCGACGACAAAGATCGCAACGGCAATCTGGTCGAGAACATGTAAAACCGTTCCGGCCTTTGCCATGACCGTTTCAGAGGTTTCAAACCCCAGAATTACGGCATTCACAGCAATGACGATGGTGATGAAATTTTTAAAGCGACTGGATTCTACGATCCGGCGAAGAGCGTCCATTCAGGTCTAGGCTCCGTTCGATGAGTATGATGACACCGAAAAGGGGAGAAAATGGGCGCCTGTTCTTGCCGGGATGTAACCGACGGACACATTGCGCCGGAGATCAGCAAAACAGGGCGCGACACGTCAAACCATGAGTATCGCGCCCTGAATTTAAAATCAGTTCAGGCCTTTGCGACCCATTTCAAGGAACTTGTCGCGACGGCGTGCCTTGAGAACACCACCTTCGACATCATCCATGCTTTCAAGGGCCTTGATGATCGCATCACCGACACGTTTGCAGGCTTCCTTGGCGTTGCGCTGTGCGCCGCCAAGCGGCTCGGGAACGATATCGTCGATCACGCCAAGCTGATGAAGATCCTGTGCGGTAAGGCGAAGGGCCTCGGCCGCGGTTTTGGCTTCGTCGCCCGAACGCCACAGAATGGAGGCACAGCCTTCTGGCGAAATCACCGAATAGATCGAGTTTTCAAGCATCAGCACCGTGTTGGCAACCGCAAGCGCAATCGCACCACCAGAACCGCCTTCGCCGATGATGACCGATACCAGCGGAACCTTGATATCAAGGCAGGCTTCGATCGAACGCGCGATGGCTTCGGACTGGCCGCGTGCTTCGGCATCGGCACCCGGGAAGGCACCGGCCGTATCAACCAGGGTCACAACCGGAATGTTGAAACGTTCAGCCATACGCATCAGACGGATGGCCTTGCGGTACCCTTCCGGACGGGCCGAGCCGAAATTGTGTTTCACACGGGTTTCGGTATCGCGGCCTTTTTCATGGCCGATCACCATTACGGTACGGCCCTGAAGACGACCAAAACCGCCGATGATTGCAGCGTCTTCGCCAAACTGGCGGTCGCCGGCAAGCGGGGTGAAATCGTCAAACAGGTTTGCGATATAGTCGGTAAAGTGCGGACGATCCGGGTGGCGGGCGACCTGCGTCTTCTGCCACGGGGTCAGCTTGCCATAGGTGCTTTGCAGCAACTTGGTCAGCTTGTCCTGCAGGCGTGCAACCTCGTCTGCGATGTTGACTTCGTCATTGCCCGTCAGGTGACGGAGCTCTTCGATCTTGCCTTCGAGTTCGGCGATCGGTTTTTCAAAATCGAGGAAGTTATGCATCAGGGCATCATATCCGACTGGGAAACAATGGGGCGGAACATAGTTGATCAACCCGCTACGTCAAGAGTTGACCGATAAGCTATCCATATTTTCCGTTTATGGCGTAAGGTTCGCACTTCATCCAGTGACATTTTGCACGCGGGTTGCCATGACGTCCAGTATCCAGATCACAGTCGCGCAAGTACCTGAAAAAGTTCCGTTTGATCGGCTTGTGGAAATTCTTCTGGCGGCATTCGCCTTTCAGGATGGCATCGTCGATCCGCCAAGCTCGGCAAAGTCGGTGAATGTGTCCGAGCTTCAGTGGCGATTTGCCCGCGATACCCTGATTCTGGCCCATGATCAAAACGGCACCGTGGTCGGACAGGTCTGGATCGAAGATATCGGCAAGGATGCGTACCTATATAAATTGTCGGTGGACCCCGCGATCATGGGCGGGGGTATCGGCCGTGCACTGGTCGAGGCGGCCTGTGCGTTCGCGGCAAAGAACGGCAAGGAGGTGATGCGCCTGCATGTTCGTGTGGAACTGCGCGACAATATCGCGTTCTTTCGCGCCCGCGGATTTGACATTGCGGGCGAGGGCATTCACGACGGATATGATCGCCCGACATTCTGGAAAATGGCCCGGCGTCTTTCGGTCTAGGCGGTCTGTGTTTCCGGAAGACCCTGTTTTGACACTGCATAATAGGGCACATGGGTTTCACCCCATGCCTTAAGGGCCAGGATAATGTCGCGCAATGTTTCGCCCTTGGCCGTCAGGCTGTATTCGACCCGCGGGGGAACTTCTGCATAGACTTCGCGATGGACAAGGCCGTCGGCCTCCAACTCGCGGAGTTGGCGGGTCAGCATGCGCTGGGTCACGCCGGGCATCATGCGGCGCAATTCGTTGAACCGTTTTGTTCCATCAAGCAGATGGAACATCACCACACCTTTCCATTTGCCCCCAATGACATCAAGTGCGCCTTCGACCGGGCAACCGGGACTGCGATTGGGCGGACAGATGGTCATCGTGAAACTCCTTCATGGGCGAAATAGTGCGCATACTGTTGGCGAAAACCGCATAAATCCGCATTAGTATACAAATTGTCACTATAAGCAAAAATTGTGCGTACTTATCACTTTGGTCATTATGCGCTAACTCTTTGGCATTCACAAATCAAACCTTTGAAGAAAAGGACGACTTACGATGAAAGCCATTGGCGTTTACAAATCCGCCCCGGTCGATACCGACGGGCTGTTCACCCAGATTGAGACCGAAGCACCGGTCGCGACCGGTCATGACATTCTTGTGCGGGTCAAGGGTGTTGCGGTTAACCCGGTTGATTTCAAAGTTCGCAAAGGCAAACAGGATGACGGCGCGTTCAGGATTTTGGGTTGGGACGCGGCCGGTATTGTCGAAGCGGTCGGCGAAGATGTGACCCTGTTCCGTCCGGGCGATGAAGTCTGGTATGCGGGCGATGTCACCCGGTCCGGATCGAATGCCCAGTTGCAACTGGTGGACGAACGCATCGTCGCCCCAAAACCGAAATCACTTGATTTTGCGGCAGCAGCGGCCTTGCCATTGACCACCATTACCGCGTGGGAAGCGATGTTTGACCGTTTGCTGATTGATCGCGATGCAGTGGCAGCCAATGGCGCAAAAACCATCCTGATCATTGGCGGTGCAGGCGGTGTCGGCTCGATCGCGATCCAGTTGGCAAAACTTGCCGGTTTGAAGGTGATCACGACCGCATCGCGCCCCGAAACCGTTGCCTGGGTCAAGAAACTCGGCGCAGACAATGTCATCAATCATCGCAATCCGCTTGATGAAGAATTGGCCGCCCTTGGCATGTCGAATGTCGATTACATCTTCTGCACGTCGGAAACGGATCAGTATTTCGATGTGATGGCAACCATGATCGCGCCACAGGGCCGGATCGTGACCATCACCGAAGCGACGCAAAATCATAATGTCGACCTTCTGAAAGCAAAGTCTGCCAGCTTCTCTTATGAATTCATGTTCACCCGCTCGATGTTCCAGACCGATGACATGATTGAACAGCATAAATTGCTGGCAACTGTCGCACAGCTGGTCGATGACGGTGTGATTGCCAATACTGCAAATGAAAGCTTTGGCCCGCTGACACCGGAAAGTCTGCAAAAGGCTCATGCGCTTCTTGAAAGCGGCAAGGCGATTGGCAAGATCACCTTTGATGCGATCCCGGACTAGGAACGCCTGAAAATTCGCGTTTTACAGCCAAAAGGGGCGCAGTGATTTGCGCCCCTTTTGCTGTTTTAACGTCGCAGGCCTTTTGGCTTAGTCCGCATCACGCGCGGCAATGGCTTCGGCCTGTTTGACCATGACTTCGGCCTGTTTGATCGATGCAATATCAATCAAGCGGCCATCAAGGGCGACAGCGCCGGATCCTTCGGCCTGGGCTTTTGCCATGGCTTCTAGGATGCGTTTGGCTTTGGTCACTTCGGCCTCGGACGGTGAATAGACGTCATTGGCAAGGCCGATCTGGCTTGGATGAATGGCCCATTTGCCTTCACAGCCCAAAACCATGGCGCGGGCCCCTTGGGCGCGATAGCCATCGGGATCGGAAAAATCACCAAACGGCCCATCAATCGGGCGCAGACCATTGGCGCGTGCGGCCACCACCATACGCGCAATGGCATAATGCCACATATCGCCCCAGTGATAGTCGCGCGGATTGTCGCCATCCTTGTCGGTCAGAACACCATAATGCGGGTTCGGGCCACCAATGCCGGTCGTCATCGCCTTGGTCGAGGCCGCGTAATCGGCAACCCCGAAATGCAGGCTTTCATTGCGCGGGGAGGCGGCGGCAATTTCGTGGATGTTCTGCATGCCAAGGGCGGTTTCAATGATCAATTCAAACCCGATCCGCTTTTTGCGACCCTTGGCCGTTTCGATCTGGGTTGTCAGCATATCAAGGGCGTAGACGTCAGACGCGGTCCCGACCTTGGGGATCATGATCAGGTCAAGCCGGTCGCCGGCCTGTTCAAGAACATCAACAACATCGCGATACATATAATGTGTATCAAGACCGTTGATCCGGACCGACAGAACCTTGTCACCCCAGTCAATGTCGTTGATTGCCGCGATAATGTTTTTGCGGGCCTGTTCCTTGTCGCTGGGCGCTACCGCGTCTTCCAGATCAAGGAAAATGGCATCGGCTTTGGATTTGGCTGCCTTTTCAAACAGCTCGATCCGGCTGCCGGGGACGGCAAGTTCCGATCTGTTCAGGCGTGCTGGCGCCGGGGTCGGTGTGGTGAAGCTCATGATAACGTCTCTCCAGAACCTGTCATTTCAAGTGGACATCACGGGCAAGCAATCCCGTGAATATCGCTGGCGTGTTTTGCGTCCCGTTTTCGGGATCGTACCGTGGCCGCCGTGACAGTTATGTGGTCCGCGATCATTGTGCGTCGCGGTAGTCCTGATCTCAATTTATGGTGCATATGCGAAGGCTGGCAAGCTTAAAAAGCGTGCGTTCCATTGTGCTTTCGACGCAGACGGGTGTTTAATAAGAAAAAGTGGAGATAAGCCCGATAAAGCAATAGCCCCTTAACAGCTCAGCCGCTAGATTACCGCCGATATCCGCGGGTGGCGTACTGCAGCCATTCCCGATGGTCACATCAGCAGGTAGTAAAAATCGACCCATGCGTCGCGCTTATTCCATCATTGTTTCCGCCGGTATGGCACCTGTCCTGATCATGGGGGCATGTCTGGTTCTGGCGATTTCGCCAAACCTTGTACCGAACGAACTGGCCGGGCTTGTCCGGTATGGTCCGTTTTTGCTGGCGGTTCTGGGCGGTGCGATCGCGTGGTGGTTCAACCGCGGGCGCGCGGTGTTTGTGATGCTATTGCTGCTGATCTGCTATTGGCTTCTGGTCGGTAACGGGGCGGGGTTTTCGCCCGACGGGCTGGCCTTTTTACGCATTGCGACGCTGTATCTGATCCCGATCAATCTGCTGATCCTTGGCTTTACCGCGGAACGTGGTGTTCTGAATCCGCGCGGCATCGCCCGGATGCTGGTTCTGGGATTGCAGATTTTTGTCATGCTGATGCTTGCCGGGCAGCCCGATGTCGGCTCGGCACTTTATCATCTGCTGGATACCCGGTTTTTTGTCAGTGCCGGTTTCCTTGATGCAATGCCCCACCCGGCCATGATTATCTCGTTTGTGGCGGTGGTGTTGTTGCTGATCCGTCACAAGCCGCTTGAAACCAGTTTTGCGGCGGCGATCATTGCCATTGATGTCGCAACTGTCATGGGGGCGGGCATTATCCAGTATGGATATCTTGCCGCCACCGGGGTGGTGTTGGCGGGGCTGGCCCAGGAAGCCTGGCGCATGGCATTTGTCGATGATCTGACGGGGCTGCCCGGGCGGCGCGCGCTTGGCCATGCCATGGCCGAACTTGGCAATCAATACACGGTTGCGATGCTTGACGTTGATCACTTCAAGAAATTCAACGACACCTATGGGCATGATGTTGGTGACATTGTTCTGAAAAAGGTGGCGCGTGAATTGTCACGTGTTGGCGGGGGCGGCAAAGCGTTCCGTTATGGCGGCGAAGAATTCACCGTACTGTTTGCCGGTCGGACCGCGCAAAAGGCTACAGAGCCGCTCGAAGCGCTGCGCAAACGGATTGCTGAAAATAAAATTGCTGTCCCTGAAAAGAACAAAACCGTTTCCGTGACGATTTCGGTCGGGGTTTGCGAACGCGACGATGATGCGACCGATCCATGGGGCGTTTTGAAGCGCGCCGATCAGAAACTTTATGAAGCAAAGCAGGCCGGCCGTAACCGCGTGGTTGCCTGATCAGGCAACAAAACTACCGGTTCGGGCCGGTGTCAGGCTTGGCTGCCTTGCTGCTCAAAGCTCATCAAATTTGAACACAAGCCGCATGGACCCCGCCGTATTGGCAAGGGTCGCCAGACAGTTTGCCGCACGTTCGGCCGGGATCTCGACCGCGAAACGGGTGGTATAGATGCGCGCATCCTTTTCATCGGTTGCCGATGCCGCCATGCGAACAATATTGGCATTGTATTCGATGAAGATTTCCGACAACCGGGCGATCAGGCCCGGCTGATCAATGCCTGAACATTCGATCAAGTGGGTCGCGCCGGGGGCGGTGGTCAGTTCCGGGGCAGCCGCGATCTGTTCAACAACAATGTCGGCATTGGTCATCGGAAGTTCGCTGACAGCGGATTTGCATTCGGCAATGGAACAGCTTTCAGGCAGTTCGCAATCGGTTTCAAATATCGCTTTTGCGTCCTTCATGGTGAAGGATGTCGTGCCAAGGTTCGCTCCAATGTCAAACAGGCGTCCGGTAATGTCCGAAATAAGACCGACGCGGTCATCGCAAGAAATCATAATGCGTGCGTTGGCGTTCATCTGTCGCGCTCCGTATTGTGGAAGTTCCCTAAGGCTTTGTTTTGAATTGCCATCCTATCAATAGCTATATGCGCTTCGCACGGTCTTTTGTCGATTGTCCGAAACAAAGAAAAAATAAGGTCAATACGCGCGGGATCAGACATCCGATGAGGCATCCGGGTTCACATTTATATGATTGAACCAACCGTCAAACCGTGAGCGTAAGCGATCTCTGACAGCGAAATGCGGAATGCGAAATTCCGTAATCACGTTCCAAGGAGATTGAAACATGACTGCCTTCAGAACTTCGCTTATTGCTGTTAGCGCCGCTGCGGGCCTTTTGCTTGGCGCGGCATCGGCCAAGGCTGCCGACATCGTCGATACCGCCGTTTCGGCCGGTTCGTTCAAAACGCTGGTTGCTGCGGTACAGGCAGCAGGGCTGGTCGACACCCTTAAGGGTGACGGACCGTTTACTGTATTTGCCCCGACTGATGATGCCTTTGCGAAATTGCCGGCGGGCACGGTCGAAGACCTGCTGAAACCGGAAAACAAGGACAAACTTGTTGCGATCCTGACCTATCACGTGGTGCCGGGCAAGGTGATGTCGGGTGACATCGCCGGCAAGGAAATGGCGGTTGCCAGTGTGCAGGGCGACACCATTGATGTGAACGCCACCAGTGGCGTCATGGTCGATGACGCATCGGTCGTAACGGCCGATATCGAAGCCGATAACGGTGTCATTCACGTGATTGACAGCGTGATCATGCCATCGATGTAATTTGCCGGAATTATGATTGGTCAGAATGGCAATTAGCCAGAATTGGCATCCGTGCAGCCCGTCGTGCAATTGCGGCGGGCTGTTTTCATTTGGGGATTGTGATCGAAGGGCAGTGGCAAAGTGCAAAATCAACAAAGGCCCGAAAAGAACAAAGGCCCGACGGGTAACGTCGGGCCTTTGACTGGCGCGCCCGGAAGGATTCGAACCTCCGGCCTTCTGATTCGTAGTCAGATGCTCTATCCAGCTGAGCTACGGGCGCTTTTTAAAGCTTATGTAAATGGTAAAGGCTCGACGCGGTAACGTCGAGCCTTTCACTGGCGCGCCCGGAAGGATTCGAACCTCCGGCCTTCTGATTCGTAGTCAGATGCTCTATCCAGCTGAGCTACGGGCGCATTGCCTTAATTTCCGGCGGTTTGCTTGGGTGTGCTCCCCGTCGGCGGAGCGGAACTTATGCAAACGAGCAGGGCATTGCAAGCAGTAAATTTCAAAAAAAGGTATTTTTTCACAAGCCACCGTTTACAGGACTGCTACGCACTTGTTTTGCCCGGCTTTGTCCGGTTTGTCGGACTTATGGACAAGACTCGGCAAAAAAGGGGCAAATGCGTCTTGTTCCATAAGTGGTCGTGGACTAAGATGCTTTCAATCCCGGGGGAGCAGGGGCTTGTTTCACCACATAAAAAGGCAAGCCCAGGGAGATTCGCATATTTCTACTTAGGTAATAGATCGAAATGGCCGTTCGTAAAACCTACCTTGCCGTAATCGGCACCGCCCTTATGCTGGGGGGATGTTCTTTTTCTTCTGAGGCCCTTTGGCCGACACTTGCTGGTGAAGAAGATACGACCCAGAACAATGTGGTCGCATCCGAGCCGGTTGGTGCGAATGCCACCACCAGTTACGATGTTGCTGCAAGCACGCAGCCGCTGACCGGTGTTTCTCAGACCGGGACCTTTGTCGGTTCCAAAGTCGAGAACATGCAGCAGGAACTCAACCGCCTGAAGGCGGCTCTGAATGAACACAACAACGAATTGCAACAGCTTCGGGCACAGACTGTGTCGCACTCGCAGGCCTATCACGGCACTGTGGCGGCAATCAGCGCGCGTCTGCAGGTTGGTACCACCCCGGGTAACCCGGTTCTGGTGCAGCAGTGGAACACCGCGCAGTCCGAACTGGATCGTGTGAATGACGATATCGCCGCGCTGAATTCGCTGGCAAACAAGGTTGCCGCCGACAGCACGCTTTCGACCTTCCTGCTTGAGTCGGTTCGTTCGGCTTATCAGGTATCGGGTGCTGTTGACGAAGATCACCGTCAACTCGCGCTGCTTGAAGACGAAACCAACCGCACCACGGTGCTGATTGACCGCCTTCTCAATGAAATCAGCGAAAGCCTGTCGCGTCAGACATCCTATGTCAGCACCGAACGTGCGAACCTGAATGCCCTGGCACTGGCCGTTAAAAACGGTGAAATCTTCGGGGATTCGCTTTCCAAGCGTGTCTTCCAGTCACAGGCCGCACCGGCATCGAGCAGCCCGCGCATGGCCGCAACCAGCGACCGTCCGCTGGTGGTTATCCGGTTTGACAATGCCAACGTGAAATACGAGCAGGCGCTTTATAACGCGGTAAACCGTGTTCTGGAACGCCGCCCGCAGGCAAGCTTTGACGTGGTTGCCGTGACCCCGAATCGTGGTACCCCGGCGCAGGTTGCGTTGAATTCCAACAAATCCAAACGTAATGCGCAGGCGGTTCTTCGCTCGCTTACCGATATGGGCATGCCGAGTTCGCGCGTGCGCGCATCGGATGCCACCAGCGCATCTGTTTCGGCCAACGAGGTGCATGTCTTCGTGCGCTAAGTCCGGCTGGACATACGGATTTTAAGAACGGCTATGGCGGGTGCTTCGGGAAATCGAAGCACCCGTTTGTTTTGGATAGTGTGACCCGACAGATCCCCTGTCGGTTTGATAATGTTCCAAAGAAGAGTGTGATGGGTGATCTCGTCAATTTGCGTCAGGTGCGCAAACGTAAGCAGCGCAATGAAAAGGCCAAAAAAGCCGACGAGAACCGGGTTCTCCACGGGCGCACCCGGCATGAACGCGATCTGAATGACGCCCGCAAACAATCGGCGGGAAAACACCTAGATGGTCATCGCCGTGATGATCCCGATGCGTCCAATGCGCCCAAAGTGTCCGATGAACCGGATAATGCGGATGCGGCTGATGCCCGGGATGCGGGTGTCAAAGACCATGATGCCGATCAAAACCCGCAGCCGTCCGAGGCCGGGCTGACAAAAAGCCGATCAGACGAAACCGCGCGGGATAATGTCGTATCGATTTTCGGTCACGGCAAACCGGGGAATGATCCGGCCTGATCAGCCTTCCTGTCATAGATAATTTTCCCATCCTGTCGTCGCGTGTGACAGCGTGATGGTGGTTCATGTTCGCGTTCGTGTGTGATGGGGGTGCCCCGCAGTGCTTCTTCATGGGGGCAGTCAGCAGTCGTGTCTGCCTGCTGGGTGGTGGATGCGATGTTGGACGTGCAACGCATCACTTGCGCGCTTTTGACCGGCTGAGCGCGTCTTTGTCATTGGGTGTGAACATTGAATAGGGACATTGAACTGGGAAGCAGGGGGCAGAATGCCGTTACCCGGGTCGGAAACGCAGTGTCAGGGGCTTGATGCCATCACTGCAAAACACGCGGGCAAATTCGGGCCGTCACATCGGATGAGCACGGCAGTTCCGGCGATATGCCGGGAATTCAAATCACAGCACCAAAACCATTTCTGATCCGGTGCCGGTCACAGGTCTGTTGGGCGGATATTCCGGATGAACCGGAAATCAGTTCAGAAGCGTTTCGGCTTCGCGTTTGCTTTGATCAAGTGCCTCGTCCCAGCCCATAAGCCAGTCTTCATGATCGCGCGAATCTGACGGGTAGGGATTTTCCGTCAGGCGATGCGCATCAAGCCCGGCGGAAAAGCCGGAACCATACGCCGAATTGGGCAGATGACGTTCATGCACCACAGGGGCATTGGTTTCATAGACCCGGTTGCGAAATGCCGGCAGCGAACACAGCACACCATCATCAATACCCAGCGGATAGGCCATCATCATGGCTGTTCCAAGGGATGTGATCGAAAGTTCGTCACCGGTGGTCACACGAATAAGCCCGGCCATTTGCAGATTGGCAATGGCGGTGTCGATGCGCCGTTGCAAATCCGGGCCATCTTCAATGGCAACCTGATTGCCATCATCGTCTGTGCAGAAAAGGGATAAAACGCGCCGCAACAGCATGTTGCGGTCAAGATTTGCTTCGGCACTGCGCAACACCGTGAGCATCAGCGCGGGATCGCCAGGTGCAAAATCCATAGAACTGGACATTCAGGGGCCTCCGTTCAGATAGAACCGAATTCCCTCCCAAGCTGGCAGCTTTTCTCTCTCACCTCGGCGTCGGGGCCGAAGCCATGCTGCCTTTTATTATTATAGTTTGCAGATATGTTTCCAACTTGTGAAGACAAGATTGCAGACCGAAAGAATTTTTTATTCCTGTGTGTGAAATGCATTGCACCAAAGCACCAGGTGTCTGTTTTTCCGTGAAAATCGGCAGGCCGGCAAAAGGCGATGATCACCCTATAAACCCGATACAAACCCGATCATGGCGCCATGAAAACACGTCGGCATGCGCAAATCGCATCCACTTGGTCGCTGTTCAGGGATCGGGAATGCGCCCTGCGCGCTATTTAGACGGTTTTGGGGCCGGTTTTGTGTCGGGGCTGCGCCAGACCCGCACCCGGTTGCGACCGCCTTCCTTGGCGGCATAAAGGGCCCTGTCGGCCTTTTCGATGATTTGTTCGATTGTGCGGCTTTTGGTCATCGGTGCCGCCCCGATGGAGGCAGTGACCGGAAGGGTGGTGCTATCGGATATCGTTACCGGGGATGCTTCGATTACCCGGCGCAGACGTTCCAGCACGCGCGCGCATTGTTTCATGTCTGCATTGGGCAGGCAGATCAGGAATTCCTCGCCGCCATATCGGTAAACCTTGTCGAACGGGCGGACATGGGATTGCAGGATGCCGGCAACCGATTGCAGCACCAGATCGCCGGCCTGATGGCCGTAAGTATCATTAACCGATTTGAAGTGATCAAGGTCAACAAGGGCGATGGCGGTCGGGACCTGGGTTCGAATCGCACGTTCGCGTTCGGAATTCAGATCCCCCATCATGGTTTGACGGTTATAGGTCCCGGTCAGCGGATCAACATCGGAGCGCGCCGTGCGAAATGCGCGTTCTAGACGACGCAACTGGGCAAAAAACGATTCGGCGCGCAGGGCCATCATATCGAATTCGGCCGAATCGATTTCGCCATCAACAGCGCGCGCACTTAAAAGCCGTTTGGCCGAATCGTGCAATTGTTGATGGGTGGCTGCCAGCGCATGCATGGCGGGTTGATCAATCAGGCGGTTATTGCGGTTAAGTTCGTACCAGGCGCCAAAATCGCAGTCATGTTCGTCATCGTCCATTTCGGACGGATGCGGGGAATCGGGAAACATCAGCTTCCGATTCCAGCGCAATATCAGTGCGATATGTTCGCCAAGCGCCTTTTCGAGCTCGGCCAGAATGTCGCGTTCAGCATCGGCCATGCCGCCCTCGGCAACGCTTTCGGGCATTTTGTGGCCCTTGCTGTTGCCTTTCGCCGATCGGGTGGCATTCGATGCTGGTTGCGACGTGTCATTCATTCAGCTGGCCCGGGAAATACTTCGGTAAAGGTCTGTTTTAACAGGCGATCAAGTTCATCCATAGTAATATCGACCCCAAGGTCGGCAAGGCTTGTGACCCCGTGATCGGAAATTCCGCACGGAACAATGCCACCGAAATGCGAAAGATCCGGGGCAAGGTTGATGGCAATGCCGTGGAAGGTCACCCAGCGGCGCACACGTACGCCAATGGCGGCAATCTTGTCTTCACGACCATCTGCCCGCACCACCCAGATGCCGACACGGCCGTCCCGGCGTTCGCTCTTGACCCCAAGCAGGGCAAGCGTGCGAATCACCCATTCTTCAAGATTATGGACATAGGCACGCACGTCACGACCACGATTCTTGAGGTCGAGCATCAGGTAAACCGTGCGCTGACCCGGTCCATGATAGGTATATTGGCCGCCACGGCCCGCGTCATAGACAGGAAAACGATCCGGATCGACCAAATCCTCCTGATGGGCGCTGGTGCCGGCTGTATAAAGTGGCGGATGTTCAAGAAACCAAACAAGTTCATTGGCTTCGCCAGCATGGATGGCCTCGGCACGGGCTTCCATTTCGGCAAGGGCGTCGGGGTAGGAAACCAACTCGGAGGTGGTGCGCCACTCTAGGATTTGCGCGGTTGGGGCGATGCTTTGCATTTTTCCTGTCAAATAAGTGAAAAGATCCCTTGATCAGGGGTAATCAATTTGCTATCTCCCTTTCCGCGCCAAGGCAAGCCCACTTCGAAACCTCACGGGACTTGCTGCAGACAATATGCGGTCGTGGCGGAATTGGTAGACGCGCAGCGTTGAGGTCGCTGTGGTAGAAATACCGTGGAAGTTCGAGTCTTCTCGACCGCACCATTATCTGGCCCACCCGGGCGACCGGGAAAGCCACGAAAAAGAGCCCGCCAGAAATGGCGGGTTTTTTCGTTTCTGGACCTTCCCCATATATGTCCTACAATGTTCCGGTCAGGCGGTGTCGGGCGATGTCCGCTAATCAACGCAGTTGCGATACAACTGATTGATTTATTGTGCAGTGCCGCGTTGAGAATTATGCAATGCAGCCCATTGGCCGTGCGTTACACTGAGTGCTTCTATCGCAGGGAAAACTGCTTTAGTCTGGGCGTCCCGCTAGAGTGAATTATCAGGATTTAACCATTTCGTGGTTAATTAATGTAAATACCTGAAATTAAAAGGTATTATAATGGCAAATAGAAATGACAAGCTGCGCGAAGCAGCTTTGGACTATCACCGGTATCCCACCCCGGGGAAATTGTCCGTAACGGCAACCACCACACTTGCCAACCAACGTGACCTTGCGCTGGCCTATTCGCCGGGCGTTGCGTTCGCATGTGAGGAAATCGTCAAAAACCCCGATACTGCGGCGGAATTTACCGCACGCGGCAATCTGGTTGGTGTGATTTCCAACGGTACGGCTGTGCTTGGTCTTGGTCCGATCGGCCCGCTGGCATCCAAGCCGGTGATGGAAGGCAAGGCGGTTCTGTTCAAGAAGTTCGCCAATATCGATGTCTTCGACCTTGAAGTCGCCGAAACCGACCCGCAGAAATTTATCGATATTGTCGCAGCGCTGGAGCCGACTTTCGGGGGTGTTAACCTCGAAGACATTAAGGCACCGGAATGCTTCATCATCGAAAAGGCATTGCGCGAACGCTGCAACATTCCGATCTTCCATGATGACCAGCACGGCACGGCAATCTGTGTGGCCGCGGCCGTCCTGAACGGTCTGCGTGTGACCGGCAAGGATATCAACAAGGTCCGTCTGGTGGCATCGGGTGCCGGTGCCGCGGCACTGGCATGTTTGAACCTTCTGGTGTCGATGGGCCTGCCCAAGGAAAACATCACGGTCACCGACCGGTTTGGTGTGGTCTATAAGGGCCGTCAGGAAGAAATGGATCCGTGGAAAGCGGAATATGCCATTGAAACCAACGCCCGTACCCTGAGCGATGTGGTCGAAGGTGCCGATATCTTCCTTGGCCTGTCTGCACCAAATGTCATGGGCGAGGACGAGCTGCGCAAGATGGGCGAACGCCCGATCATCATGGCGCTGGCCAACCCGACCCCGGAAGTATCGCCGGAACTGGTCAAGGAAATCCGCCCCGATGCCGTTATGGCAACCGGGCGTACCGATTACCCGAACCAGGTAAACAACGTTCTTTGCTTCCCGTTCCTGTTCCGAGGCGCGCTTGATGTCGGCGCGACCGAGATCAACGAGGAAATGAAGATTGCCGCGGTCGAGGCAATTGCCGATCTGGCAACCGCCGAAGTATCGGACGTGGTGGCGACCGCCTATGGCGGGGAGGAGCTTAAATTCGGTCCGGAATACCTTATTCCCAAGCCGTTTGACCCGCGCCTGATGCTTGAAATTCCGCCGCGCGTTGCCAAGGCCGCGATGGATAGCGGTGTTGCCAAACGCCCGATCGAGGATTTCGATCATTATCGTCAGCAGCTTGAAGGCTTTGTCTTCCGGTCCGGTCTGGTGATGAAGCCGGTCTTTGACATGGCGCGTGCGCACAAGAAGCGCGTTGTCTATCCCGAAGGCGAATCGCGCCGTGTGCTTCAGGCCTGCCAGGTGCTGGTCGATGATGGTGTGTGCCATCCGGTGGTGATTGGTCGTCGTGAAGTGATCCTTGACCGGATTGCCGAGCTTGGCCTGCGTCTTGTTCCTGATGAACAGATCGAAATTCACGATCCCGATGACAATCCGCATTTCGAACAGGATTGGCAGGACTTCCACAACATCATGGGCCGTCGCGGGATCAACCCGGAATATGCCCGTTCCATCGTGCGTACCCGTCCGACCGTGATTGCGGCCCTGATGCTGCGTCGTGGCGAAGTCGATGCGATGCTGTGCGGCTGTCAGGGCGGTTTCCTGCGTCATCTGCGTTATGTCCGCAACCTTGTCGGTCTGCGCAAAGGGGTCACCGATTTCTCGACCGTCAACATGATGATCATGAAACAGGGGACATTCTTCCTGACCGATACCTATGTGTCGGTGGATCCGACCCCGGAACATGTGGCCGAAACCACGATCATGGCAGCCGATGTGGTCAAGCGGTTTGGCATCACGCCAAAAGCAGCACTGATTTCGCATTCCAACTTCGGCAGCCACGAAAACAAGTCGGCCTGCAAAATGCGTGATGCGTTGCAGCTGATCCGCACCCAGGCCCCCGATCTTGAGGTCGAAGGTGAAATGCATGCCGATGCCGCAATTTCGCAGCCGATCCGTGATCGTATTTTCCCGCATTCGATGCTTAAGGGTTCTGCAAACCTTCTGGTGATGCCGACACTTGATGCGGCCAACATCTCGTACAATCTGGTCAAGATGCTGGGCGACGGTTTGCCGGTTGGTCCGATTCTGGTGGGTGCGGCAAAATCCGCACACGTCGTCAGCCCGTCCATCACGGTGCGAGGTATCGTCAACATGACGGCGATTGCCGTTGTTGACGCGGTGACGCGCAGCCAGGAAGGCCAATAAAAAATAGCCTGAACCCCACTTGAATTATTCGGCGGGGTTCAGACTTTAATCTTCTATCGGGGCCCTTGACCGGGGCCATGTGATAGCGCAGAAACAGCCGTGTCGGGATTTTGATTATCAACTTCCCGGCGCGGCGTTTTCTTGGCGCAGTCGAAATCTGGTGCGGGACGCAAAAAGCAGCACATCATTCAGGGAGGGGCAGATGACAGGTCAGGTTGAAGAACTGGACCGTCCGGCGGAAACGTCGACTGGCGATGAATATGTCGATCTGACACCTGAATATGCGCGCGAAATTTTCGACGCGCTCGGTGAAGATGACAGCAACACCGCGTCCGAACTGCTTTCGGAACTTCACTTTGCCGATATTGCCGACTTGCTTGGCTGGGCAAGTTCCAACCAGCGTGCGCAGCTTGTCGAACTGATCCGTCCCGATTTCGATCCGGAATTCCTGACCGAGCTTGATGACGAACTTCGCGAAGAAGTCATCAATCTGCTTGGTACCGATGTGGTGGCCGAGGCCATCACCGAACTGGATTCCGATGACGTTGTCGAGGTCATCGAGGATTTCGACGAGGACGAGCAGCGCGAACTTCTGGGTGCGCTGTCCGATATCGAACGTGCGCGTGTTGAAGAAGCGCTGTCTTATCCGGAATATACCGCCGGCCGTATCATGCAGCGCGAGCTGGTGGCGATCCCGGATTACTGGTCGGTCGGCCAGACGATCGATTTCCTGCGTTCGGCCAAAAGTCTTCCGGATGATTTCTATGACATTATTGTCGTCGATCCGCGCTATAGCCCGGTCGGGATCGTGCCGCTGTCGCGTGTGATCCGCACCAACCGCCCGGTTCTGGTGCGCGATGTCATGGAATCAGAAGAAATGCGCACGGTTCTGGTCACCGAGGAACAGGAAAACGTCGCCCATCTGTTCCGTCAGCGCGACCTTATTTCCGCCCCGGTGGTTGATGACAGCGGCCGTCTGGTCGGTGTGATCACGGTCGATGACGTTGTTGACGTTATCGATGAGGAATATGAAGAAGACATGATGCGTCTTGCCGGTGTTGGCGAGGAGGATGACCTTTCCAGTGCTATCCTTGATACCACGCGGTCGCGCTTTACCTGGCTTCTGGTCAATCTGGGCACCGCGATCATGGCGTCACTTGTGATCGGCATGTACGAAGGAACGATCCAGCAGCTGGTGGCACTTGCCGTTCTGATGCCGATTGTTGCATCGATGGGCGGCAATGCCGGCACCCAGACCCTGACCGTTGCGGTGCGTGCCATTGCCACCCGTGAACTGACCAGCACCAACGCCTGGCGCGTCATCCGCAAGGAAGTGGCCGTGTGCGGGCTGAACGGGCTTGCCTTTGCCGTGCTTTCGGGGGCGGTGACCTGGTTCTGGTTTGGTGATGTCATGCTTGGCGCTGTGATTGGTGTGGCAATGATTGTCAATTTGCTGTTTGCCGGATTGTTCGGAGCGCTGATCCCGCTTGGGCTTGAGCGCGCAGGCATTGACCCGGCGGTATCGTCATCGGTGTTCCTGACGACGATTACCGATGTGGTCGGCTTCTTTGCCTTTCTGGGACTGGCCGCGGCATTCCTGCTTTAGGATCGGACATCGCACACCATAAATAAAAAGCCCCGCCTCAGTCCGAGCGGGGCTTTTATCATTTCGGGTGACAGGAACCGCAGGGGGGCGAACAGCCAGCGCAGCTTTACTTGCCGGACTGTTCATCCTGTTTGGGTTTTGATTTGGGTTGAGCCCGCGTCGAGCTTTTCTGACGGGTCAGGAGTTCGGTCGTGTCCTGCGCATCAAGCGGGGCTGAAAGCAGGAAGCCCTGCATTTCATCGCAATCGGCGGCTTGCAGGACCGCCAGCTGTTCTTCGGTCTCAACACCCACGGCAACGACTTTGCGGTTCAGGCTTTTGCACAGGCGGATTGCCGGCTGCAAAATGCTGTTTTCGGGCTGTTCATCGAGTGAAAGATTAAACAGCGATTTTGACAGCTTGATACGCTGTACCGGGAAGCGTTTCAGATAGCGCAAGGACGTGTTGCCAGCTGCAAAATGATCAAGTGTCAGGCCAATGCCTGCCTCGGCAAAGCGATAGAACTGACCAAGTGCCCGTTCGGGTTCGCGCATGGCGATGTCTTCGGATACCTCGATCTCGATCATGGCCGCATCAATTTCATGTTCTGTGGTCAGATCCATGATGTTCTTGATCAGATCGGCCTGAATGAACTGGCGGCTTGAAACGTTCAGCGCAATCGGAACCGGGACATATCCCTGTGCCCGCCAGTCGGACAGTTGCTTGCATACGGTTTCAATGATCCATTGACCAAGCGGGGACAGCAACCCGGTGCGATCGGCAACCGCGATGAAGTCGGGCGGCAGGCGGCGTTTGCCACTGTCATCAATCCAGCGCAGCAATGCTTCGAACCCGGTCAGGCTGCGATCCGATGTCCGGTAGCGCGGCTGATATTCCAGCACAAAGCGTTTTTCATCCACCGCACGGCGCAACTGCGTTTCCATCGACAGGCGCGCATGCATGACGTTGTTCATTGTTTCAACAAAGAAGCAATAAGACGATTCTGCCGATTTTTGTGCGCGATACATTGCCGCATCGGCATTGGCCAGCAATTGCGACGGCGCACGCGCGTCATTGGGATACAGGGCAACACCGACACTGACATGCAGGCGGATTTCATCGCCGGTTGCCGTCTGAATGGGTTGCGACATGGCTTCGACGACACGTTCGGCGACCAGTGCGGCCCCCTCGGCTTCTGACAGGTCGGTTGCGATGATCGCAAACATGTCGCCGGAAAAGCGCGCACAGGTATCCTTTTCACGCACGGTCGCGCGCAGACGCCCGGAAATGGTCCGAAGGGTTTCATCCCCGATATCTGCACCAAAGCGATCATTGATCGCGCGGAAATTGTCGATATCGACCACCAGAACCGACAACAGCTTTTCATAGCGTTTGGCATGCGCGACCGCCTGATTAAGGCGGTCTTCAAACAATGCGTGGTTTGGCAATCCGGTCAGCGGATCATGGGTTGCCAGATACCGCAAACGATTGACCGATGCATTGGCAGCCGGATTGTGATGCAGAGTGATATCGACGCAATCGGCATTGGTCGTCGATGGCTTCATCGACAGATTGCAGACGACATGAACGCCCTCGGCGCTGCGCACAATCCATTCACGGCGCAATTCTTCGTCACCACGATTGATCGCAAGCAGCATCTTTTCCTGTGACCGGCGCGATGCGGTGCCGTCCGACTGGAATTCGGGGGCCAGATTGTAAAATCGGATAAAGCCGTAATCTTCTTCGCGCAGGTCAAAGAATTCGGCGGTTTCGGGGGACATCGATTTCAGGTGACCATCAAGCTTGGTAATCGACAGCGCCAGATCATTGATGTCATCACCGGCATTGATGTGATGCATGGTCCGGCGGCCCGCCGGTCTTTGCCGGTTACAAAGCATGAAGATCAGAACGGTGAATATGACGGTCGCCGTTCCCCCGAACACAAGAATCAGTTCAGGATTGATGGTGCTTTGTGTTGCCAGTTTCGGATCGGCAATCACATCAACCAGCCATTGGCGCCCGACGATTTCGACCGGTACGGTACGCTGCAACAATTCATTGTCGCCTTCGCCGCGGATTTCAAACAGGACGGTGTCACCTTCGCGGACGCGAACGGTGTAATCTTCGACCTGTTCGGTATTGATCACTGCTGCCAGCATGGACCGGATGCGAAACGCACCGTTAATCACGCCAATAATTTCCCCATCCCGCCCGAGGACCGGGCTATAGGCGGCAAAACCGCGTCCGCCCTGAAGAAGTTCAAGTGTCGGGGTGATCTGGGTGCGGCGTTGATCAAGTGCGATATCAAGCACGGGACCGGCAACCGGGTGACGTTTAAGGTCGGCACCGATCGCGGGCACATTGCCCTTGATCGGGGCGACATACAAAATGATGTAGTTGGGCGAAATCCAGTTGATGGCCTGAAGTGCGGGGAAGCGGCTTTGCAGCGGCGTTGCAATCGACAGATATGCGCGTTCGTCTTCCGGTGCGCCGTCCTGCCAGTTATCGGCAAAACTTTCCAGCACAGCCAGATTGCTGGTGACGATCTGATTGACCTGCTGGGCAACGGCATTGGCGGTGATCTGGGCCGCAGACAGTAAAATGGTCCGGCGGTTGTTTTCAAACGTCTGCCAGAAAAAGAATGTCACTGAGGCAAAGAAAAGAGCCGTCAGAAAACCAGCCACCAAGGCCCGCTTTTTCAAACGGGTCGTTTGCGTGGATGTGTTTTCGTCGGCTTGCTTGTTTTCTTCTTCCATATCTCCCCCATACGTGACCCGCCAAACAGGTCCCCCCGACCCGTCAATACGCGCAGAAAACGTTTCCGTCGCGCCATTTGCGCTGATCATCAAACCCATGATGTCGCACAAATGGTGTCGTGTCACGCGGCCGATTAACAGTTCCCTGTATGTTTTATGGTGTTATTCTTACACGATTTTAAGGGTTTGGTCGCGTTCATTTGCGGATAAATTTTCGCGTCATGGTAATGCTGCCCTGGCCTGTATGGCGATTGCGCGACATGATCGGGAGATAAATCTTTGATCGCCCCTGTTCGCGGTGCGTCAACTGGTGTATCTCAGGCGGGCATCTGACAGTGGCGTCGATCTGTCAGGCAAAGCGTGACAAAGATCACCCCCGAGAGAGAATTTATGAAACATCATCATCGCAATCCCCGGGCCCGCGGGGGACGCAAGCGTCAGCCGTCGCGGCGCGATCCGTTGATTGGTTTTGAAGCGCCCGTCACAATCGAACAGGTTGGGGCGCGTGGTGATGGTATTGCCCATGTCCAGGCGCCGGATGGCAAGTCTGTGCTGGTCTATGTCGATTGCGTTTTGCCCGGGGACGAGGTGCGTGTCGCCCTGCGCCAGAAGCGCGGTGATGGCTATGGCGCCGAAGTCATCGAGGAACTGAAAAGAAGCCCCGCATTCAATCCGCCGCGCTGTTCGCATTTCAAGGAATGCGGTGGCTGCGCGCTTCAGCATATGAATGATGATGATTACCGCGCCTGGAAACACGACAAGGCCAGAACGGCGGTTTTACGGGCCGGGATTGACCCCGAAGATGCCGATGACCTGATTGCTGATGTTGAAATCTCCCCGCC